>JBARGS010000196.1:0-12738 GCA_049798495.1 Candidatus Korobacteraceae bacterium | reverse complement strand
TACACCGCATTCCTGGTCCCGGCATTCGAGATCGGGCGGCAGGCCGGCATCGGCCAGGATGTTTCCGCCATCACGACGGCAGATCCGGCATGGACATCGGCTACCGCTGCGCCGTTGCGCCTGCCCTTCTACTACCAGTTCGGATTTCACACCAGCGATGCCGGCGATTTCGAGTCGCTGGTCCGCCGCCTCACGCCGCAGGTCCTTACTGCCGACGTCGGCTTGAGCCTGATGGACGTCACCCATCCGTACCTGGACGTGAGGGGTGCCGGGCCGCCGCCACTGGGATTGCAAGGCGCACTGCAAAGTCTTCTTACGCAGCCGACCGACTGGAACGATCCGCAGAAGACGGCCTTCCAGACGGACGTGCAGGCGTTCATCAATAATCCTCCGGCCAGCTTCGATCCCACCACGCCAGATCCGATCGTCGCGCCACCGATTTATGGACGCTGGCACGCCGCTGTCCAGGCCGTGGATCGCACCGCCGCTGGATGGGTGAACGACTTGAATCTCGACCCGCGCGATCGCAGCGCCGGAGGCATGGGTACGCAGGTTGTGCAGACGGAGCGTACGGCGTTGATGGCATCCGCCTGGCAGCAGGTCGACGGCGTCATCAAAGCCAACCAGATGCTGCATCAGGCGCAACTGGCGCGCGCCACCCTGCAGCAGCTCTATCGCGCACAGTTGGTGAAAGCGCAACCGGCAACGGTGATGACGCTCACGTCGCCCTTGCATTCGAAGCTGCTGGCCAGCCCACGCACCATCCAGGCCACGGTGCGCGCCAGTCGCGTTCCGGAGCGCATGTTGTCGGGGAGCTTCCGCCGCGTTACCCGTCCGCGACGCCGCCTGGGAACAACTCCGGTTACGCGCACACCGCTGCTGACGCGAGTTAGTTCCGGCGAGGTCGCGGTTGTGCCGGCGCCCAAGCCGCCGGATGGCATGGTGTCGATCGATACCATCACGCAGAACTCTGAGCCTTCGTGGGTGCTGGAGGTGGCGAAGTATCGCACATGGATCCTGCTGGCGCTGATCGTGCTGCTTCTGCTGCTGGTTGTCATCGCCGGAGTGGCGGGAGGAATTGCCGCTGCCGTCGGTGCGGCTGTGATTGCGATTGGAATTGGAGTGGCCGTGCGGTCGCGCTTGCGAACCATCTCACAACAGGCCGCGGTGGCCACCGATCTGAATCCCGCAAACATGACGCCGCAGGCCGTAGCTGCTGCGCCGCCGAATCCCGCGTTCGCCGTGACTGCCGCGGGAGTCGCACCTGCTGCGGGTCCAACGACGGGAGGCGATTCCGCGCAGGCCGCCGCCTTCCGCAGCGCAACCTCCGACTTGTTCACCGGCCTGCTGGATGTGCCGGCTGATCCCGCGCCCGCCCCGACACTGGTACTCGCTACTCTCAAGACGACACTGATGGCGCGCCTTGATCCGACCGTTACCGTACCTCGGCGAACTCTGTCTCTGCTTACGTTCTCGTCGCACCTAACGTGGAAAGCGCCCGATGCGCTGGAGCCGATCATGGCGGCTCCCACCTTCCCGCAGCCAATGTATGAGCCATTGCGCGATCTCTCGCCCGATTACGTCTTGCCCGGAGTCGAGAATGTGAATCCCGACACGCTCGGACTGCTGCTAACCAATCCGCGCTTTATTGAGGGTTACATGGTGGGGCTGAATTTTGAGATGGCGCGTCAGCTCCTCTGGAACGACTATCCCACCGACCAGCGTGGCAGCTACTTCCGCCAGTTCTGGGATGTGAGCGCCTACGTCCCGCAGCCCAGCGACCCAACCGATCCCGCCGCGTTAGCCGAGCTGCTGAAGGACATTCCGCCCATTGACACCTGGCCGCCGCCTACGGCGCTCGGCACCCATCCCAACCGTAGCGACATCGTCAAGGACAATCTCGTGCTGTTGGTGCGTGGGGAGTTGTTCAAACGCTATCCCAATGCCATCGTCTACGCCGGCAAGGCCAAGCCTGACCCCACCACCAACGCCCTCGTGCTCGACGATACCGACGAGCGCTATCCTATCTTCCGCGGCACGCTGCCCAACGACATCACATTTCTCGGCTTCAATCTCAGCCGGGAAGATGCGAAGGGTGGAACCACACAATCGCCCGACGGTTTCTTTTTCGTCTTCCAGCAGCAGCCCTCGGAGCCGCGCTTCGGATTGGAGCCGGTGGAAGACAGCAACCCCATCACCCATTGGGCGGACCTGGCATGGACGAATTTCGGTGGAGGCGAAGGACCGCCGTTTCAGCTACCGGATCTCGGACTGACGACGCGCGCGCAGACCCTGAAGCTGGCTCCGTGGCGGCTGGCCTCGCAAGTCTTCGGAATGGTTGTGAGCGGAACGTCGGTGCCCGACTTTTTGTCGCCGAGCCTTACGCCGGTGCGCGTCGCCATCGCAGCCGATGCCAATGATCCCGACGATCCCGCCAACAAGTGGGGCGTCAACAGCGCGCAGACCGCGTACATTCTTCTGCGCTTGCCGTTCCGTATTTTGATTCATGCGGACCAAATGTTGCCAGCATCATGAACGCGACCATCAATCCCGCGATCTCTGCCGCAGCCGCACGGCAATCAGGCCTGGCTGCGGCCGTGCCTGTGCTATTTCTGCCGGTCAACATTGAGACGCGCTTCATGACTTCGGCAGCCGGCGCGCCCGAGTTGTGGGTGCGCATCTATCCCGATCAAATCGCCATCAACTCGCACGAACCGGAGCTGACTGCACAGGAGATCGCCGATGGACAGGCTTACTGGGATGCGGTGTGGCGAGCCGGTAAGCCTCCGGCTTCTATCGACACGATCAAGGCTCCGTGGCGAGGACTGGCACAGCGTTATGGATCGCCGCGCGCGGCGTGGATTGCCTTGCAGATGACGCCGACGAACTTGCCATCGCAACCGGCAGCGGCGACCCCGGATGGAGCGACGCCTAATCCGGCTCCGGTGTATCCCACGCCGCCCACGCGAACCGCATCCTGGACCAAGCCCGCGATTACCGAGGCGCTGCCCGATGCCTGGACCGTGGTCACCGTGAGCGGAACCACAACTCAGCTGTTTCGCAGCGGTCCGATCACTCCCGAACTGGCGGTGAGCTTGACCCCACCGGCGACTGGATTCCCCCCGGGCTCGCCGGTCGATTCCGGCATGCTGTGGCTGGTCGATTTCGATACCGCGCTACAGGCTGGCATGGCGGTGAAAATTCCACTCGCCGCACAGCAGCGCGCCTCCGGCTTCGATCGCCTCTTTGTTTATGGCTTGTGCTCGGAGACGCAGAGCAACGGGAACGAAAACAATCCGCCAACGCTGAGCGGCAGTGACACCTTCGCTGCGGTGCTCGATGACCATCACTATTCCGACGGCTTCTCGCTGCTGCCACAAGGCGCGCCCACGAACAATACCTCTGACGCTTCTTCTTTCTACTCGCGGAAAGATCCCGATTTCGAGATCAGCTTCTCTGTGGAACGGCAAGATCCGCTGGACAGCGATCCCGCCGACGATGGCAACGCTTTCGCCGCAGCCATCGGTATCGATCCCGGGCATCTCGCCCATGTGCGCTCTGCGGACGGCTTTGGAGTTCGCAATGGCCGCGACATGTTCACCGCGCTGTGGCCGGCGACGCTCGGCTACTTCCTCAGCCAGATGATGGCCAGTGCCTTCACCCCCGCGGAAATCGAAACCACGCGCCAGTACGTGCTCGCCAATGCAATCCCGCGCGGCGCGCTGCCTGCCTTCAGCGTCGGCAAGACTCCGTATGGAGTGCTGCCGGTTACTTCGCTGCGCCGTTATCCCACAGGCCAGATAGAGTCTCCTGCCGGCACCGTCGAACCCAAGCTGGCGGACTTCGTCTTGCGCCTCTGGCAAAACTGGCTGGCGAGTTCGACCTCCGCTCCACACATGGAGAACACTGGCGATCCCGATGCCGAGCTGATCGCTCTGCTCGGCATGGACGCCAGCTCCATGACGTTTCGCGGGCGCAAGGTGCTGGGCGACACCTTCCTGTGGAACTACGCGCTCTTCAACGGCATCACGCCCGCGGTATTCAACACCTGGTGGGCGACGCACCTGAGCGCCGGCCGGCAATTGCTCAACAACTTCGGCTACAACGCCCTGGATCCGCGCGTCATTCATCTGGGCCTGGAAAACAGCAGCTTCCCCGTGCCATTCCCCACGGTGCAAAGCGCGCCGCTTTCGGAAAGCGAGCAGCTAGCTGCTGACGCCGACCTGGGCGGAGGCGTGAAGGGCAATTACATCCAGTGGCTGCGCCAGACCTCGGTCGCCGATATTCAGGCGGAAAATTATCCCGGCCCGAAGCCCACCTCGCTGCTCTACAAAATTCTGCGTCAGTCGATGATTCTCGACTACGCCGATCTGGCGTCGACCGCCGAAATCTCGGCTGCGCGTCTCGACATTTCGCAGGTGCGCGAGCAGGAGATCGTCGCCGTGGCGCCGGCGCCGACCACGGCGCCGCCCTTGACTACCTGGGAAATCCTGGCACGGCCTTCGATTCCCAACCCCGATCTCACCTGGGCGGACTTTCTGCTCAGCTTCGATCCGCCTCCGGAGTCGCCCTTCGCTCGGCTGGCCGATCTCCGTGCCAGTCTCGACCGGCTGGCGGGATTGTCCACGGCGGAGCTTGACCGCCTGCTCACAGAGACGCTAGACGCGTGCAGCCATCGGCTTGATGTCTGGGCAACGGCGATTGCCAATGCACTTCTGCAGCGCAAACGCTCGGCGCAAGTGGCGGGGGTTCATCTTGGCGGCTTCGGGTGGGTGGAAGAGGTTCGTCCCTCGGCAACGCCTGCGCCGGTTACCGGTACCGAACTGGAGAATGTTCGCCTGCTCGACCAGCGCCGGGCGCAGACTCTGAAATTACAGGCGACGCTGCCGCTCCCGGTTCAACCGGCTGAGGACAATGGAGGCTATATCCTCGCGCCTTCGCTGGCGCAGGCTTCGGTAGCCGCGGTGCTGCGCAACGGCTACATGACGCACAAGGGCACCACCGAAGAAGGCTTGCTATCGATCGATCTTTCCTCCGAGCGCGTGCGCAAGGCACTGTACCTGCTGGAAGGCGTACAGCAGGGACAAAGCCTCAACGCGCTGCTGGGATATCTCTTCGAAGCTGGCCTGCACGATCTCAATCTCGACAAGTACGCGCAGCCCTTCCGCGATCGCTTTCCCGTCGTCGCCAACAAGCTCACGCCTTCCAGCGATCCCAGTGAATCTGTCGCCGCCTCTAACGTTGTCGATGGCGTGGCGCTGCGTGGCGCGTGGGATGCAGGCCAGCTCCCCGCGGGCGGAAATTGGGGAACGAATCTTCCGCCAGCCGGCTCTTCCGATCAGAACCAGGTCATTGGACTGTTTCAGACGCTGGACGATTACGCCGACGCGCTGGGCGATCTTTCCATCTCGGAAGCTGTCTTTCAGATTATGCGCGGCAACTTCGGCCGGACGGGAACGTTGCTGGACGCGATCTCGAAAGGCCAGCGCCCGCCCACTCCGGACGTTGTCGACACACCGCGCGGCGGCATCGATCTCACGCATCGCGTGGCACTGTTGTTCGCGGGCAATCCAACGGTCAATCCGCCGTGGAGCAGCGCCACCATGCGTCCGCGCGCCGCCGCGGAGCCGTGGATCGATGCCTGGCTCAGCCAGTTGCTACCCGATCCGGCCAGCGTTACCTGCAACGTGAAATATCATGACGCCGGCGGCGATCAGTCGCGTCAGGTTTCGCTGCGCGATCTCGACGTGCGGCCGGAGGATGTTCTGGCCATGGCCGATGTCAGCAGCACTCCGCAAAAGGGCGAGCTGGAAACGCGGATTCTTTTCGCTGCCACGCTGCCTGCGGATGCAACCAATGTCGCCATCGACTTCGCATCGGCTTCACCGGCAAGCATCAGCTTCCCCGACGCGTTCTTCCTCGCCAAGTCGCTGCGTACTGTGATCAGCTCGGCCCGAGCACTGGCGCCGCAAGACATGACGGTGCCTGAGGTCGATGCCGCTCCCGCCGGCGGCATCGTCGATATCACCGATCTGCGCACGCGCACGGCCGCCGCGGTCGCCAGCCTGCAGAACGATGTGCAAGCGCTGATTTCGGCTGCGAGCCTGCTGCCCGGCAATCCTGACCCGGCACGCGCCGCATTATTGCGTTGCAGCTTCTACGGCGTTACGGGATCGATTCCGTTGTCGAGCACCGGGCAGGACCCGAACCTCGCCGTTCAGGCAGCATCGGTGACCGCGCGTTTGCAGGACCGGCTCAACAAAGCTTCTGCTGTCGTCATCGCCACCGCCCAAGCACCGGACCTCAGCGCGCTGATGGGAACCATCTTCGGCGCTGACTTCGTGGTGCTGCCGCGATTCACGCCTCCCGACTTCGCCTCGCTGCAGTCGGCGTTCTCGCAATCGGCGGCGCTGATCGCGAGCGATGCGCAAGCTCCCGCGCGCTGGCTGACGCAACTCACGCACATTCGCCCCGGCATCTCGCGTCTCGATGCTGCATATTCGCTGGCGCAACTACTCGGAGCGACCAATGCCGATCCCGCTGCGTTTCTGCTGGGACAAATTCCCGCGACCGCTGGCGACAAGTGGCTGGGTCTCGGTATCGATCCCGCCAATCCTCCGGCCAAAGGTCGCGTGGCGTTCGCCTGTCTCACCGGCGGCGATCCCCTGACGCAGAACAGCTACGCGGGTTTGCTCATCGACGAGTGGCCGGAGCGCATCCCGTCGCTGCAAGAGAATGCCTCCGTCGCTTTCCACTACGAGGAGCCGAAGGCGCGTGCGCCTCAGGCGCTGCTGCTGGCGGTGTGCCCGGACAATCGAGCCGTATGGGACGACGACCTCATCACCGGCATTCTGCAGGAGACGCTGGAGCTGACAAAGATTCGCTCCGTCGATCTGGACAGCGTCGCCCAAGTGGGGCAGATCCTGCCTGCTCTGTATTTCGCGCTGAACTTGCAGGGCGCGACCATCTCCACCAATTTCGCCACTCTCAAGGAGTTCGCCCGTGTCACTGCAAACCTTCGTTAACGCGGTGCTGAAGATCCCGTCCATCACCACATGGACGCGGCTGGAGCCGCTACCGCGCGAGGGTTCCATGGCGCGCAGCTTGCAGGCGCAGGTACGCGATCCGCTGTGGTTCCTGACGCGCCAGTGGCAAGTGGGCGAATTCCTTGGTGACGATGCCGGCTCGCCGGTGCAGGCAACGCTCGGTCTCGAGCAGCGCAGCATTACGACTTATCGCCCCGGTCTCGACGATGCCGCCACCGTCCCACTCGATCCCAACCTGCCCATCGAAGTGCACGTCGAACGCGAAGCGGTGACGCTCAATTTGCGAGGCTCGGTGCAACATGGGCTTTACTTCGAGAAGCTGCTGAGAGCTTCCAACATTGCTTCTCTGCCGACGGTGATTAACGCTTTTCGCGCGGCGTTTCCCATCGCTGTCCAAGCTCCCGATTCCGCATCCACAGACAGCGATTCGCTGCGGTTTCGTTCCCTCGCCGTGGGACGCGTCACCGATGGCGAGTCGCTCTACATCTCTGCGCTCGCGGTCGCCAATGGACAGCCGCCGCCAATCCCGCTTCCTCCGCAAGCGTCCGATCCCAAGGTCGTCCTTGCGCTGTCTACTTTTGTTGCCTATCGCCAGTCTCTGTTCAGCGAGCCCGATCACGATTCCGCCTGGCAGTCGCAGCAACTGGATTACGCTTTCGCGCTAGGCTCTCCGGCGGCGGAGCAGAACCTGTTGCTCAACGCTCCCGAGTTTCCCGGCGGACATTTGGATTGGTACTCGTTCGATCTCGACAACGCGCAGCCGAACAAAGTGTCATCGGCCAACCCGGCGCAGATCACGCCTGTCGATTTCAACTTTCTGCCCAACCATGTGGTTTTTCGCGGCATGCCCGATCCGCGCTGGTGGAACTTCGAGGATGCCGTCACCGACTTCGGTCAGCTTGACGCGGACCACGTTGACCTGGCCAAGCTGCTGGTAATGGAGTTCGCGCTGGTGTATGGCAACGACTGGTTCTCAGTTCCCGTGCCCACGCCGATTGGAACGCTGGAGCGCGTGACCACGCTGGTGGTGACCGACACTTTCGGAGTGCGGACGCTCATTCGTCCTTCGGAGCAGACGCAGGTCAACGCCGGCGAAACTCCGTGGTCTATGTTCAAACTCTCCGGCGAGGGCGGCACGCGTTCCGACTTCATCACCATGGCGCCGACGCTCGGCATTGCCGAAGACGCCGACGCTATCGAAGAGGTGTTGTTCCTGCGTGACGATCAGGCTGCGATGGCCTGGGCAGTGGAGCATCAACTGCAAGGCGATCTCGACTCGCCGATCGACGCTTACGAAACATATCTTCAGGGCCTGCCGACTCCTCCCTCGCCTCCCACGGCTGAAGCTGGAGGGCCGCAGATCTATTACACGCTGGAGATTCCGCCGCCCGACAACTGGATTCCCATGGTCCCGGTGCAGTCGCCGCAGAACGAACTGTTCCTCCGTCGCGGCACCATGAAGGTCCCCAAGTCAGACGGCACTTTCTACCTGCTGACGGCGCGCGCCGTGCTGCTGGAACCGCAACACGCCTTCCTGGTCGCCGATCGCGTCATCCCGCGCGCAGGCGTGATCGCCGACCGCTACTTCCGGCGCACACGCTCGTCCGATGGTAGTACGTTCTTGTGGCTGGCTCGTGTGTCGGGTCCGGGACGCGGACCGGGCTGGTCAGGACTGCGCTTCGACATTGTGCGCCCTATGCTGCAAGCGGCCGCAACGTAAGTTTCGATTTAGCTGCTGGCAGTGGCTAGGCCTACAGTCTTGATCATGCTACCTGCGACGACTTTGCGGGTAGGAGGTCAGCGACGGCTTTGCGCTTCTGCCCTGGCTTCCTGTAAATCCTGCGCCGATACCTTGCGCAGGCGCAGGCTGATCTCGAATCGGGGAGCGGTCGGACCGCGGCCCCAGCGGTTCACCTCCCAGTGCGCGCGCACGAACTTCGCACTCGGCGCTGCCGACAAGTCCACCAGCATGGGATATTCGCCCACGTAGAACTTCTGCGGCAACGATGCGATTGGCTTCGCATCCCAGGTTGCGCCATCAGCGGAGGTGAAGACGCTGACCTCGATGGCCTCCTGTTCGACGATAGCAGTAACTGAAAGCGTGAGGAGAAAAATGGAATTGGTGGCGGCGCTGATGTCGAGCGCCTGACTATCGCCTTTGGCGGTGATGACGGTGTTGGCAGGTACAAGAACGGCATCGAGCATGACGAACCTATTTTATCGAACGGATGACAGCGCGCTGGTGATGCTGGTCACAATTGAGGACGAGAGGCGCCCACCACGTTTACGGGCGTGGCAAGCCGTCGAAGAAACACCGCAGCAGGGTGCCGAACTCAGCCGGCTGTTCCAGTGCGGCGTAGTGTCCGGCGCGCGGAATCACTCGCAATTGGCTGTTCGGTATTTCCCTGCGCATCAATTCCATTTCGGCGAGCGGCACGCTGTCGTCTTGGCCCGCGACGAGCAGAGTCGGCACGTTGATGGTTGGGAGCGTCGGGATTGAATCGGGGCGCTCGGCCATCCCCCGCTGCACTCCGGCAATGTCGGCCGACGACATCTTCTGCATCATGTGCCGCGCCGCATCGACGATATCGGGCCGGTTGGTTAACGTGGAAGGCGACATCAACTTGGGCAGCATCTCGTCGATAAAAGCTGCGGTTCCCTCGCGCAGCACTTTATCCGCGATCGCCAGACGGTTGGCTTTGCTCTCGAGAGTTTCGGCTCCGGCACGTGTGTTGGCCAGCACGAGGGCCGCGACATGCGCGCGCGCGCGCCGCCAGAACTCGAAAAGAAGATAGCCACCAATCGACACTCCGACGAAAAACGCGCGGCTGATTTGCTCCTCGCGGCAAAGGCGAGCGAGGTCGTCCGCCAGCTTCTGCATGGTCGCGGGGCCGTCGCCCAGTTCGGAGTCGCCATGAGCGCGCAGGTCAGGAATGAGAAGCCGGTAGCGGGAACTCAGTTGTTCAGTGACGCCGCTCCAGAAATGATGATTCAGCGGGAATGGATGCAGCAGAACAACATCCGGGCCGTCGCCGATCATCCGGTAGAAGAGCTGGGCGTCGCCGCTCCGCAATGTAGGCATAGTTTCTGGCAAATGGAAAGGGGAGTTCCCTCCCCTTCGTCATCCAGCAGTCAAAATGTTCACGGGTTTTGATACGGTTGGGGAGTGATCGCCGGTGACGCAGCGGGGACATACGCGGGCTCTTCCGGCATCACGATCCACGCGATGATATAGGCCAGAATGCCGCCGCCGCCGAATAGAGCGACGATCAGCCAGACCACGCGAACCACGGTGACGTCGAGATCGAAATATTCGGCGAATCCGGCACAGACGCCGGCAATTTTGCGATTGGCGCGCGAGCGCATCAGCTTGCGGCGCCCGGCCACCGCTCCCACTCGCTTGCCGCAATAGGCGCAAAGGTTGGCGTCGTCCTGGATCACCTTTCCGCAGTAGTTGCAGTACATATACCCTCCCACCAGGTAATACGAAAAGAATACGGAAAGGTTCCCCAGGATGCAACGGAAGGCAGACAGCGGGTAGTGGCGCAGTTTGCAACGAGGATGCGCTGCGGCCCGAATCGGCGCGCCCAGATCGCCCGTTGCGCAAAGGAGGCTTGGTCGGGATGACAAACTGCACCACTACCGGGCAGCGGCTCAGTCGGGCTCTCGATTCTCTTCGGGGTGCCGCATGACAGCGCGCACATCGGCAGCGCCCACGCGACCACGGTGCGGGGCGAAGTGCTGATCGGAACTTGGAACCCCTCAGGATGAACAGACGAGAGGCAACAGTCACTCGTGGCGCAGGCACTCGACAGGGTCGAGTTTGGCGGCGTTTTTCGCCGGCGTGATACCGAACGTGATGCCGACTCCACAGGAAACCAGCAACGCGATGACCGCAGACAGAGCGGAGATCGAAAGATCGTAGTTGGTAAATATTTCGATGGAAATGGGGATTCCCAGCCCGATCAGCGTGCCTACGGAGCCGCCTAGCAGCGCGATCATGATGGCTTCGGAGAGAAATTGCAGCATAATCGCCCGCCGCGTAGCGCCAACCGCCTTGCGAACGCCAATCTCGTGTATGCGGGAGTGGACGGTGGCCAGCATGATGTTCATGATGCCCACGCCGGCCGCGACCAGAGTTACGGCCGCAAACAACAGCAGCACGGCAGTAAAGGCGTTAGCGGTTTTGTTGGCCAATCGAAGCACTTCACTCATATTGCTAACGTTGTAAACCGACTCGGGACGGTGGCGCCCCGCAATCACATCCGTGATGCTTTGCGTGGCAGCGGGAATGCTGCTGGCGTGCGACATGGAGAAGTAAATCTGGTTCACGGCCGCTGTGCCAGTAAATGAATGGGCCACCGTATAAGGAATTAAAACCGTATCATCTTCAATCTCGGAGCGCCCAAGCGTATCAACGCTTTCGCGGAAGGTGCCGATGATGACGAATGGCACTTGTTGGATCTTGATGGTTTGCCCCAGTGCGAGATCGAGCGAGCCAAATTCCCGGCGGGCGAGACTCTCCGTGACGAGTGCGACCTTGCTACCGGACTGCGAATCCTGTTCGTCGAAGAACCTTCCCGCCCCGACCACAATGCGCCGTACCTGCTGATACTGAGGATCGACGCCGAGAACCAGAATTTCGCGCTCCTTGCCGCCGCCCAAAGCCATACGCTCGTGGAGATTAAGTACGGGCGATGCGGCCGTCACCTCCGGCACCTGCTGCTGCACTGCTGTCATGTCCTTCGCCGTAAGGTAATCGGCGGCGGAGACGTTTGCGCCAGCGCTCGAGACGCCGGAATATTCTGCCCAGATTACGTTGGTTCCGACGTTTTCGATTTGCGCCAGGACGTAGCGTTTGCCGGTCTGAGCCACGGTCACCACCAGAATCAGAGCGGTGGTGCCGACCGCCATGCCGAGGGCGGTCATGGCGGCGCGCATCTTGTCGGCGCGCAGGGAGTCGATCGCCATCGACAAGATCTCGCGGAAGACCAGGGCTCCCGGTACTTCGAAACCGGAGATCGTAGCCGGGGGTGTATCTACGGCAGGCATAAGTGCTATTTACTACCGATGACGACCAGGCTAACTCCGACGCAAACAAGCGAAATACCGATCCAGCGCTGGGGACTGACCCTCTCGCCCAGGAAGAAGATGCCCCCGACGGCGCCGACCAGGTAGCTCAAAGCTGTGACCGGAACGACAAAGCTGACATCCTCAAACGACAGCAAGAGGAGCAGCGAAAAGAATGCCACGGTCATCATGGCCACGCCAATCCAGATCCACTTTACCTTCAGGGCTTGGTAAAGCAGACGAAACATGGCGGAGAAACGAAAGTGCTCGAGCTCGCCGGTCTCCTTCATAGCCTTACCCAGGCAGAGCTCACCCCAAGTGCCAACGACGATGATGAATACGAACAGGATGAATTCCAGCATCAACGCGGGCTTTCTGTAGTTCGCGGAGCCGTATTACGAATAAACGCGACGCCCGCGCAGATAAGAGCAATGCCGGCCCAGCGCAGCGGTGAGACCGACTCTTGGAGCAGAGTTGCTCCCAGAATGGCAACCACACCGTATCCAAGAGCAGCGGCAGGTTGCACATAGCTGTAATCGGCAAGCGAGAGCGCCAGCATGTAGGCCGAGATAAAGCCGATGAGGCACAGGATTCCGACCCAGATGGTGGCGGAGCCGAAAAC
>JBARGS010000195.1:0-10218 GCA_049798495.1 Candidatus Korobacteraceae bacterium | reverse complement strand
TTGTGTTAGCCGCGGGCGTAAGCCCGCGGGCAAGTGGGATAAACAGAGAGCCGCGGAGCGGCGACACTGGGTCGCGACACAGTCTCTTTAGCCCCTGCGGAGCCTGAGCGATAATCATTCATGAGATGAGTTCTGCCGAGTTCGTTCTTGAAAGCAACCTATGCGCGTCTTAATCAGCGGTGCTTCGGGTCTGATTGGCAGTGCGTTGACGCGCGCGCTGAAGTCGCAAGGCCATGAGCCGATGGCGCTGGTGCGCCGCGCGCCTGCTGCGGGTGAAGTGCAGTGGGACCCGCGCCAGCCACTCGATCCGGCGAACCTGGCGGGCGTCGATGCCGTCGTGCATCTCGCAGGCAAGAACATCGCGGGCCTGTGGACGGAAAAATTCAAGCGCGAAGTGCTGGAGAGCCGCGTCCTGGGTACGCGAACGGTGGCGACCGCGGTTGCCGAGAGCTACCGTCGAACCGGTCAGCCACGCGTCCTGATCTGCGCTTCCGGAGCGGGTTATTACGGGAATCGCGGCGATGAATTGCTGACGGAGGAGAGCTCGGCGGGCACGGGATTTCTCGCCGAAGTGTCGAAGCAGTGGGAAGCAGCGACGGCTCCGGCGAGCGAAGCCGGGGTGCGCGTAGTGTCGCTGCGCATCGGCCTTGTGCTGGCGCGCGACGGCGGCGCGCTGAAGCCGATGCTACTGCCTTTCCGGCTGGGACTAGGCGGGCGCGTCGGCAGCGGCAAACAGTATTGGAGCTGGATCGCCTTCGACGATCTCATTGGCGCCATGACCTTCGCTTTGCAGCAGGAGACTCTGCGCGGTCCGGTGAACGCCGTCGGGCCAGCGCCCGCTCGCAACGAGGAATTCGTGCGCGCTCTTGGCCGGGCATTGCATCGTCCCACGATCTTTCCTCTGCCGACGTTCGTCGTCCGCACGCTCATGGGAGAAATGGGAGAGGAGTTGCTCCTGACGTCGGCCCGCGTGCTTCCGGCAAAACTCGAAGCTGCCGGATACAAATTTCAACATGCGGAATTGTATGAGGCGTTGCGCGCTGTACTCGCTGAGGCGAAATAGGCCTGAATAGCCCACTGAAAGACCACTATTCCTGTCATCGCGACCGGAGCGAAGCGGAGCGGAGGGATCTGCGGTCGCCTCACCCCGCCACCGCTCCCCGCACCAGCCCCACTCCCAACGTCACCACCGAAATCGCCAGCACAATCGCCCCGACATAAATCAACGACACCGCGCCATTGGGCTGCGCGGCCGTCGGCGACGGCATCGAGAGAAGAATCCCAGCGGCATCAGAATCGCCGCCAGCGGCACACCAACCCGCACCAGCCAAACCACCGACCCGGGCAGCATCGCCCCATCGGCCAGCAGCTGACACACCAGCGAGAGAATCACGATCACGCCGGCATGCGCATGTCCGGCACGAAAGAAATTCTGCCGCAGCGGGTTGTCCATATAGCCGGAGCTTCGGTTCATCAGCGAAGTCAGCAGAAAATATCCGCCTTACTGGATGGTGGGCACGGTGATGAGAATAATTCCCGACATCAGCTTGGCGTCGCGAGTCATAGCTGGACCTCCAGAAGTAATTTCCTCCATAGATGTGCAGGGCATGGATGCCGATCCTGCCCCCGCCGATCGCGACGGCGCAAATTTCAATCCGATCTCTGGCCAGAACCGTAATACAATGCGGCGGCCCGAGAGTTGCCTAGGAGGCGAACCATGGCATCGATCCAGCGAGAAGTGTTTCTGACGGGTGCGACCGGTTACATGGGGAGTGCTCTGGCCAGCGAGCTATTGCGCCGCGGGCATCGCGTGCGCGCGCTGGTGCGGCCCGGCTCCGAATCGAAAGCGGCGACGGGTTGCGAGATAGTCCATGGCGATGCCCTGCGTGCCGATAGCTACTCCGCGCACGTCGCGCCCGCGGATACCTTCGTGCATCTCGTCGGTGTCGCACATCCCAATCCGCGCAAGGCCGCCGAGTTCCGCGCCATCGACCTGAAATCCTGTCAGGAGGCGGTGCTGGCCGCGTCGCAGGCGCGCGTGCGGCATTTCATCTATCTCAGCGTCGCTCGCCCGGCGCCCATCATGCAGGAGTACCAGGCGGTGCGCGCTGAGGGCGAACGCCTCATCCGCGAAAAAGGCTTGGCAGCAACCTTCGTCCGTCCCTGGTATGTGCTCGGCCGCGGACATCGCTGGCCGGTGCTTCTGATTCCCTTCTATGCACTCGCGCGACTGTATCCTCCAACGCGTGAAGGCGCCAATCGGCTGGCACTTGTAACGCTGGAGCAGATGACCCGAACGCTGGCGTGGGCCGTGGAAAATCCCGCCGAGGATGTGCAGATACTGGAGCCGCCGCAAATCAAGCGCGGCTTCGGCGACCCACAAATGGTTCGGCGCCAGGCTGCATCGGCGTGATCAACGGTTGTCTATCTCTGTTGAAGTTTTTGGCGACGTCGTGTCGGCGCCCGGTTGGCGAGTAACGTAAGAAGTGTAGGAATCCAGTCCCGCAAAGCGGGACGGCTCAGTTCAGCCCAGGACAAAGTCCTGGGTACTCGTCTGAGCCCCTTCAGGGGCGACACACGCTATGGCAACAATGCCATGCCATCTCATGGTTTGGCCGCGCGAATCTTCACCAGCGTCCCATCGGGCAGCGGCTTGCCCGTAAAGTGCACCACGCCATCCTTCACCACGCCGTTAAGCTCCGGCACTACCGACGCCACACCGCCGACATCGGTCGCGCTCACCGCCGGCGCTTTCTTGGCAATGCCGCGGTCCATGGCAAGATTCGCCAGCCGGTCGGCCTCGCGATTCTTCTCGCGCAGCACGTGCTTGATCTCGAAGTAGTCGAGTTGGTCGATCAGCTTCATCGCCCGCTCGTTCAACTCCTTCAATGTGGGACTGCTGACTTTGTACTCGCCGTTGATCTGCTTCACCATCAGCTCGGAGTCGCTGATCACCCGGAGCGCCTTGAAGCCGTGTCGGATGGCATAGTTCAGCGCGGCGAGCAGGCCGGAGTACTCCGCGTAGTTGTTGGTCTGGCGTCCGAGAAATTCGCTGAGCTCCGCCACCGGCCGGCCAATTTCGTCCTCAATCACTACGCCATAGCCGGCAGGACCGGGATTGCCGCGGGCGCCACCATCGATATTGGCAACCAGATATGCCTGTTCCAGGCTGGTGATTGGGGCGCCTACAAATTCCTGCGAACGATAGCGAGATTTTTGCGGGAACGGACGTATGGGCATGACGTGTAGTTTACCCCCACTTCTTTGGATGCGGTCGCGGCAAGCAAGGTATCCAAGGGCAAGACCCTGCCTGGGCGGTTCCCCGATATTGTCCCCTATCTCACACCTCGTGCGCTGATATAAACTTTTCCGCGTCCAAATCTATTCTTCGGAGCCGCCGTGAAAGCATGTCTCGCTGCATTTTTCTTGCTCGTCCTCGCCTCCTCACTTCTTATCGCGCAAGCCGCCGCACCCGCGCCGATGCCGCAAGGCGCAAAGCACCTGACCATCGAAGACATCTTCCAGCCCGGCGGCATCCTGGGTCGCGGACCGGAGAATGTGAAATGGAGTCCCGACGGCGCCAAGGTTTCGTTCGTGCAGCGTGACGACAGCGGCGACCACGGCGAGCTCTACTACGTCGATGTGGCCACGGGAAAGTCGGCGGTGTTGGTGGCCAGCGGTAAGCTGGCGGCCCTTGCTCCTCCGACCAGCGCTATAAAGGACGAGCGCAAGAAAGAAGCGGCGCAGCGCTATTCCATTGCCGCGTATCACTGGACACCCGACTCCAAGAGCCTGCTCTTCGACTCGATGGGTCAGTTGTGGCTCTACAACCTGGGTACCGGCACGGCGGTTCAGGTCACCTCCAATCCCGATGAAAGCGGTGACCCGAAATTTTCTCCCGATGGCCAGCGCGTTTCCTATCTCCGCAAGCACAACCTCTACGTGCGTTCGGTGAACGGCGGCAACGAGCGCCAGCTCACCAAGGACGGCGACGAGAACCTGCTGAACGGCGAAGTCGATTGGGTCTACGAAGAGGAGCTGTACACCCGCAGCAATTATTTCTGGTCGCCCGATGGCAAGCAGATCACCTTTCTGCAGATGAACGAGAAGGACGTGCCTACCTATCCCATCACCGACTGGATTCCTACCCATCCCACCGTCGATCAGGAAAAGTACCCGCAGCCCGGCGATCCCAATCCCGCGGTGCGGCTGGCGGTCGTGAGTTCCAATGGCGGCAAGACTAAGTGGATCAGCGCCGGCGGCGGCAAAGACGGCGACCTGCCGCTGGGCAATGATCCCAACGTCCTGATCCCGCGCTTCGGATGGGTGCGCAACGGACTGCTGTGGGCGATGGCGCTCAACCGCATTCAGGACCGGCTCGACCTGTACTTCGTTGACGTCGAGAGCGGCAAGTCGCAGCTCATCATGACCGAGACCACCGATGCCTGGATCGACATGCATCCTGAGGTCGATTTCCAGATGCTGGATTCCGGCGACAAGTATCTGTGGACCAGCTGGCGCGACGGCCACAATCACATCTATCTCTATACCTTCGACAAGCAGAATGCGCTGACTGGGCCGGCCAAGATGACGGCTCAACTTACTCATGGCGACTGGGAAGTCGAGAGCATCGATGGCGTTGACGAACAGCAGGGCATCGTCTACTTCTCGGCCAATGAAGGTGACTGGCGGCAGCGCAACGAGTTTGCCGTGGGCCTCGACGGCCAGAACTTCCATCGCATCTCGAAAGAAGATGGCACGCACATCGCCGACTTCGATCCCAAGAATGCGAAATATTATGTTGACGACTTTTCCGCGCTCACCACGCCGCCGAGCGCTTCACTGTGCGCAGTCGGCGGTAGCTGCACTCCGTTCTGGCAAGCGCGCAGCGTCGAGGCCTACAACCTGCTCACGCCGAAGTATGTCGACTTCAAAGCCGCCGACGGTACCACGACATTACAAGGCATCATCCTGCTGCCACCCGCCGGCGGCGAGATGAACGCCAATGGCAAAGCGCCGCTCATCGTCAATCCGTATGGCGGTCCGGGAGTGCAGGCCATTCGCAACGCCTGGCTGGGCGGCGATCTCTTCGATCAGATTCTCGCGCGCCAGGGATTTGCCGTGCTGCACGTCGACAATCGCGGCATGGCCAATCGCGGCAAGGCATTCGCATTGCCCATCAAGCATCACTTCGGCCCCATCGAGTTGAGCGACCAGCTCGCTGCGACCAAGCAGGCGCTGGAGCAGTTCCCGCAGCTTGATGGCAGCCGCATCGGCTTCTGGGGCTGGAGCTATGGCGGCTACTTCACCCTCTACGCGCTGGAGAACTCCGACATGTTCAAGGGCGGCGTCTCGGTGGCGCCGGTGACCGACTGGCACAACTACGACTCGATCTACACCGAGCGCTACATGGGCCTGCCGAAGGATAACGAAGAGGGCTACAAGACGAGCTCGCCAGTAAACTACGCCGACAAGCTGCACGGCAGGCTGCTGGAGGTCCACGGCACCAGCGACGACAACGTACATATGCAGAACACCATCCAGATGATCAACAACCTGATCAACGCCGGCAAGCAATTTCAGGTGATGCTCTATCCCCAGAAAACCCACGGCATCGCTGGCACGAAAACGCGCGCGCACCTGTTCCACATGATCGACGATCACTTCCTGGAGATCCTGGCGCAGGGGAAGTAAAGAATTGCACCACAGAGGCGCCGAGACACAGAGAAAAATCAATTTCATCAGAACCTCTCTGTCTCCGTGCCTCTGTGACAATCGAGGATCTTTCTCCGTGCTCTCTGTGTTCTCCGTGGTGAAAAGAGAACTGTGGTGATTAGGGCTTCCGACTTGCCCCGGCCCCACGTTTCTGTTTGAATTCTGAGGCACGGCACTGATTCCGCGACTCCCCGGAGCGTTACCCTGGCGAACCAACTCTTCGCATGCAAGTCCATTGACAAGCTGATCTCCGAATCGGAGGAGCCGCAACATCGGCTGAAAAAAACGCTTGGCCCTTGGTCCCTCACCGGTCTCGGCATCGGCGCGGTCATCGGTTCAGGAATCTTTACCGTCATTGGGACCGCCATCGCCGGCCAGAAGTTCAATACCTCCTCCATCCTCAACGCGCCGCTGGCCGACTACATCGTGCACCACACGGCCACGCTGGGCCGTCCCGGGGCGGGCCCGGCGCTCGCGGTGTCGTTGGTGCTGGTCGCCATCGTCTGCGCCTTCACCGGCCTCTGCTACGCCGAACTGGCATCGATGATCCCCATCGCCGGCAGCGCTTACACCTACACCTACGCGACCATGGGCGAGCTGATCGCGTGGATCATCGGCTGGGATCTCATCCTGGAATACGCTGTCAGCAACATGGCGGTGAGCGTCGGCTTCGCGGCGCACATGGCGGCGACGTTCTCCTGGTTTGGCTGGCACCCCGCGCTGCGCTGGATCACGCCGGCGTATTTGCCCGGCGGCCTCACCGACCTTCAGGGCAACGTGCTGTACGCCCCGGGCTGGCACTTCGGGTTTAACATTGCCGCATTTCTCATCGTCATGCTGCTGACCGTGGTTCTGGTGCGCGGCATCCGCGAATCGGCTGAGACCAATAACGTCATGGTCCTGCTGAAGATCGCCGCCATCCTCGCCTTCGTCTTCGTGGGAATGCGGTTCATTCATCCCGCCAACTACCATCCGTTCGTACCTGAGGGCTGGTCGGGCGTGCTCACCGGCGGATCGATCATTTTCTTCACGTATATCGGCTTCGATTCCGTCTCCACTGCGGCGGAAGAGGCGCGCAATCCGCAGCGCGATATTCCTATCGGCATCATTGCCACGCTCGTCGTCTGCACCATTCTCTACATCGCTGTGGCTGTGGTGCTCACCGGGCTGGTGCCGTGGCATTCGCTCATCGACGATGCCGCACCGGTCGTGAACAGCATGAGCATGCTGGCGGGGACGACGAGGTCGGCATTGCTGCATTGGACCGAGCTTGCCGTGCTCTTCGGCGCCATGATGGGCATGATCTCGTCGCTGCTGGTATTTCAGCTGGGACAAGCGCGAGTATGGTTCTCGATGTCGCGCGACGGCCTGCTCCCCAAAATCTTCGGCCGCGTTCATCCGCGCTTTCGCACGCCCGCCGTCGCAACGTGGATCGCCGGAATTCTGGTGGGTATTCCCGGCGGCATTCTCGATATCGGCACGCTCTCCGACTTGTCGAATATTGGGACGCTGTTTGCGTTTGTGCTGGTCTCGCTTGGCGTGATCATTCTGCGCTATAAGCAGCCCGATCGCCGTCGCGGATTCCGCGCCCCCGGCGGTCTGGCTGCGCCGATCCTGAGCGTGCTGTTTTGCGTGCTCCTGATGGCGGGCCTGCCGATCCTCACCTGGCTGCGCTTCTTCGTGTGGCTCATTCTTGGCATGATTGTGTATTGGCTCTATAGCCGGCACCGCAGCGAATTCAGCCCCCGCAATGCGAATCCGGCATTACAGGCGACGACCAAACCCCGATGAACTGGAGCGGAACTGCCCCACCCTAGCCCAAAAGCAGGGCTAGAATGGGGCACCCAGGTTCAATGTGCCGGTTGCTCAGACTTTGATCTTCGGGAGCTAATGTGGCTTTCGGCTTTACTCTTGGCAGGTCGATACCCCAGCCCGCAGGGCGGAATATCTTAGCCCAGGACGTGAGTCCTGGGAAACGTGCCCATACGGACCCGAGTCCCTTCAGGGGCGGCACATCCCACAATGTGGCATGACTATTAATATCGCTACCTTCATCGCCTCTCTCCCCAAGGCCGAGCTCCACCTCCACCTGGAAGGCTCCGTCGATCCTCCCACATTGTCAGAGCTCAGTCGCCGTCACTCCACGCCTCTTTCAACCGCCAACAATCGCTACCGGAACATCGAGGACAGCGGCCGCGTCTTCACCGAAGACGAAGCCCGCGCTCTCTACGCCTACCGAGATTTCACAGGTTTCATGCTTGCCTTCAAGGCGGTCACCGAGCGCCTGCGGACCGCCGACGACTACGAACTGGTCACCTATCGCATGATGCAGAAGCTGCACGCGCAGAACGTTCGTCACGCCGAGGTCTACATCTCGGCCGGCGTGGTGCATTGGCGGGGGCAGGAATTCGCTCCGCTCTTCGAAGGCGCCGAGCGCGGCCGCCAGCGTGGCGAGCGCGATTTCGGCCTCTCGCTCTACTGGATCCTCGACGCCGTCCGCCACTTCGGTGTCGACGAGGCGAAGCGGGTCGTCGATGAAGCCCTCCGGCTCAAGTCCCACAATGTGGTAGGCATCGGCATTGGCGGCGACGAGCGCCGCGCTGGCCCGGAACAATTTCGCGAGCTCTACGAACATGCCGCAAGCCATGGTCTGCGGCTAACAGTTCATGCCGGCGAAACCGTTGGCCCGGAGTCAATCTGGGGCGCGCTGCGCGAGCTCAAGCCCGACCGTATCGGCCACGGCCTGCACGCCATCGACGATCCCGAACTCGTCCGCCACCTGGCGGACAAACAAATTCCCGTGGAGATCTGCATCACCAGCAACGTGATGACCGGCTGCTGCCGCGCGGTCGAGGATCATCCCGTTCGGCGACTCTTCGATGCCGGCGTTCCCATCGTCCTCAATACCGACGATCCCGACATGTTTCGCACCAGCCTCTCGCGCGAATATCAGCTCGCGCACGAGGTCTTCGGCTTCACCGAAGCCGAACTGCGCCAGCTGGCCAGAAATTCCTTCCGCGCCTCGTTTCTCCCGCCGGAGAAGCAGCGCGAAATCCTGAACAGTTTCTAGCTGTGTCCAACTGAGCTGCCCATTATGACATCTCATAACTGGTGCAGCTTTTCGATGTCCGCACCGCCAAAGTCCTCACGACGCTCTGCGCCTTCATGGCCGTGGCGGCCTTTCTCTATGGAATCCGGCACACCCTCGTCATCCTGCTGTTCGCCATCATGTTCGCGTATCTGCTGGAGCCCATGGTCGTGCGCCTGGAGGCTTCGCGTATGTCGCGCGGCTCTCGCGGCTTGGCGATTGCGGAAACTTACGCCGCCATCTCCTTGGTGCTGGCCGTTCTCGGCATGGTTTTTGGCGGCCGCCTACTGGAGGACACGCGCCAGCTGGTGCAGTCGCTTCCTGCTCTGATGGAGAGAGTGGACAGCGGCGGCATCGTTTGGCAGGTCGGCAGCCGCCATGGTTGGAGCTTTGACACTCAGTGGAAAATCAGCCAATTCATAGGAGCGCATCAGCAGAAGATTCTGAACTGGGTGACCCAGGCGGGCTCGTCAACCGCGCAATTCCTCGCCGACGCCGCCTGGTTCATTCTCATCCCGATTTTGGCGATTTTCTTCCTCAAGGAAGGACGCCAGTATACGACGTCTCTCGTCCGCGTCTTCGATCGTCGCGAGCAGCGCCGCCTGCTGCGCAGCATCATCGTCGACCTGGATCAGATGATGGCCGAGTTCATCTTCACCCAAATTATGTTGGCTGCGGCGTCGGTCGTGGCTTATGGGGTTGCCCTCGGGTTGCTGCGATTTCCCTACACGCTGGTGCTCGCAGTCTTTGGCGGGATTCTGGAGTTCATTCCGGTGGTCGGGCCGCTGGTCGCAGCCGTCGTAATTGTGGGGGTGGGATTTCTGACCGCCACTCCACATTTGTTGATCGTGATTATCTTCCTCGGTATCTGGCGGCTGGTCCGCGATTACGTGATCAGCCCGCGCGTAATGAACGGCAGACTCGAGCTGCACCCCTTCGTCTCAATTGCCGCTGTGCTGATGGGAGGCGAGCTGGGCGGCGTGCTGGGAGTGTTTCTCTCCATTCCCGTCGCCGCTGCCATTCGCGTGATCTGGAAGCGCTGGAGCGTCTATGTCGAGGCTGCTGAAGCCGCCGCCAAGGAAGCACAGCTGGCCGAGATCAAACCGCGAGTCGAGCGCGAGCGAGTGGCTAGCTGAATCTTGCACGGGTGCGGCGGAACGATGTTAGGCGGTGCCCGAGGACTCTTCGCGTTCGACGGCGAAGTGCGAGAAGAGAGCGCCGTAGGCGCGGAATAACTTAGCCCAGCACGCAGCGAAGCGGAGTGCTGGGTAACGCGAAAAATAAGTCCGAGTCCCGTAGGTGTCTGTGTCGTAGCCGTCCCGCCGCTCCGCGGCTCAATTATTTTTCCCACTTGACCGCGGGCTGACGCCCGCGGCTAACACAAATGTCGCCGCTTCGCGGCTGATTCGATCGCA
>JBARGS010000194.1:0-4147 GCA_049798495.1 Candidatus Korobacteraceae bacterium | reverse complement strand
CTCAGTAAATGCCTTATTTTCAGTCGTTTGGAAATCTGGCGGAGAGGGGGGGATTCGAACCCCCGGTACAGCTTTTGACCGTACAACGGTTTAGCAAACCGCCGCCTTCAGCCACTCGGCCACCTCTCCGGCTAGGGCGGGCTGCTCTTGCGAGCCAGATGATTATAACAGCCGCGCGACTTTCCGGCAGAGAAGCGACAAAAACGGTAGTGGCCTGAAGTCTTTAGGACGCCATCACAAGACGGGAGGTCCTGAATAGCGCGTTGCCGATTAACGACCCCCTGAAAAAGATTGGCCACCGGAGCGAGACGGCGGCCCTTTCCTGACGTTGTGCAGCTGTAAGCCGAAACGCCTTACCAGACAATAGTAGAGCCATGCCGGATAGCTGGCTGTGCAATATGACACATAGCCAAACTAAACGCCCAGTTCGCCGAGTGCCTCATTCGCCTTTTGCACCAGCACCTCGACCTCGGCCTTGCGTTTCTTCAATCCTTCGACAACCTTGGCTGGAGCCTTGGCGAGGAATGCCTGGTTATTCAACTGTCCCGCAGCCCGGGTCAGCTCCTGCGTGAGCTTGGCCAGTTCCTTGTTTAACCGGTCACGTTCCGCGGCGACGTCGATTTTGCGCTCATAGATCACGCGGACATCGAAACGGGCGGTGCTTATGGCTCCGGCAGCCTTAGTCAAGGACGAGGCAGCGAAATTCACGCTTTCAACGTTAGCCAGTCGTTCCACCGCGCTGCGATTACGCTCAACCAGAGAACGCGTTGCTTCATCGGCGAAGAGTTCGACGTTGAGTTTCAGCTTCGGCTCAATCTTAAGGTCAGCCCGGATCTTGCGCACGCTGACGATCAGATCCTGCAGGATGGCCATCTCGGTTTCGGCTTCGGCGTTCATTTGCGCCGAATCGGCTTGCGGGTAGGTAGCGAGCGCGATCGACTTTGCAGGCGGCTGGCCATCGTAGAGCGCGTGCCAGATTTCTTCCGTGATGAACGGCATAAACGGCGATAACATGCGCAGGGCGTCTTCGAAGATGCTGATCAGGTTTTGATAGGCGGTGCGGGCGCGGTCGCGATCCTCGACGACAAGGCGCGGCTTGATCAGCTCCAGATACCACGCACAATACTCGCCCCAGAAGAAGTGATAGACGACATGCGCTGCCTCGTGGAAGCGATAGGTGTTGAGCGCGTCGTGAATTTCCTGCGCGACACGATTGAAGCGGGAGAGGATCCAGCGGTCTTCGAGAGTCTCGGGGTTGAAGGCGGGGACACCTTTTGTCCCACCCTCCCCTGCGGGGAAGGATGGAGCACCCGAGTCAGGAAAAACCTTCATCCCATCCGCGCCTGTGGGGAGGGATGAGGCGCCCGAATCAGGAACATTTATCCCACCCTTCGCGCCAGAGGCGGGCGCAAAGGATGGGGCACCCGCGGCGCTCGGCGACTTCGGCGAGGAGACAAATTCTGCGAGCGACCACAGGCCGGACTCCTGCGCCTTGTCGACGTTCATGAAGAGAAAGCGCGCGGCATTCCAGATCTTGTTGGCGAAATCGCGATAGCTTTCGGTGCGGCTGGCCGAATAGGCGATGTCGGTGCCGGGCGCGGCCATGGCGGCGAGGGTGAAGCGCACGGCGTCGGTGCCGTACTTCTCGATGATCTCGATGGGGTCGACTACGTTGCCCTTGGTCTTGGACATCTTCTGGCCTTCGGCGTCGCGCACCAGGGCGTGGATGTAGACGGTGCTGAAGGGAATGTCGCCGCGCTTGTGGTCGCCCATGAAGTGGCAGTTCATCATGATCATGCGCGCCACCCAGAAGAACAGGATGTCGAAACTGGTGATGAGCAGTGTCGTGGGATAGAAGGCGTCGAGGTCGGGCGTGCTGTCGGGCCAGCCCAGCGCGGAGGAGGGAAGCAGTCCCGAGGAGAACCAGGTGTCGAGGACGTCGCTGTCCTGCTCGAGCGCGCCGCCGCACTTGGTGCACTGCGTGGGCGTCTCGCGCGCGACGATGATTTCGCCGCATTGCTTGCAGTGCCACGCCGGAATGCGATGTCCCCACCATAGCTGACGAGAGATGCACCAGTCGTGAATGTTGCGCATCCACTCGAAGTAAGTGCGAGTGTAGTTTTCCGGGACGAACTTGACCTCGCCCTTCTCGACTACCTCGATGGCGCGATCGGCCAGCGGCTGAATCTTGACAAACCACTGTGTCGACAGGCGCGGCTCGACGATGGTCTTGCAGCGATCGCACTTGCCCAGCGGGACGACGTAGTCTTTGGTGGCGACGAGGAAGCCGCCGCGGTCCAGATCTTCCAGAACTTTCTGCCGCGCCTCGAAACGATCCAGACCTTTATAAGGGCCGGCGTTCTCATTCATCTGCGCGGTCTCGTTCATGATGTCGATCTGCGGCAGGTTGTTGCGCAGGCCGGCCTCGAAGTCGTTGGGATCGTGCGACGGCGTGACCTTGACGGCGCCGGTGCCGAACTCGGGATTGGCGAGGATGTCGTCGGTGATGATCGGGATCTCGCGATTCATCAGCGGCAGCAGAACCTTTTTGCCGTGCAGATGACGGTAGCGCTCGTCGCCGGAGTTCACGGCCACGGCGGTGTCGCCCAGCATGGTCTCGGGACGCGTGGTGGCGACGACGATGCACTCGTCTTTGGATTGCGAACCGATGACAGGATAACGGATTTCGTAGATCTTGCCCGGCGTGTCCTCGTGTACAACTTCCAGATCGGAGACGGCGGTGATGCACCGCGGACACCAGTTGACGATGTACTTGCCGCGATAGATGAGGCCTTCGTCATAGAGGCGCACGAAGGCTTCGCGGACGGCGCGCGACATGCGCTCGTCCATGGTGAAGTACTCGCGCGACCAGTCGACGGAGGCGCCCAGCCGCTTCATCTGGTCGAGAATCGCGCCGCCGTAATGCTGGCGCCAATCCCAGACGCGCGCGATGAAGGCTTCGCGGCCGATCTCGCGACGGTTCTTGCCTTCGGCGGCGAGTTGACGCTCGACCATCATTTGCGTGGCGATGCCGGCGTGGTCGGTGCCGGGAAGCCATAGCGTGGTGAAGCCGCGCATGCGATGCCAGCGGACGATGATGTCCATCTGCGTCTGATTGAGCATGTGGCCCATGTGCAGACGGCCGGTGACGTTGGGCGGCGGCAGGATCAGGGTGAACACCGGCCGCGGGTCGTCAGGCGCGGGAGTTTCCACATGGAAGAGCTTTTCGCGAACCCAGTACTCGGCCCAGCGCGTCTCGATGGCGCTCGGGTCGTAGGCCTTGGGAAGATCGTGAGGCATGCGTGTCCGTTCGATGAATGAAGATAAGTTTTGATCTTACAGGCGCGGGAAAAAGGGGGTCAAACGGCGCACTTGGCTTGTGTGAGGCACCCGGCGCGAGCTTCAGTTCGCTCGCCTTCTGTTACGCTTGTCCGGCTTAACGTTTTCTTGCTGGGAGGCAGCGATGAAGGCAGGCAGAATTTTCGGCGTCTTGGTGATGATCGGCGTGTGCGCGCTCGCATCCGCTTCGGCGAAGGATCGCGGCAGCAGCTCCAACGAATATCTTGCGCTTGGTGACAGTGTGGCTTTCGGCTATATCGATCAGGCGGGATATGAGTATTACAATCCCACAAACTTCGTGAACTACGGCGATTGGGCCAGCCTGGCTTTGAGTTTGAACGAGAGCAACGGCGGCTGTCCGGGGGAGACTAGCGGCAGCTTTCTGTCGCTGACCGCGCCGGACAACGGATGCCGTCTGTATCGCGCGCATTTTCCCCTGCACGTGGTTTACAGCTCCATTCAGTCAACCCAGTTTACGTATGCGACCGGCTTCCTGCGGACCCATAGCGACGTGGCGCTGGTGACGGTCATGCTCGGGGCGAACGATTTGCTTCTTCTGGAAGAGCAGTGCAACGGTGACCCGACGTGCATCGAGAACGGCGCTCCGCAGGTGTTCGCCGCGGCCGAGGCGCATATGCAAACCATTCTCGCCGGTCTGCGCGGCACGGGGTACACCGGGACGATTGAGGTGGTGAATTACTACTCGCTCGATTACTCCGACCAGTTTGAGACTGAGCTTACGGTGGGATTGAACCAGGCAATTACCGCACCGGCGGCGGCATTTGGCGCTGTAGTGGCCGACGTGTTC
>JBARGS010000193.1:0-7087 GCA_049798495.1 Candidatus Korobacteraceae bacterium | reverse complement strand
GAACCAGTCCACCTAACGCACCTTCCGCTTTCCCCCCAGCACTTTGTATCGCTGATCAAAAATTCCGAGGACATTCATACACGACTGGACGTACTTTGCCGGTTCGTGCTCGTCTTGCGCGGCATTGGAAAGGACTCGTATGACGAAGTGGCGACGCAGTTCGGGATCAGCCGCAGCGCCGTCGAGCGGGCGTATTGCGTCGCATATGACGCTATTGAACGCGCCGCCGATGGGGCGCTATGCAGTGCAGACGTTACGGCGTGTCACGTTAACAATGAACATACGCCCACTGACTCGACGACTTGACGGTTCTTTCTCGTGGCGGCGAGGCGTCATGCAGATGAATAGCTTTCATACTTAGCCAGCGATTGCCACGCGAGCTCGGGCACGCGAGGCCAGTGTCCGTGGATTGTCGGATTCCTAATCACCGTGCACTGGCGATTTCTGCCAGCGCCCAAGAGAACGTCGTTGCGCAAGTCGCAGAAGGTAGGAGCATAAGCTTGCCGCAGCAACAGCCAGACAACGCAGCACCTACTGCCCGATTACAAGCGCCTTTCGAACTGCAGGATACTAAGACATATCGTCAACAGTTGAAGGCTGTGCTCAATGCCATCACTGGCAGAATTAGGGAAAATACGGAAATGACCTAAGATCTGCCCTAATATCGCCGATTGCCTGCGCGCGGGCAAGCTCTTGCCTCAGCCTTTCACGGGCCTTCTCCAAACCATAATGGATGGACTAAGTTCACCGTACACCCGTTCGGCAGGCGACGTGCACTACATGTCTCTTGAATTGTTGAGGAGGACGGATGAATTCCTTAAACCGCACCACGATGCTGGGCCATGCAAGTGGCGTTAGACTTCGTGAACTGTTCCGCAAATCCAAAATGCTCGCCGTTACGGTCGCGCTGCTCGCGACTTCGCCCTTATGCCGCGCGCAGGTCCAGGCGACCAGTCTTGGCTCGGCCATTGAGTTGGCAAGGGCTGACATGACATCGCAAAGGAATGAGATCATCACCGCCACGATGCAGCTCAGCGACAAGGATGCTGCGGCATTCTGGCCGATCTACCGGAAATATGAGTACGAGCGATCCATCGTGGACGACGGCAGGGCAGCCGTCGTAAAGGAATACGCCGAAAAGTACTCGACTATCACCGACGCCGATGCCAAGTCGATGACGGAGCGAATGATGGAGTACGACTCTCGCGAGATTGCCTTGAAGAAGAAGTATGCCAAGGAGTTCAGCAGGGTACTGCCGGCGACTACGGTGGCGAAGTTCTTTCAATTGGACCATCGCATCGACCTGCTGATGGGGATGCAAGTTGAGTCCTCGCTTCCCCCACTCTGGCGTCCACAGAAGACCGAACAACAGAAGGCAGAGCAACAAAGTACCGAGTCGCACAACCTTGAGCAGCAGAACTAGAAGCTGTTTCGTAATGAGCATTGCACGGCACGGCTGAAGCGTGCCTTTCAATACCAGCCATGACTTCTGAAAGGAGGTGCCCGATGGCGCGCATGACGAAACTCTTGGCGTTCGTCTTTTGGGTAGCACTAATGATGACGGCCACGGCACCGGCGCAAACGCAACGCCAGAGAGAAGCATTTTCCGTCCAAGGCTACTCCGGACAAACGAACGTGATGCGATTGCAAGGGCGTGTCTTTGTCGACGTGCAGGACTTGGCGCGAATCACAAACGGATCACTAAGCTTCGATGGCGGCAATCTCGTTCTGACTTTGTCCGGTTGCGAGAATTCCGAGCGGCCCAATCGGGATCCGGTTAAAGCAGGCTTCTCCCGCTCGTTCATGACGGCGGCGATCGGGGCCATGGGTTCAATCAGAGAGTGGGGCGGAATATTGCAGGCGACTGTACAAGACCGCTATCCCGTGGGAACTCCAATGACGGGAAACACGATCATCGCGTACCAGGAAAGAGCTGCCGACAGCGTCGCATTAGCGTCAGCGGCCGCCTCGACTGATTCTGACTACCGTGGCCTCGAGTTGCTGAGGAACGAGTTCAACAATCTCAAAGGCTGGACCGACACATTTTTTCAAGCCCGAAAGTCCCTGACTGCGCAATACATGACCCTGACCGATACACCTCTGCAGGACGATGATGAGGCCCAGAAGATTATCCACTGCGGCCAGTTCCTGGCGCAGATGTTCCCGAGCGGTACCTTCCAGGATGATGCGGTGTGTCATAAGTACTAGGCGCAATTGCCCGGTCAAAGCCGGTAGGTACTAACTGTATGCATTTAGGGGGTTTGCGCGCGATCGTGGTCGATTGCGCCGCAGGACTGCCCTTCCGTGCGCATTCAGGGGATGCACTGGCAAGCGCCTCATCGGTACTTCAGGAAGACGAGCACCAACGAGAGTGCTAAAGTAGGTCGCATCGGAGGCATCTGTGGACGCTTTTCGGGAGAAGGGTAAGAGCGCTTCTCGTGGGCGGCTTCTGCTCCGTTTTGACCGGTCCCGCCGCGCGATTTCGACAATGGTCGGCTGCTGTGTGACCTGCCTCTTATTCTTGCCAGGCACACTTTGCGGCCTCGATCCGAATAAGCACGTCAGCCAGTACATACATACCTCGTGGCGAACACAAGATGGCTCCCTGCCGGCTGGCATGTTTTCGATCACGCAAACCTCCGACGGTTTTCTCTGGTTCTTATCTCTGCCCGGCGATGTCTACAGGTTCGATGGGGTTCGGTTTCTGCTCAGGCATACGCCTGCCGATTTTTCAAGCAGCACGGTAGGGAGCATCCTTGCCGACCACGCAGGTGGGCTCTGGGTGGTAGCGGATGATCTCATCCATCTGAAAGGCGGGGTTGTCACTTCTCATTTTGCGGTGGATGGAACCGCGTTTCAAAGCCTCAGCCAAGATTCTGACGGCTCCTTGTGGGTAGCGACAGTCCGCGGGTCAGACCAGCCCTTCTGCCACGTTGCTCAGCGCTCCGTCAGCTGTTTCGGAAAGAATGATGGAATACCGATTTCCCATGCCAACTCCGTACTTGCTGACGGTCACGGAGGCTTTTGGCTGGGTGGGGAGACGGCTCTCGTCCACTGGCACCAGGGTGGCATCTCGGACGTGTACCCGGTCAAATCGGGGGTCATGGGTCTGGCGCGTGCTACTGACGGGACTGTCTGGGTCGGCATTCAGGAGGAGGGTCCAGGTCGAGGACTTGAACTCTTGAATGACGGGGGCTTACGGCCGTTTGCCACCCCCACTTTCGATGGAAGCAAGCTCAGCGTCACCAGCCTGATTTTCGATCATGACGGCAATCTTTGGGTTGGCACGGATTCAAAGGGGCTATTTCGTATCCACGGAAATGTTGTGGAGCATTATGGCCACACGGAAGGCCTGTCCGGCGACTCCGTGTGGGCTCTTCTTGAAGACAGGGAAGGGATCGTTTGGGCTGGAACCACTAGCGGAATCGACAGTTTTCGCGATCCAAGTATCGTCACGTTCTCGGCTGTGGAGGGATTGGGGAAGGACCTCGCCGCGGGCATTCTGGCCGGCAAAGACGGCACGATCTGGGTCGCAAACGATGGGTCGCTCGATCGCATCAAAGACGGGACGGTGTCGTCCCTTCGCAGGAGCAACGGCCTTCCGGGCGAGCAAGTCGCCGCGATGCTTGAAGATCGTGCTGGAAACATTTGGGTGGGAGTGGATGACGGGCTGTATCTTTTCAAGGATGGGCGATTCCGTCGCCTCCCTCCACCCAACCACCAGCCGCTTGGGATGGTTCTTGCAATGACAGAGGACATCGACGGCAACATTTGGGCAGAATGTGCAAGCAAGCCGAGAAAGCTTGTGCGGATACGCAATTTCCAGGTGCAGGAGGCGTTCCCTGCTTCCCAGGTTCTGGCTGGTAGGCTCGCTCCGGATCCGAAGGGAGGAATTTGGATAGCAACGCGAAAAGGAGATTTGCTGCTGTTCCGGAACGGCGTTGTGCAGACAAGGGTTGCGCTCAACCGTCCAGGAGGTTCTTCGCTAAACCGCCAAATCGTCGCCCAGACAGATGGCTCCGTTCTTGTGGGTACCGAGAACGGCCTCGTTGAGTGGCGGACAGGTAAAGTGCAGCAAATGACGACAAAGAACGGCCTCCCCTGCGACTTCGTCATCAGTTTTGTTCAGGACAAAGAGAAGCGTTGGTGGCTCTACACTCGTTGCGGGGTCGTGGAGTTCTCAAATTCCGAGCTCGAGCGATGGCGGGCCAACCCAGATGCGGTCATTAAGAACCGTGTCTATGACACATTCGACGGCGCTCAGCCGAACATAGGTTCCTTCACTGCGGCCGCGACCACTCCCGATGGACGTGTTTGGTTTAGCAGCGGAGTTGTCGTGCAGATGGTCGACCCTCCCAAGCTGTCGGCAAAAGCGCTGCCGGCAACGACCTATATCGAATCTGTAGTCGTCGATCGAAAGGAACTTCCGGCAACTGCCAACCTAAGAGTTGCGCCACACCCGCGCGACGTGCAGATTGATTACACCTCGCCCACGTTTCTGATTCCACAGCGGGTGAAGTTTCGCTATCGGCTCGATGGCTACGAGCGTGATTGGCACGATGCCGGTACACGCCGGCAGGCGTTCTATACGGACTTGCCTCCCGGGAAGTATTCGTTTCGCGTGATCGCATCCAACAGCGACGGCGTCTGGAACGATAACGCCGCGAAGCTGGATTTCTCTGTCGCTCCTGCCTTCTACCAAACGAATTGGTTCCGCGCCCTCTGCGCGACCGCTTTTCTGGCGCTACTGTGGACGGCCTACTGGTGGCGTGTTCGGCAGTTGCGTCATGAATTTGACGTGACGCTAGATGCGCGAGTCGGCGAGCGCACACGGATCGCACGAGAGCTTCACGACACTTTGCTTCAAAGCTTTCAGGGGGTGCTGCTCCGCTTCCAAACCGCTTTTCAGTTGTTGCCAGGGCGACCTGTTGAAGCCAAAGAAAAGTTAGGAAGCGCGATCGAGCAGGCTGCTGAGGCCGTCACGGAAGGCCGGGACGCGGTTCAGGGATTACGCGACTCCACAATACAAGGGAATGATCTCGCGCTGGCCATAAGCACTCTCGGGGAAGAGCTGGCAACTGATTCAAGCAACCACCGGCCTGCATTCCGTGTGGCAGTTGAGGGCGAAACGCGGAATCTGCACCCCATCCTTCGTGACGAAACCTACAAGATTGCCGCGGAGGTGCTGCGGAACGCCTTTCGGCACGCCCAGGCACGGCAGGTCGAGGTTGAAATTCGCTACGACAATGAGCAGTTCCGGTTGCGTGTGCGCGATGACGGGAAAGGCATCGACCCCGCGGTTCTCGCGGCCCAAGGAAGTGAGGGACACTACGGCTTGCCTGGCATGAGGGAACGCGCCAAACTTATGGGAGCTAAGCTGACGGTGTGGAGCGAAGTCGATGCAGGTACAGAAGTGGAGCTGCGCATTCCTGCAAGCATCGCCTACACAACAGGTCGGAAGGCTTCCTGGTGGTCGCAGGCCTTTACCGCAAAGGCAAAAGGATAAACCAGGAGACCAATCATGAGCGCCGGCCCCTCGCCAATTCGAATTCTCGCGGTCGACGATCATCCCCTCGTGCGGCAAGGCATCGCCGGCCTGATTGGCGTTCAGCCGGACATGGCTTTAGTAGGTGAAGCGTCCAACGGTCGCGAGGCTATCCAGGAATTCCGGAAGCATCAGCCCGATGTTACGCTAATGGACTTGCAAATGCCGGAAATGAACGGACTCGACGCGCTTATCGCCATTCGCAATGAATTTCCCGACGCAAAGGTTATTGTGCTGACGACCTATGCCGGCGATATGCAAATCCGCCGTGCGCTCAAGGCCGGCGCTCAGGCATACCTGCTCAAGAATACGTTGCACAAGGAGTTGATGGAGACAATCCGTGCCGTCCACGCGGGGAAGAAGGCCCTTTCTCCTGAGGCGTCATACGAAATCGCCGAACATGCGACGGATGACGCCCTGACGCCAGCAGAAATTGCCGTACTGCGCTTGATCGCGGCCGGCAATGCCAACAAGCAAATTGCGGATCAGCTTTCGATCACCGAGGAAACCGTCAAGAGCCGCGTCAAGAGCATTCTCTCTAAGCTTGGCGCCAATGATCGAACGCACGCCGCCATGATCGGCCTCAAGAGAGGAATTATCGAACTGTAGGTCCCCCAGCCAGCCACTTCGCCCACCTGCATCCTAAACTCGAAAGAGTGATGCTTACGACTCTTTTTGGGGTATTGAGGAGCGTCGATACTATGGCATTCTGGTTCGTAAGAAAGGGTGCGTGTTGCGGCGTTTATACTCCACATTCGCTGGCGGCTGGCCGGGCACAGGTTTGCTGCTCATGCGCCTGGTTGTCGGCTCACTATTGGTTGTGCGCGGCGGCCTGTGGCTGTGGCGCGACCCTCCGCTAAACGTCACGATAACCTCTGCAATTCTCTTGGGATTGGGGATTTTGCTGATATTGGGTTTATGGACGCCCATCATAGGAACGTTAGTGGCCCTCGTTGAAGTCTGGAAGATTCTGACGCTTTCGGGAGACAAATGGCTTTGGCTATTGCTGGGAGCTGTCAGTGCCGCTCTCGCCATGTTAGGACCCGGTCTCTGGTCAATCGATGCCCGCCTTTTCGGGTGGAAGCGCGTCGAAGCCCCACCTCGAAAAAGTAAGTTCTAGCCGATTCGTACAACTCCGAAAAGCTAAATTTCCTGGCTCTGAAGAGGTTGCTAATCGCCTCCGAAGAGTCCGCGATTTGTCTCCATGTGGGGCTGTGCGCAAGCGTAACCCCGTCGCATAATGCGTTCATCAACAGAACCACAGCCTCTGATCGAAGGTCCCAGAGAAGTGGTTGAACATGAGGGTGGGGTTCCGGGATAGGAGGCGTCATGCCCGCGGTAGAGAATTTTTACGAATCGGCTCAGCGTTGTTTCGAGGTTGCGAAGTCAAGCAGTTTCCTGAAGCCGAGCGATTTCCTGGAAGGGGATATCGCCTTGGAAGCATTCCAACTGTTAACGGCTAACAGCTGTGACCCTATTTTAGCCCATGCACTGGGCATAAGCCTGTAGGGATGGGCCTATGGAACTGGATAGGGTCTACTC
>JBARGS010000192.1:0-1723 GCA_049798495.1 Candidatus Korobacteraceae bacterium | reverse complement strand
AAAAGTCGAAAATGACGTATTCCGGGTGATCCAAAATGCCTCGGAAAATCCAGGACGCGCTTATATCGAATTTAAACGCGATATTTTTCCGAGCATTTCTGAATTTGCGACTTTTTCCGCAGCCTGTGAAGCCGTGCCCTTTCAAAACCAGCTCTACCACCTCATCCTGCGAATTTTGCCCGCAACTGCTGTAGCCCGGTGCGAATTCGAGTCTTGATGGTGCCCAGAGGCTCGCCCGTTTTCTCCGCGATCTCCGTATGCGTCAGACCCTCGAAATATGCTAGCTCCAATGCCTTGCGCTGATCGGGACTCATCTCGGCGAGCACCACCCGCACCTTTTCGATGATCAGCGCACGCTCGGTCTCGTCGCGCAGATCCGGCCCCCCGGTAATGACACAATCATCGATGTCGGTCTCCGGACGCCGCTTGCGCAGGCGATCGATCGACCTATGCCGCGATATCACCGAGAGCCACGCCGCCAGGCTGCCGCGGCTGGCATCGAAGGCGTCGGGGTTGCGCCACAATTGGAGGAACACGTCCTGCAACACGTCTTCGGCGGCGCCGGCATCCTGGAGCACCCGCAAGGCAACTGCATATACCACCTTGGCATAGCGGTCGTAGAGCTCGGACATGGCCTGCTGATCGCCGGCGCGAATGCGCGCCACCAGGCGCATTTCATTCCCTGCGTCGCCGCGGTCAACCGGACTCTGTTCCATCGGCTCCATATTGACTACGCTGCCCGCAGGCTAAGAGATTGCGAGTCTCGACATTTTACAAAATCCGTGGCCCGAAATTTTATACCCAGTGATACAATCCGCCCGCTAGCTAAGCCCGTAATTTGATGTAGCAAGCGGCTAGGGCTACCTCGCACGCGGATTGCGCGCCGGGGCGCCCGAAAAGAACTTCGCGACGATATCAGCAATTTCTTGCCGGAACAACCGTCTGGAACGGCGAACAAGGGAATTGAGCTTTGCTTTTGGGGTTGTGTGCGCGCTTTCCAGCGATGGGGTTGGAGTCCGGCGGATGGGCCGATAGAGTCACGGCGGTTCTCTTCGCTGCAATCCAAAACACGAGAGGAGAGCAAGACAGATGAAGAAGCAATTTCTGGCAGAGATGTTAATGGCGCTGGCGTTACTCGGCGCAGCTGTACCCTACGCGGTGGCGGCGCCTGCGCAGCCGGCGAATGCCCCAGCGGGCGATCAATCGTTGTACACCCGCCTGGGTGGCTATGATGCGCTGGTCGCGGTGACGAAGGACTTCATCGGACGCCTGGCGACCGATCCTTCGTTGGGCAAGTTCTTCGTCGGTCTCAATGACACGTCCAAGGCCAGGGTCGAAGCTCATGTGATCGACTTCCTGTGCGTGGCCACCGGCGGGCCCTGCATCTATACCGGCCAGGACATGAAGACGGCGCACACCGGCCTGCACATTACCGACGCCGACTGGAACGCCTCGGCGGCCCACCTGACCGAGACGCTGAACAAGTTCAAGGTTCCCCAGAAGGAGCAGGACGAAGTGATGTCGGCCATCGGCGGACTGAAGGGCGACATTGTGGGAAGGTGAGAAAACAGTGGTTAGTGGCTAGTGGATAGTGGCTAGAGCTCATCTCAGCAATCGCGCCGGCTCGTATCAGGGCACGACTTTCAGTCGTGCCGAACGAGTCGCAGTAAACAGCTAGGGCTTCAGTGACCTGTGTCGCAACCGAAACACGGATTTTTAAGTG
>JBARGS010000191.1:0-10875 GCA_049798495.1 Candidatus Korobacteraceae bacterium | reverse complement strand
CACCGAGTCTGTCCCCGTCAAAATGGGGGTGGATTTTGGCGACCTCCTGATTGCTGCAACCACGCCACACGCAGGCAAGATGGCCGACAGGTTCAGTAAAGACCTGGGGGAAATCGCCAGCGCTATCCCAACGCAGAAGGACGCCATCCGCTCCATCCGGAACTTTATCGAATCTGAGCTCCAGGATGCCCAAGAGGCGATCGCCTCTTGCGAGCAGGACAAGCGCGATTCGATGAAGGCAGGTAAGAAAGAACCTAACGAGGCACTTGGTGCAGCGTTTCAGATAATGGCCTATGCAACAATCATCAGCGATATGCGCAAAAAGAAACGAGCGACTGAACTAATGCTCAAAGAAATGGATAGCTGGCCACCAACTGGGCTGCCCATCCGGGAAGTCCTCAGCAAACTTGAGCAAATTGCTCGCTTTTATCTGAAGTGACAGAGCCGTGTTGTCGGCATATGGAACCCGACTTACCTTAGAACAATCATTGCCTCAGCGGCAACCCACTTAGCACCGCCTGCTGGCGTGCGATTAGCGACTCGATGCCCTGCCGCGCCAGCGCGAGCATCTTGGCAAACTGGGTATCGTCGAAGGGACGGCGCTCGGCCGTGGCCTGGATCTCGATAAGCTTCTTGCTGCCGGTGGCGACTACGTTCATGTCGACGTCGGCGCGCGCGTCCTCCTCATAGCAGAGGTCGAGCATGATCTCGCCATCGACGATGCCGATGCTGGTGGCGGCAACGTAGTCGCGGATGGGCGCGACCGTCATCGTGCCTGTCTCGACCATGCGCCGCATGGCCAGCCCCATAGCGACGAACGCACCGGTGATGGATGCGGTGCGCGTACCGCCGTCGGCCTGGATGACATCGCAGTCGAGGAAGATGGTGCGCTCGCCCAACTTTTGCATGTCAGTGACGGCACGCAACGACCGGCCAATCAACCGTTGGATTTCGTGGGTGCGTCCGCCGGCGCGGCCTTTGGTGACCTCGCGCGGCGTGCGGGTCAGGGTGGAGCGCGGCAACATGCCGTACTCGCTGGTGACCCAACCTTTGCCGCTGTTGCGCAGGAATTGCGGCACCGAGTTCTCGATGGTTGCGGTGCAGATGACGCGCGTGTTGCCCAGTTCGATCAGGCAAGAGCCTTCGGCGGTGGAGATGAAGTCGGGAACGATGTTCACCGGCCGCATCTGGTCAGGAGAGCGATTATCGGAGCGAAAGATCATAAGCAGTTGTCAGAAGTCAGTTGTCAGTCGTCGGTCAGAAACTGCGGGTGCCCCATCCTTTCGCCTGCCGTTGGCGAAAGGGTGGGATGGAATGGATGTTCACGACGGATTATTCAGAATTACGATATAACGTTTTCCAAATCCACGTGCTCCACATTATCCACCTGTCGACCGAGAAAGCGGGTCGCCAGGCGCTTGAACTTGTCCACCGAATCGGTCACATAGAAGCGGAAGGTGCGATGCTCGGAGGGCTGCAATGTGGATATAGGGTTCCTTCGACTCCGCTCAGGATGACAACTGTCGGACGGCGCGGCCTCATTTCGCTCAGGAGGATGGAAAATCATGTCCTCCTCGATCATCTTCCTCACCACGCGCGCCGTCGACTCCGCCGAGTCCACAATCTCCATCTTTGCGGGCACGATCCTGCGCAGCAGCGGGGCGATCAGCGGATAGTGCGTGCACGCCAGCACCAGCACGTCGGCGCCCTCGGGAGCCTGGGCCGCAGCGTCGCCCAGATAGATCTTCGCGACCTGCTCTGTCACCGGATGTTCGATCCATCCCTCCTCCACCAGCGGCACGAAGAGCGGGCAGGCCTTCTCCAGCGCCTGCAGCCCGTGCCGCTGCAGCGCATCGCGATAGGCGTGACTGCTGACCGTCGCATCCGTCGCAATCACGATGGCGGAGCGGCTCTTGCTGATCTCGGCCGCGGCAGCGGCGCCCGGCTCGACCACGCCGACCACAGGCACCCGTGCGGCTTGCTTGATAGCGGGCAGCGCCAGCGCGGTCGCCGTGTTGCAGGCGATCACCAGCAGGTCGATGTTCTGTTTCTCCAGGAAGCGAGTCGCCGCGATGGCGTAACGGGCAACCGTATCGGCCGACTTGGTTCCGTAGGGCAGCCGCGCGGTGTCGCCGAAGTAGATATAGCGCGCGGGCAACTGCTCGGCCATAGCTTTTAGTACGGTGAGGCCGCCAACGCCGGAATCGAATACTCCAATGCGCGGAAGTGTCACTGCATGTCCTTTACGACCTGACCGATGTTGCTGGCCTCATAGAATCGCCCCAAGTCGGCGTGTCCGGCAAGCGTGTCGCGCTCCTGGCCGTTCACCAGGATCTTCACGCGCGCAATTTTGTTGTCGTTGGCGTTGAGCGTGACAACGACCGACGCAACCGTAAGCTCTTCGGCCAATACACCGGATGGGTGCGCGTCGGCGAAGGCAGAGTTCATATCGACGATGGCGGTATCGTCGCCCATCAGGTACACCTCGCGCACATCGGAGCCGGGACCGATGGGGTGCGGCGACGAAGCTTGCAGATACTGGCCCAGCAACGCGCGTAGCACGGCGCGATCGCACTCGCTGCGCTCGGCAGGCAGCGGCACATTGATCTGCGTCTTGCGCAATGTGCCATCGCTATCGGAAGCGACGTATAAAGTCACCGCCTCCGGCGGTCCGTTGCCCGGAGGCGCCGTTGCCAACTGCTGCTCGGCCGCCGTCTGCGCTTCGCGAGCCACCCTTCGCTTCAAGTGCACAGCATACAGGCCGAGCACGACCGCGATCAGGGCCAGCGCAGCAAAGATCACCAGGATACGACGAGTCACGGCCGCACCTCCGGCAACTTGGAACGCACAGCGGCGATACCGGCGGCAATCGACTGCGCCACCTGCTCCTGATATTCCGCGCTGGCGATGTTCTCGACCTTATCGTCGGGAGGAGCAATCTCCACCGCAATCGCTGGCGCTGCGATGTTATTCATCGGGCGCAGCGGCGCCAATAACGTCGTGTTGGGCAGCTTGCGCGAGTCGAGTTCCGCAGCCACCGATCCGGCCGCCACGCCGCTCAGATCCAGGAACGCCGCCTGTGCTGTATCCCAGGGCAAAAATCCCTCACGTGGCTGGTTTGTAGCCGGCAGCATCGCGGTGAAGACGTGTACGCCGCGGCCGGTATTGGCGGCGTGAAGGCTGATATAGAGCGCCGCGCGAGCTGCATTGGTCGAAACGGCCCGCTGGTCCAGCGAAATCGTCGCGTCGGAATTGCGCAGCATGGCGGCGGCGATGCCGCGATTCGTCAGCTCCCGCTGCACGCGCCGCGCCAGCGCCAGGACTACATCTTTCTCCACCAGCGACGGGGTGATCGAGGCTCCGCTGTCGCTGCCCCCGTGCGACGGATCGATGATCACCAGGAAACGCGGCATTGACGGCTTTTGCGGCTGCGGCGTCGCGGGGGGAGCATTCGCCGGAGCCTGCGGCGTCGGTGCCGGAGCAGGCGGCGGGGGAGGTGGAGCGGGAGCTGCGCTCACGATAATGGTTCGGCCGCCATCGGCAAAGTTGGCCATCAGCGGCGCTGTGCCCATCACGTCGAGCTCAGCCATTCCATCGCGCTCGGCAAAGACCGCGCCGGTAATCACCGGATCGTTGAAGCTGAAGCTGTCCTGTCCGCTGGAGACGACTGGCTCGCGACGAAACGTGAAGCGTACGCGCCCGGGCTCGGTCGCAATCGACGGATTCACAGGGTTGGGGAAGCTTGCCAGCAGCTTCGGCGGAGTGCTCTTGTCCAGCTCCAGAGTGAAGCGCATGGGCACGTCACCAATAAACAGGCGCCGCGCCGTGGGATGCAGCTCAATCGGAGTTGCCAGAAGTTTAAGGAGCAGTTCGGACACAGCGCTCAGCGGAACATAACCGCGACCGTTCTGCAGAACGAAGTTCGCCGGCAGCTTGTAATTCTCGCTGCGGATCTTTGCTTTGTCCTTGCCTTCGTTGAACTGGGCTTCCACCGCGCGGCCACCTGGAGGGGTGAATCGCACCTTGTACTTCTTGCCGTCAGGCTTTGCTTCGATCGATCCCAGCGGCTCCAGCAAATCCACGAGTCCCACGTACGGCAACCCGTTCACATCCAGCAGAGGCACGGAGTAGGAGGTTCGCTGCGAATAAACTGTGAGCTGGTCGGATGACTGCGCGTCGACAATCGTGTGATGAGCGATCAGCGCCGCCAGCAGTAATGCCGCCAGTACTGGCCCCAAGAACAGGCGGGCGCGCTTATCGGCTAGAGGGAACCTCAAAGTCATCAGATCGATCGGCTCAGGGTTAACACGGTCCCCTCAGAGTAAAACATTTTGAGCAGAGCGGCATGAAGGGACGCACCCTTCACTGAGTTCAAGGCAGGCTGCTTAGCAGCACCCGCTCAAAATGTTGCTACCGAGACTTGTTTATCACCCGTCGGGCCCTGAGCCGCCGCGTCCAGAGAATAGATTGTCAGCCCGCTCAGCATCTTGGGATAGAAGTCCGTAGACTTCTGCGGCATCACGTCACCAGCAAAGGCGATATCGCGCAACTGCTCCATGTGGACAGGATTCATCAGGAACGCTACTTGCGCTGCGCCCTTGTGCACCTCGTCCACGGCTTCGGCGGCATCGCGAATGTACCTCAGGTGCTTTTGCGCGCGGATGTCCTCTTCGGACATTTCGAGAATCCCTTCCAGCACCGCCTTGTGCAGCTGAACCACATCCAGCGAGCGCTGCTGCGCGGACACATTCTCGAGCGGGTCCGGCTGCGCATCGGGACGGGCCCGGAGCAGGTAGGTGCTGTGCGCTGTCACCGCCAGCAGCGCCGTAGTGTCTCTGCCGGCTTGGCGCAAGCGGCGGAGCGCGTCTGGCACGTCGGACACCGGCCCGATGTCTTCCACCTCGAAGTAACGCCGCATCACAGCCACCATGTCAAAGATGCTGAAGTGCTCAAGCCCGAAGACCACCCGATGTGTCGGCAAAATCACCAGCCCCGGCGAATCCATGTTCACGAACGTCATCATCACGTATTCGGCGGGCGACTGCCGGTCCCCGTTCAAGCGCTCCCGGGTTTCATTGCGATAGTTCAGCGCCGTTTCGTAACGATGATGGCCGTCCGCGATGATCAGCTTCTTGTCGGCCATCTTCGCCTGCACGGCCGCCACTACCTTCGGGTCTGAGACTTTCCACATCTGGTGCAGCACACCGTATTCGTCGCGCAATTCCACCGTTGGCGGACCTTCCTGCCGCAGAGTCGCAGCGATCTCGTCCGCCGGGTCGCTATAGAGTAAGAAGATCAGCTCAGCATGCGATTGGGTGGCTTGCAGCAGATTGAGCCGGTCGGCCTTCGGCTTGCTCAGGGTCTGTTCGTGGCGGAAGACCACTTTGCGATCATAGTCCTCCACCCGGCCGAGCGCGATGAATCCACGCCGCTCAATTTCGCCGCCCGAGGTGTCGCCTGGAATCTTGAACCGCTGCACGTAGAGGTAAATGCTGGGTTCGGCATCGCGCAGCAGCACGCCATCGGCCTGCCACTGCTGCAGCGAAGCCGCCGCTCGGGTGTAGACATTTTTCTGTTCGTTGTCGCCGTCCTGCGCTTTGCCCAGGATCACTTGCACCAGGTTGTACGGGCTGGCGGCGTAATACCGCTCCTGCATGGCGGGAGTGATCTTGTCGTAGGGCTGGGTCATTACGTCGCCGGGCGACACTTTGGAGGAGTTGTAACGAAGAGCGCGAAAAGGAAGTATGTCTGCCATAAGAGGTCCTATCCTGAGGCAATAATAATTGCACCGTTCCGGGAAACGAAATTCTACCAGTAAGAAAAAGGAAACCAGAATGACAAGAATCACATCCATACGTGCTGTAGAACCGTTGCGCCAGCGATTGGGAGTCGGTCCCGCGACCTTATCGGGCCATCGTCTCCTGTGATACTATTCAGCCACCCCAGAGGTTCCTATGGCCCGCGGTTGCAGTTTGGGGTTCAGGTCGAGTAGCTCGACCAGCCAGTCGCAATATTCAAATCGTGGGGCGGGACATTTTTCCTGCCGGCCCGTCCAAACCCCCGTGCGTTCTCTCAAGGTTTTTCTGCTCCTGATGGGGTTCTGCCTGCTGGCGGGCTGGATGACGATCCCTGCCTTCGCGCAGGACGACGTTCATATTACGCCGCGAGAGACGAACAAGGCGGACGCCACCCCGCCCCCCGATATTCCGGGTGGAATGATCGATCCCTCGCTGAGGACGCACACCAAGCCGGTCATAAAGGATGTGAATCTGGTGCTGGTTCCGGTGACCATCACCGATCCCATGAATCGCCTGGTCACGGGCTTGGAGAAGGAGAATTTCGAGCTTACCGATAACGGCCAGCCACAGCAGATCCGGCATTTCTCGAGCGAAGACGCACCCATCTCGCTGGGAGTGATCTTCGATGTCAGTGGATCGATGGCCGACAAGATCGACAAGTCGCGGCAGGCGGTAGTCGAGTTCTTCCGCACCGCCAACCCCCAGGACGAGTTCTTCCTCATCACCTTCTCGGAGAAGCCGGAGGTGCTAGTGGACTTCACCTCCTCCATCGAAGACATCCAAAGCAAGCTGGTTTACGCCATTCCCAAGGGCCGGACGGCGCTGCTGGATGCGATTTATCTGGGCATGAATCGCATGCGTAAGGCGAAGTACGAGCGCAAGGCGCTCCTCATCATCTCCGATGGCGGCGACAACCACAGCCGCTACACTGAGGGCGAGATCAAATCGATGGTGCGCGAAGCCGACGTCCAGATCTACGGTATCGGTCTGTTCGATCGCGACTTCAAGACGCCGGAAGAACGGGAAGGACCCGCGCTCCTCACCGACATCACCGAAGTTACTGGTGGACGGACATTTGTCATTGATTCCCCCAACGAGCTGGCGGACGTTGCTACTAAAATTGGGATAGAGCTGCGCAACCAATATGTGCTCGGATACCGTCCAACCAATCCAGCACGCGATGGCAAGTGGCGTAAGATTAAGGTCAAGCTGAATCCGCCTAAGGGCTTGCCGCCGCTGCACGTGTACGCCAAAACTGGATACTATGCACCCACGGAATAAGAGTGTTTATCTGCTGATAACTCTGGTCCTTTTGTTGGGAACCTGGTTGGCGGCGCAGGATTCGTCTGCCCCGGCGCAGCAGCCCGCCCCTCCAGCTTCGATGACGCCACCGTCGTCCCCCGACGCGACGCAGAATCCGCCGGCTCAGCCTGGCAATTCGCAGGCTCCAGCAGCAGAGCAGCAAACTTCGCCGGTTCCACCTGCGCCGAATCAGCCTGGCGATACCGTACAGGTGCCCGCACCGCAGGGGCAGGCCCCCGAATCGCAGTCCGGCGATGTCTTCGTTTTCAAGAAGGAAGTTGACGAGGTCACTCTGCACGCCACCGTGGTCGACGATCAGAATCGCCTGATCACCAGTCTCACCAAGGGCGACTTCAGCGTTTTTGAAGACGGCAAGATGCAAAGGATAACCTCGTTTCGCAGCGAGGACATTCCCGTGGCCTTGGGCATCGTCATCGACAACTCTGGCTCGATGCGCGACAAGCGGCCCCAGGTAAATGCCGCCGCCATCAACCTGGTGCGCTCCAGCAATCCGCAGGACAAGGTATTCATCGTCAATTTCAATGAGGAGTACTTCCTAGACCAGGACTACACGGGCAGCATCCCCAAGCTGAAGGATGCCATGGAGCGTATCGAGGCCCGCGGTGGCACGGCGCTGTATGACGCCGTTGTCGCCTCCTCCGATCACCTGAAGAAGAGTGGGGCGTTGGAGAAGAAGGTGTTGCTGGTCGTCACCGACGGCGAAGACAATGCCAGCCGCGAATCGCTGGAACAGGCTCTGCGACGGCTGGAAGAGCAGAATGGCCCAACCGTCTACACCATTGGAATACTGGGAGACGAACACTCCAAGCGTGCCCGCCGCGCCCTGCGCGCCATGGCCGAAGACACCGGCGGCGTGGCCTTCTTCCCCAAGAACTTGGACGAAGTGCAGGCCATCACCAGCCAGATCGCTCACGACATCCGCAACCAGTACACCATCCAGTACAAGCCTTCGAATCCGCAGAGCTCTGGTGGCTATCGTACTGTGAAGGTGGAAGCCCAGGCGCGCGGCTACAAGAAGCTGCAAGTGCGCACCCGTAGCGGCTACTATGCTGGCCAGCAGAGCGCGTCGGCCAGCGGATCTGGCGGTGGAAAATAACGCCGTTTGTCGAGAATGAAAAAGCCATCCCCAGCGGATGGCTCTTTCGTCTCGAGTTGTATCCGCATCCTAGTGGTTATTGTCGTCATCCCCGGGATGTCCCTGCTTCGATGGCGGAACGGGATAGCGGCCTTCGTCGTCGTAGTAGATCATCGGAGGATGATCCGAGTGCGCCCCCGGAATGGGCTGTTCTCCGGCCGAACTATACAGCGGCTCTCCCGGCAACGACATCAGGGGGTGCAGGGTGGTGTACATTGCTTCGCCGAACAGCGCGGTGTTGAGTGGATTCGCTACGGCAAACACGCTGTAAGCGTTGCCATTCACATACGAGACGCTGATGTAGTCGGCCACCATCTTGCCCAGATCCGAATCCGGCAGCCAGCTCAACTGCATTGGCCCCGCCAACTGACGGCCGCCGGTCCACGTGTTCCCGCCATCCTGCGAAGTGACATAGCCCACATCCAGCTGACATGAGCCCCCGCAGTTTGACACCGGGAAGTAGTAATAGACCAGCGTGAGGTGCGCTGTCGATCCCGATGTAGCGTAGTCGACTCCGATGCCGGGAATAAAGTGATCGACCGTACTACTCACCGGATCAATGGGGATCCTGGCGACGCTCGACCACGTCACCCCATCCGTCGAGGTGCTCATCACGATGTCGTTGGACGAGCACCCGCTGCGGAAGCGGCAGTCCTGCCACGCCACGTACATCTTGCCTGCCTCATCGATCTCTGCGTTGGGCAACAGCAGGGTGCGAAATCCACCGGCCGGGTTATGCGTCGGACCGTTGGGGCTGATCACCGATACCGAACTCCAGCTCTGGCCGCCGTTGGTGGAGCGGGTGGCATACAGCCCGCCATTGGTGAACGCCACCACCACCGTTCCATTCGGCTGCACCAGCGGCTGGGTGCCCTGTCCGACAGCATGATCGGCGGTCGACAGCGCCGGCCCCCAGGTCAGGCCGCCATCGGTGGATGTACTGATCTTGATCTGGCCGGTGCTGTAGGCCGCATCCCATGCCAGGTAGCAGTTGCCGTAGTAGGGGCTGGTGGGCGTGGTGTCGCATACGATCCACCCCTTGTCATCGACATGCGTGAAGTCAACCGTGATGGGATTGCCCCAGGTGAAGCCGCCATCGGTCGAACGGCTCACCAGGATGTCGCCGATAGGATTGGTGATCGGCAAGGTCGCAATCAGCCACACGTTATGCTTAGGGTCGTAGGCGACCGACGCGTCGGAGGCGGCGGGATAGGTTCCTCCCTGATAGTTCACCGTGATTCCCGGCAAATAGCCATAGGTCCAGGTATGTCCGCCGTCCGCAGAAGTGGAGAAGCCGACATCGGCGCCGCCCCAGACGGGATTACGCGCCACCTGGAACGCGCTGACGATGGTCGAGCCCCACGAGTAGGTGTCGGGCTCAACCTCAGTGCGGTGTTGACTGCCGGAATTGGTGAAGTTGTCCTGGCTCACCTTCAGCAGAACGGCCTGCGCGCTCGCCGGGCGAGGTACCGCGAAACAGACGGCAAAAACTATCAAGATAGTTAAAGATGTCCACACTGGGCTGCATTCGTGACTACGAAGAATTTTGTTCATCGAAGTTTCCTTATGATCTAGAGCTGCCGAAGGGTTGCGGTGGAGGGCGAAGCGAACTGGGACCTGCTTCGCCGGCGAATGGTACGTTGCGGCAATATACGCCGCCGCAGGCTCCCTGTCTACCGCGTTGTGACGCTTTGCAGCACCAGGGTGGTCTTAAGCTGCTGCGTGCTTTCCAGGGCGAGATCCTTCTGCTGCGCCAGCCGTTGCAATCCGGAATAGGCTTCCGATCCCTGCTTCGCTTTGGCCCGGGTTGAAAGCTCCAGAACCTGCCCTCCCCGCCACTGCCAAAGCTCCAGCGACAGCTTGCGGAAGTTTCCCCGGCCTTTGACCTGCCAACCAGTCGACTGGATTTCAGCCAGCCGTTTCACGCCGCTCCAATCGATGGCGGCGTGCGCTTGCTCCAGCAACTTCTTCTGGGCCGGGCTCAGAAGGGCAAACACTTCCCTTCCCGTAGACGGTAGTTGCGTGCCGGTCAGCGGGATTGTGATCGAGTACGAAGGCTGCCCGGCGCCGCCCGCCACATCCACCTCGCACTTGTATTTTTCCTGTCCCGCCGAAGGATCCGAGAATTGCTTCCCGGCTTGTGGTCTTACTTTGACCATGAGATCGTTGCCGGCCCCCTGCCGCAACCGCAGAATCAAGCCTTGGGATAGCAGATCGAGCTTGTCGGTATCGAACAGGTAAACCTGACCATGTCTCTCATCGTCTGCCGCCAAGGCAGCGATAGCCGCTTGCGTCTGAGCGGGCGAAAGCAGAAGCTTCACCTCTACCGGGCAATCCTGTTGAGCCCCACACCGGAAACAAAATAGAACAACGCAACAAAGTGTAGAGAGACGCAATGTGTGCTGGAGCCTTGTCACAGGATCAAACCACGGGCGTAGACAGAAACTCGAAACGTGAAACTCGAAACTGTCATTTCGCTCGCGCCTGGAATTTCGCCAGCACCTGTTGTCCGTTCAGCAGCTCAAGATTCTCCCCGTTGATGCGGTAAGCCGTCGTCGCTTTGAGCGCTGCAAAGAACGCCTGTTCCTGTGCCGTCTGCGGAGGCGGACACGCCATCAT
>JBARGS010000190.1:0-11045 GCA_049798495.1 Candidatus Korobacteraceae bacterium | reverse complement strand
ATGTGTTCGATCAGTTGCTGGATCTCTGCGCTCAGGATTTCATCGCGGGACAACTCGCGCGCCTGTTGCCGCAGAACCTGCTCTCCAGATTGAACGATCTTCAAGCGCAATTCATCACCTCAGGACGGTCATTTCTTTTACGGACCTCACCTTACCATGCTATCTCCGGCCTGGCTGACAGTCAGGGAAGCTCTGATTAAGTCCCGATTTTGAAAGGGCACGGCTTCAGCCGTGCCGCAAGCGTCGCAAAATCAACGCGGCTTTAGCCCCTGCGGCAAGTCCGACAAGTTATTCAGAGTTTCCTCAGCAGTTACTCCAGAGGTTTTGCTTCATTCACCTTCTGGCAAGCGGGACTCTTCCATGGCAGCTCTGTTTTTTGGTCTCTCTGATGGGTGGCTCGGCAGGAGAGATTTTCAGCTTATGGGAAGATTCTACTTAGTACCATCCTCGTCGACATCGAATAAACCCTTTATTCATGGAATTTACGGCTGGCCCTCGGGATGCATCTTACTACCTACGCAGTAGGAGGTTTCCGATGCCCTACCTACGACTGTACTTGCCGGAAATTTCGGTTGCTCAGAAGCGGCGCATTGCGCAGCAACTGATTGAAACCACCCTTCGCACCTATCCATTCTTCGATCGCCATCAGATCACGATACAGTTTCTGCCGCTGGCGCGTTCCCGGCGCCACACCCGTTGCGCAGTGGAGGTCCGCGGACACGGTTTGCCGTCCGAAAACCGCAGTGCCTTTGCCGAGGCAGCTGCCTCCTTGCTCGTCCAATCGCTGCGTCTGAAGGTCAAGGATAAATTGGCTTGGCTGCTGGGAGGCCAGTCAGCAATGCCGTCCCCGGTCGACGTGGAGTTCTTCGAACTGCCTCGAAACAACAGTGAGTGGATCGGGGATGTCTCCGCCGACGACTGGAAATCCGAGGTCGAAATCCGCCGTCATCGCCCTGCCGCCTGAAGGCGCCCCAACCCGCTCCGAGCCGGCATAATTGAGTTGAAGCGTCTTCCCTTCCGGCCTAGACTCGCCTTAACGGCTCCTGTGATGGCCGTCACAGCCTGCCGGTACATCGATCGGCGAAGATAGTATGTCCGACAGCAGGTTCCTCCACCCGGACTGCCACCCCCAACAAGCGCAAAAGCGGCGCTCGTCGGGACCCCGGAAGTTCTGGGTGAGATAAACGTCAAAACGGATCGGGAGAAGGTACGGCATGGGCTGGATTGAAAACAAGTTCGAAAAGAACTTTCTTGTAACCACCGTCGACTACGTCTTTAACTGGGCGCGGAAGTCCGCGATTTGGCCCATGACGTTCGGCCTGGCTTGCTGCGCGATCGAGATGATCGCCGCTTCCACCTCGCGCTTCGACATCGCGCGCTTTGGCTCAGAGGTCTTTCGCCCCAGCCCGCGGCAGAGCGACCTGATGATCGTGGCCGGTACCGTGACGCTGAAGATGGCGCCGGTGGTGAAGCGCATCTACGACCAGATGCCCGATCCCAAGTGGTGCATCTCCATGGGCGCCTGCTCCTCCGTCGGCGGCCCCTTCAACACTTATGCCGTATTGCAAGGTGTCGACCGCATCGTCCCCGTCGATGTGTACGTCGTCGGCTGCCCGCCGCGGCCGGAAAATCTCTTCTACGGACTGCTTCGCTTGCAGGACAAAATCGACAAGATGAGCATCGCCAGGAAGCCCACCGAGGTGCGCTTGCACGAAAACATGGTGGACAACTTCAAGGAGCAGATTCGCATTGCGCAAGCCAACTTCGCCAATCCCGAGCAGCTGGTGCAGCCGGTGGAAAAGGGCGTCGCAGCGGGACGCTAACGAAGGTCGAATCCTTTGAAGGTCGAATCCTTTAAGGAAAGCTCAGTTTCACGCACTGATGTAACGGGTTCGATCAGTGCTCAGTCCCGCGACGCGAGACGGCTCAGTTCAGCCCAGGACGGAGTCCTGGGTAACCGCTCTCCAAAACCCTAAGCCCCTTCAGGGGCGGCATTGGAACACCAACGAATTAGATACTCTCTCGTCAGGCCAGAACCCCCGCCAATTATTCATGCACCCGCCGGTAATGCCGGCGCGCCTTCTGCCGATTGCCACACGACGTCATGTCGCACCAGCGGCGGCTGCGGTTGCGGCTATGGTCGAGGAACAGCCACTCGCAGTCGGGCGCTTCACAGTAACGGAGGGCGCGCAGTTCCTTCGAGGTCAGCAGCGTCGCCGCCGAATTTGCGACCGCCCACAGAACATAGTCCAGTGGGCTTGCGCCATCCGAATTCCATTCCCAGCGATAGCCGCCATTCGAGCGCATCAAGTGACGATGCTGCAGCGCTTCCAGCGCAGCGTCGTTGATCTGTTGCAGGTCGGCCGCGGCTGCAGGCTTCCGCTGCGCGATCGCCGAAAAAGCGCGATGCAACGTCTCCCGCAGAGCGATTCCCCTCTGAAAAGCCTCACGGGCGCTCTTGAGATGACGTCGAGCGTAAACCCGCAGCCCACTAATCTGTCCAGGCAGGATCAGCCCCGTCTGAGCGGCGAAGGAGATCAGGTCAGCGTCGGTTGTCAGGTGCTCTTTGCGCTGGTCGGGGTTTTCGCGACGGCTCACCGTGTTGGCGAAATCAAGACAGAGCATCCCACCGGAGAGATCGAATCGGTATTCAGGTTGAAGCTCGGCTGGCACTACTCCTATTGTAACTGCCCTTGTCCACTTTGAGGGTTAGCTAAAGTGGCTCACGCAGCTTCGTCCACTTGCGCTCGCAGTTCCGGGCGTTCGCCGGTGCCTCGGCTGATAAGAAAGACTGACAGCAAGGTCAGCAGGCCGGCGAACAGTACGCGAATGTCCAGCCTCTCCCCCGCCAGCGACCAGCCCAGCAGAACCGCGATGATCGGATTGGCATAGGTGTGCGTCGAAACCAGAGTCGGCGAGCAGTGATCCAGCAGCCAGGTATAGGTCGTGAAGGCGATGATGGTACCAAACACTATCAGGTAGAGCAGCGCCCAGATCGATCGCGCGCTGAAGGCGCTGAGATGTGCATGCGTCATCTCGCCGCTCAGAGCCGATCCCAGCAGCAACAACACCGAGGCCGTAAGAGCCGCCATGCCCGCGCGTGCGATGGGATCTTTGGGCAGGTTTGGATTGCGCGTGTAGATTACTCCGCACGCCCATGTGAACGAGCTGATCAGAACCGCCGCGCAGCCCAGCAGCATACGCCCATTCCCCAGCCCGGCTTCCTCACGCATCAGCAGCGCCACACCTGCCAGTCCCAACACCAGGCCAAACGCGGTCTTCGCCGTGAAGCGCTCCTCGCGCGAGATGACGGCAGCCATAGTGGCGATCCACAGGGGTTCGGTGGCGATCAGCAGCGCTGCGATTCCTGAAGGAACAATGGTCTCGGCCCAGTGCAGCAGACCGTGGCTGATCACGAAATAGAGAATGCCCAGCATCACGCTCGCGCGCCACTCACGCAACGTGGGCCGATAGCCATGCGTGTAGACCCACGCGAAGATCGCCAGGCCGGCCAGGCCCTGGCGAACGCCGACCACGAGCAGCGGCGGGATGCTCTCCACGGCGTAGCGGATCGCCAGATACGTCGAACCCCACACCACGTAGATCACGAAGAAGGCGAGCAGCAGAGCGATCTTGTTAGTCTTGGGAGCGATCACAGCGTGCGAGACCAAACCGGCCGTCCTTAACCTAACCGTCATCAGCGATTACAGCGGTTATGATGGTAGCGCGCTCTCCTGTAGTATGTAAAGCAGGATTGCTATTGCAAACTCAGCACAGCGGGCTGCTAACTTCTCCGCTCTTTCCACGTCTTGAAACTACGGCTGGATGCGGCGCGAGATAGCTAGCAACCGTTCGGTTCGCGCGACATCCAAGATATATGGGCGAACAAGAAGAAATGGGAAATTTTGGAAGTTAAGCCGATTCTCCAGACCTGGGGCCGCGTTTTTTCCGGTCGAGTACCAAGCCTTTCCATCGAGATAACGCGCGAGTGCCCGTTGCGCTGCCCGGGATGCTATGCCTATGAGGATGGTCACCTTGGCGGCGACACCAACTTGCGCAGCCTTGCCGACTTCAAAGGTGACGACCTGGTGCGGCGCGTGCTCGACTTGGTGAATGAACACAAGCCGCTGCATCTCTCAATAGTCGGCGGAGATCCCCTGGTTCGCTATCGCGAGTTGGACCTTTTGCTGCCGCAACTGGCGAAGCGCGAGATTCATGTTCAGGTTGTGACCAGCGCTTTCCGTCCGATCTCTCGGTCTTGGGCTACGATCCCGCGTCTCCGGATGACTGTTTCCGTGGACGGCTTACAGCCGGAGCACGACATTCGTCGCAAGCCTGCGACCTACGACAAGATTCTGCGCAACATCGCAGGCCAACACGTTGCCATCCATTGCACTATCACCAGCGCCATGGTGCAACGTCCGGGTTATCTGCGGGAGTTTCTTGCCTTCTGGTCGGAGAACCCTGCGACAGAAAAAATCTGGATGAGCATCTTCACTCCCCAGCGAGGCTCGCATCCGGTGGAGTGTCTCTCGCCGCATGAGCGGAAGCAGGTAATCGAAGAGCTGCTTCAGTTGCGGAATCTGTTTCCCAAGCTCGACATGTCGGAAGGGATGCTGCTGGAGTTTCTGGCGCCGCCCAAGTCGCCGGCCCACTGCATCTTCGCTCGCACTACCCGGACGATCTCGGCCGACCTCAAGACAAGAGTCGAGCCTTGTCAGTTTGGCGGCGACCCCGATTGTTCCCAGTGCGGCTGCATCGCATCGATGGGCTTGGCGGCAATCGGCAATCACAAATTAGTAGGCCCGCTCACCGCCGGGCACGTTTTCATGGCTTCGTCCGCGATCGGCAACGCCTGGCAACGCGCCAGGCGGGTTGTAGGCGGAAGGGTTGATCCGGAGCCCCAGCCTCCGGCAGAGGAACGTGACGAGTTGGTCAAGATCGCCAGCTGAGGGCCGGGTGCGGGTGCCCCACTCATTCGCGCTTTTCGAATGAGTGGGACGAGCAAGCTCTCACATCTCCCACAAACACTGCCCTCCGCGATACATCGAGATCAGCCCATCTTCGCTGATCTTCAGCACCGTTCCATAGTGTGACGCGGCGATGGCCGCTGTGGTACGGCCGCCCTCGACCGTGCGATTCAAAGCCTCTTCTGTGGAATGATGATGCAGGATCGCACCAAACGCGAGCAGGTTCGAATCGGGGCAGAGCACCACGGCGCCGTCGATGCGTGCGATGTTTTCCAGCACGGTGGAAGGAACGTCAAGGATGCTCTTGTCGCGGAGCAGGTAGTGGAGCTGGTCCTTGCTGGTGATGCCATCGGCGAGATCGTCGCGGTTCAGGTGATCGAGCAAATCGGGCTGCGAGACCAACAGCTCCACCGACTTGCGATCGTCGAGCACGACGAAGAGAGCGCCGCGACGGCTCTCCGTCAGGTTCAGCGCCACCGCGAAAAGCCGCTCCGCCAGTTCCCTATTGCCAATAGCTTTCTTCCACAGTTCGTAGCGATGGCGCGCATCCACCAGCCGCCATTTGCCGTCGATAAAGCGGAACACAGGCACGCCATCGGAGTAGATCTTGATCTCGCCATTCGGCGAAAGGATGAGGCAGACGTGGCCGCCGCAGAGTGTGGCGCGGCAGTGATCGGTGTAGGCGGTGGCCGGCGGCACGGCCAGCGGCATCTCGCGGTAAGGCGTGGCCCAGTCGGTGACGTCGACCAGTTCCGCCAGCATTCCATTCTGATCGACGAGCGCCAGGGTCCGCAGGCCATCGCATAGACGATGAAAGCTGCGGATGCTGGTCAGCTGATGCGAATAGCGCAAGGCGCGCTTGGGTGTTTCCGGCGGAGTATGGCAGGGCTCGGGCATGGAGCCAAACAACAACACGCCGGTGGCGATGCGCCGGTTCTCGTAGGTGCTCATGCTGCTGGTGCGCAGTACTTCGATGGCGTCGGCAATACGGTCGGGAAGGCCGGCGATGGCTTCGGCGCTGGTGTGCGGCGCGGGATCGAGAAACGCGGAGACGAAGCGATCCTCCGGCAGTCCGCGAAAGAGCTGAAAGCTTTGCGCCGCCAACTCCTGGTTCGTCAGTAATTGATAGCGCGCCGAGAGCACCATCCCAATACTGCGCAGCAGACGGCGCTCGTGATCCGAGAGTTTCGAGCTGGCGGTGAGCGAATAGCCGTTGCCCATCCACTCAAACTCAACCTGGCCGCCACTGGGCACCGCACCCAGCAGACCCGGCATCTGCTCCGCACCCTGGGAAACGCGCTCCAGCGTAGCCCCAGGAAAGAAGTAGCGAATGCCATTTTCCAGCAGGTCGCTGTAGAGTCCACTGAGAAATCGAGTGCGATTTTCCAGCGACTCGAACGCGATAGGAGAAGAGTTCGTCACTGTTCCAAGCTTACAACAAATTGAGAGTTCCTTCGGCGAAACCAGACAGCGTTATTAAGGTGCGAGAATTAGTGAATCGGTGCGTTTTCTTTGCCTGTGACCTTATGTTTTGTTCGCGGCAAGAAGCGATCTATAATCAAAAAGCAAGCTTGCCGATAACGTCGGAGCATAGTTGCAATGAAATCGTCATGGCAAACGCAGACCGGACATCTCGCGTGTCGATGGTCTGAGCTGGAGCGGCGCGCCCAATACAACCCGCCTTGGAGGCAAGAGGCTTCCGACATTCAGAGTGGTTATTTGCCGCCCGTTTCAGATTTTGCCGCCCATAGCCCATTTGGGGGAGCCTCCTGGTTCGAATCTCATACCCCTGACCGCAATTCCGAATAGGTGTCAGGACTTTCGCTGCCTGAACTTCATCAACGCATCTTTAGAACACCACACGGCGAATCAGATTTACCCGCTCTAATTCCCAAGTCCATTACAATGCTCGATTGCAAGTCGTATCGACGACGAATTGGATTGCACGTGAGGACCCATGAGTCATATCGAAAGCGAACGTAACGCGGCCGTACTCAGCATCGTCATAAATCGTCCGGAGAAGAAGAACGCCCTGACGGCCGAGATGTACCAGGCGCTATCGGATCTCCTGGAGCAGGCGGAAGCCGACGCCGGCGTGCGCGTAATCCTGCTTTACGGCAACGGTGACGCTTTCACGGCCGGCAACGACCTGGAGGATTTCCTGAGGAAGCCGTGGAAGGGACAAGCCGTACCGCCGGCAGTACGCTTCATCCGCGGCATGGCGGATGCGAAAAAGCCGGTCGTAGCTGCGGTTCATGGGTTGGCAGTGGGTGTCGGCACCACTATTCTGCTGCACTGCGACCTGGTCTATGTGGCCGACGACACAAGGTTCATGATGCCTTTTATCAATCTGGGGATCGTGCCCGAAGCGGCGTCAACTGTGCTCCTGCCGACCTTCATCGGACACCAGCGTGCCTCGGAGCTGTTCATGCTGGCTGCTCCTCTCACCGCCCAACGCGCTTACGAGATGGGACTGGTGAATGCGGTAGTCGCCCGTGATGTTTTGCTCTCCACCGCTGCCGCTGCCGCCCAGCAACTGGCGGAAAAACCGGCAGGTGCGTTGCGCGCCTGCAAAGCGCTCATGAAACGCGCCTTCCAAACGGAAGTACAGCGTGCTCTGGATGAGGAAGTGATGGTTATTTCCGAGCGGCTGGAGTCACCGGAAACCAAGGAAGCCCTCAGCGCATTTCTAGAGAAGCGTAAGCCGGATTTTTCCAGATTCTAAATTACTTTCTGCAAGCCCCACATTAGTTCCGTAGTTAATGCGATCCTCATTCCATACTTGACGTGAACGCCTGGAAGGATTACCTATGTGTTATCGTTTTAAGCTTTGGGGTAGCAATCTAAATAGTGGTGAACGAAAGCCCATTAACTCCGGCGGTCTTTGATCGCCTGCGCCAGGCGACAGCCAAGGACCCAGCAGTCCTGGCAGAGCTTTGCCGGGACTATCTTACCGAAGCGCGCGGCGCACTCGCTCAATTGAACGAGGCATTTCGTTCAAAGGATGCGGCGATGTTGCGTGACCGCGCTCATTACCTCAAGGGTAGCAGCTTGATGATCGGGGCGAATACTCTGTCGCAGTGTTGCGCAACTTTGGAATGCATGGGTCGCGACTCTGATTTTGCGACAACCCAACGGATGCTGGAACAGGCTGAGACAGCTTTGGCGGAGGTTGAGCTGGAACTGACGAAGCAAGTTGGTTCTGCCGTACTTCCCGTCGAAGGTTCAGCCGCATAGAAAAGAGACCATCCCTCAGGTGCGAGGAAATTAAGATGGCGACGACTCCAACTACTCCGATCAAGGTTCTGATTGCCGATGACCACCCGGTAGTCCGTGTAGGTCTGCGCAACATGCTTCAATCCGATGGCCAGATCAAAGTCATCGCTGAAGCCAAGGATGGCATCGAAGCGCTGCACATGGTCCGGACCCTGCGTCCCGACATTCTGCTGCTTGATCTCGCCATGCCCAAGATGCCCGGTATGGAGGCCTTGCGCGAACTCACCTCCGACGGCGGCGACACCCGCACCATCCTGCTCACCGGACAGGTGGACAAGCGGCAAATCCTGGAAGCTCTGCAACTGGGAGCCCGGGGCGTCGTGCTGAAGGATGCCGTGGTGGCGCATCTGTCGGCCTGTGTTCGTGCGGTGATGCAGGGCCAGTACTGGTTGGAAGGACGTCCGGTGCAAAACCTGGTGCAGGTGCTGCGCGACTTAGCGGCACAGACAGCTCCGCCGCCGCGCAAGACCTTTGGGCTTACTGCGCGCGAACTGGAGGTGGTCACTCTGATTACCGAGGGATCGACCAACAAGCACATTGCCGAAACCTTCGGCATCAGCGAAGAGACCGTCAAGCGTCACCTCACCAACATCTTTAATAAGCTGGGCGTCGGCAATCGCCTGGAGCTGGCATTATTTGCGCTGAACCACAATTTGCTTCCGCCCGCCGATGCGAATGCTTCCTGAACAGGCTATCTGCGGCAGCCGCCAATCTAAGCCTTGAGATTTTCTGGCGGTGGTCCTCGTTCCCGTTTCGGCTGCTGCCCGTTACTTTTTCGCTTCTTCCACGATAAGGCACTTCCCCGCTCGCCTCCCTCCCGCTAGCGTTAAGGGGAGAGCCTTCCTATGGACGACGGTCGTAAGTGGGACTCTGTTCTGAGTTCTGTTCCTCTGCTGGAAGCGGTCCTCTGCGCCGATTGCGAGATCATCAGCAATAGCGGCGGTGAAGCCTGCGAAGTTTGCGGCAGCCGCTCGTTGCTGAGCCTGGGACGCGTGCTGGGTGGATGCATCGAAGGCGAGCGTGCCGTATTGGTCGATGCCGATCCTGACACCCGTCATCACGGCTTTACCGTGCTGGTAAATCCCGATGCGGCTGGAGTTCTCCAGCGCCGCCGCCGCAACGGCCGCGGCTGACCCCGAGCTTCCACGAAATTACATCCAGCCGGGCGTCCGCCACATCACATCTCTGTCTAAATCGTCGCAGCGAGGTCTTATGGATCACGATAAGCAGCTTCGCCAGCAACTTGCGAAGTTTCTGGATTGGGGCGAAGCACATGCCGATCTTTCCGCGGCAGTCGCTGATTTCCCGTCGGAACTGTGGGGTCGCGTGCCGGATGGATTTCCCCATTCAGGCTGGCAGCTTCTGGAACACATACGCATCGCATTGTGGGACATCGTCGCGTTCAGCCGCGGCACTAAGCACAAGTCGCCTCCCTGGCCGGATGGCTATTGGCCGCAGGCTCCGACGCCGCCCAGCGAAGAAGCCTGGCAGCAGAGTATCGACTCTATCAAAGAGTACCTCGAAGAGATGCGTGAGCTGATCACCGACCCCAAGCGCGATTTATTTGCGCCGATACCCCGTGGCACAGGTCAGACACTCTTGCGTGAGGTACTGCTGATCGCTGACCACAATGCCTATCACCTCGGGCAACTGGTGCTGGTGCGTCGGGCGCTGGCAGCGTGGAAGGGGTAAGGCAGCCGTCAGCACTCAGCAGTCAGCAAGAACAGAGTTCGGGCGCCGGCCATTTTTCGGAATCGACGACGGCAGAGGAGAATCGCCGACAGGGAGACAAAGTCACTACCTGAGTTTCTAGCTGACTGCTGAGTGCTGAATGCTCCTAGATCAACGACAGCGCATCCACATCCACCACCACATTATTACGCGGGATTTTCCGGACGGCGGCATGGTCCAGCATGGCTCGCAGAACGCTGTTCATGCGTTCACGGCTGGCCGACTTCAGCAGGAAGTGATAGCGGTATTCGGTCTTGAGACGAACAATCGCCGCCGCCGCCGGTCCCATCACGCGCACGCCTTCCAGGCGCGTCGACTCGAACCATTTGCCCAAAGTGCCAGACCACGCCAGCGCCTCTTCCAGCTTGTGGCTCCGGACCAGCACATTGCTGACAGCGTTAAACGGCGGGTAGCGCATCCAGCTGCGAAAGCGAATCTCCTTCTCGTAGAAGCCGTGATAATCGTGTGCGGCAGCGAACTGGATAGCATAGTGGTCGGGGAAAAACGTTTGCAGCACGACCTTGCCCGGCATGTCGCCGCGCCCCGCACGCCCTGCAACCTGAGTGAGAAGCTGAAATGTTCGCTCGGCGGCGCGAAAATCCGGAAAGCTAAGCGCTGCGTCGGAGCCGACGACGCCGACCAGCGTCACGTTGGCGACGTCATGGCCCTTGGCGATCATCTGCGTGCCCACCAGTAGGTCGATTTCGCCGGCATGCAGCGCGCTCAGCATGCGCTCGAAGTCGTCGCGCCCGCGCACCGTGTCGCGATCCAGCCGCGCGATTCGTGTCTGGGGAAACATTCCGTGCAGAATGTGCTCCAACTTCTCCGATCCAGTCCCCAGATATTGCACGAATTCGCTGGCGCATTTCGGACAAGTCTTCGGCGCGGAACGCGTGTAGCCGCAGTAATGGCAGACCAGGCGATGCTCGCGCTTGTGGTAGGTCATGGCGATGGCGCAGTTCTTGCACTGCACCGATTCGCCGCAGGCGCGGCAGAGCACGAATGCCGAATAGCCGCGCCGGTTGAGCAATACCATTACCTGTTCGTGACGCGCCAGGCGTTCGCCAA
>JBARGS010000189.1:0-31594 GCA_049798495.1 Candidatus Korobacteraceae bacterium | reverse complement strand
TGGAGGTACTCGGCGCTGTTGTAGGAGACCCAGGCCTTGCCGCCAGTATCTTCCCAGATCAGCGCCTTCAACGGCAGATCGATTGCCAGCGTCGGGGAAGCGATCATCAGCGGCGTTCCCGCCTTCGGGCTTCCGAAGATAACCACCTGCGTCGGCGGCATCTTCAAGCCCACCTTCTCAGCCGCGCCGCTGTGATCCACGGTGCAAAACAGCGTCAACCCTTGGCTCTGCAGCAAAGCCTCGAGACGCTTCACCGTCTCCGGAACGCCGTAAGGGCTGCTGAGGTGGACCATCCCGTTGTCTTGCGAGGAAGTCACGAGCATTCTCCTGGATTGAAGGAATCAGGCCGCCAAACGAGATTTTCCCCCGGCATGAGATTCGGCGATGCAATGGTTGGCTGCATTTTCCGAGGGCGCGTCGCAGGCTCGCGGCTCATGTAGAAGGCGCGATCCTGCACGAATATCGCAAACAAAGGAAACCCCTGCTCTAGAACAGCTCTTGCGCATTATAAAGAAGATGGCCATCGACGAGGTGGGCTTCCGACATCAGCTTGTGCGTGCGCGGCGGATGCTGGTCGTCGTCGATGTGCAGGACGGTGTGGCCGTGCGCGGTGAGATAGTCGCTGACCAGCATGCGGTGACATTGGAAGTACACGCGCTCGGCGCACATGATGGCGATATTGTGGTTCCGTCGCACCGCCGACCCTTCTTCTACTGTCATCCTGAGCGGAGGCGGCCCGCCTCTGGCCGCCGGAGTCGAAGGATCCGCGGTTTCCTCCGCCAGTTGCAGCAGGCGGTCGATCGCCTGGGCGAATTCCGGCGTGAGCATATAGTCGGCATAGTTACGGAATGAGTCGTTGCGCAGGCCGGTGTTGGGCGAAGCGTCGCGGATCTTCTTCCGGCGGCCGCCGAGCTGCTTCATCCACACATACTCGATGCCTCGGCTGGGCAGCTCAAGCTCAAACGATTCGCGGTTGAAGTGCGGCAGGCGGCGCGACATAGGAAAGGCGCGAATGTCCACCAGCGTGCGAATGCCGTGTGCCTGCAATGCGGCAACCAGTTCGTCGAGGGTACGAGTGGAATGACCGATGGTGTAGATGGTGGCCAAGATTAGTATCCGGGTGGTAGAGCGGGCCTTCAGCCCTGTGTCAACGCAGTTTTGCTAGGACAAAGGAGCTTTAGCCTCGGCAATGCGCTCCAGCGCGGCCACGATGGTTGCATCGCGGGCTGGCTCGACGGTGCGGAGGTCGAGCAGCACGCGATCTTCTTCCACCCGCGCGATGATCGGTGTCTCCCACTGGCGCAGCTGTTCCAGCAGCGTGTCGGCAGCGACAGTGGCGCACTTCACGGCTAGCGCTCGCGAGGGCAGAGTTGAGCCGGGAGCAGAACCGCCGCCGAGCAACGATCGCGACTCGACAATTTCGATTTCAAGCTGCGGCGAGCTGGTGCGCAGGTGGCGTGCGATATGCTCGGCACGCTGCTGCAAATCCTCGTTGGAGACACGCATCATGCGCAGCACGGGAATCGCATCGTAGTCCTCGCGGAGATAAGCGAGCAGCGTCGCTTCCAGCGCGGCGTAGAACATCTTGTCGACACGCAGCGCGCGGAAGAGCGGATTGGAGCGAACCTTCGCCACCAGCTCGGGTGTGCCCGTGATAAGTCCGGCCTGCGGACCGCCCAGCAGCTTATCGCCGCTATAGGTGACGAGGTCGATGCCGGCGCGCAGGCTATCAGAGACCATGGGCTCGCCGTGAACTCCGATTTGACGCAGATCGAAGAGCTCGCCACTACCGAGGTCTTCCATCACCGGGATGTTGTGTTCGCGGCCGAGGGAAACGAGTTCGTCCAGCGAAGCTTGCTCAGTGAAGCCGACGATCTGGAAGTTAGAGCGATGGACGCGCAGCAGAAGTTTCGTGCGGCCTGTGATGGCGTGCTCGTAGTCGGTGATGCGCGTGCGGTTGGTGGTCCCCACTTCGCGGAGCACTGCGCCGGACTTACTCATGACATCGGGAATGCGAAAAGATCCGCCGATTTCGACCAGCTCCCCGCGCGAGACGATCACTTCGCCGGCCTCTGCCAGGGAGTTGAGCGCCAGCAGCACCGCGGCGGCGTTGTTGTTGACCACGATGGTCGAAACCTCGCGGCCGGCAGAGTTCAATAGCTGCGCAAACAAGCGACCGGCGTGAACGTCGCGCTTACCGCGCTCTCCGGTAGCAAGATCGAATTCCAGATTCGAGTAACCGCGGGAAACCTCCGCCACGTGTTGCAGCGCGGATTCGCCGAGAGGTGTCCGGCCCAGGTTGGTGTGCAGGATGACACCGGTAGCATTGATGACAGGACGCAAGGAATAGCTGAACCAGCGTTGAAAGAAAAAAACGATGTCTTCCGGCATCCTGGAGATATCCGCCTTGATCTGACTCTCCTGTAATTCACCTTTCTTAATCACGTCGCGTAGTTCGTCCAAACCGAGCCGCACATATTCAAGCGTCAGGCGGTACCCGTATTGCTGGACGATCGCCTGGACGGCTTCTGAGCGCATTACTTCGTCGATGGAGGGAAGCAGGCGGAAGAGGTCGGCATTGGGGTGGCTGCTCATTGAAAATCACGCCTAAAACTCTTGGAAGATCGCGCCTCCAAATGACAGCTTCGCTTTTCTTTTGCAGCTCTTATACACAGTTGTTGTTCGTTTTCCTCGGTTTTTCCACACCAAGAAGCTAGATAAGCATTGCTATCTCCAAGATCAATCTGAGGTAATGATATATGCATGAGAGATGAGGCAGTTCGAGACAAGTCAAGAAAGGACTTGAATGACATTCAAGAAAAGACGGCCAGAGAAGCAAATACCTCCGGCCCCGCGTTGCGCTTGCGAGTGCAAGGCCTGCGACATCGGAATACATTGCTGCCGAAAGCCCGACTGCGAACACACAGCTTACCGCTCTACGCCGAACAAGGTATAGATTCGTGGGACGGCTCACTGCGATGGGAGCGACGTTGCTCCTTGTCCACCCATTCGACGAACAGAGACTCAAACTCCTCTCGGGTATAAATCCCTTTGTCCATCAACAGCGTATTCATCGCATAAATCGTTGCCTTGAAAGCCTCGTCCCTCGACGCAAGATTCAGTGCTTCCTCGAACGACATCGAAAATCCCCCGAAACAGAGCGTGAACTGCAAGCATTAGACCACAAGAGCATCCCGAACGGGGAGGACAAATATTCCACAGATGCGTCGAGAGTAACTCATTTGCTTTTACCGATTTACCTCTGACGGAAAATCCGCCGCAGCAGCAGGCCGATCGTGATTCCTCCGGCGATGAGGCCGGTTGCCAGTTGCGGATCGAAGAAGCGTATGAAATTTGTGCCGGCTTCGGTGATTTCCAGCACGCCGATGGGCGTGACCTTCACGCCGCCGCCGCCACCCGAGCCACCGACATTATCCTCCGTCTGCGATTTATTCTCGCCGCCTCCGCCGGCGCCCAGGCCAAAGCGCACGCGGGCAACGGGGATGATGGTTCGGCCGTGCGCCTCAATCGGTTCACCGAAGACGTTTTGCACCTTTCCGGAGGTGCTGAAGCGGTCGGCCAGCGTGGTCAAAATCTCTTTCGGATCGAGCATGGAAGACTCCTCACGAATTGGATGCGCCGGATTGCAGTTTGACGCCTGCAACAACAAAAGCAGGTACGTCCACGCTGGCTGAAGCCCTTGGCCGGGACGACACACAAGAAACTCTGGCAAAGTTCACCACGGGCGTCAACCCACTTCCACCAAGCCATATCGCCGGTTCCAGTGGCTGCGGAGATGTTGCGCGGCGCGGGCTATCTCTTCCTGCGTGAGGTCGGAATTGGGGCCGGCGAGGACGTAGCGTGCCTCTTTGCGCGCGGCTTCCAGCAGGTCGCGATCGCGCAGCAGGTTGGCCACGCGGAAGTTCGGCATGCCCGCCTGACGGGTGCCGAAGAACTCGCCGGGGCCGCGCTGCTGCAAATCAAGTTCAGCGATCTCGAAACCGTTCTGGGTACGTACCATGGCATCGAGCCGCTGCTGCGCTTCGACGGAAACTTTACCGCCGGTCATCAGCACGCAATACGATTTGGCGCTGCCGCGCCCGATGCGCCCGCGCAACTGATGAAGTTGCGACAGGCCGAAGCGCTCCGCATGCTCGATGACCATGATGTTCGCGTTGGGCACATCGACGCCGACTTCGATCACCGTGGTCGAAACCAGCACGTTAATCTCGCCGCGCTGGAAGCCGGCCATGGTTGCGTCCTTCTCGTCGGCGCTCATGCGTCCGTGCAGCAGCCCGACGCGCAGGCTGGAAAACTCGTGGGTACGCAGGCGCTCGTGCATCTTGATGGCGGCCTTCAGTTCGCCCTCCATCGCCCCCTCTTCAATGACGGGATAGACGACGTAGGCCTGATGCCCGGCGGCGACCTGCTTGCGCACGAACTGCCAGACTTCCTCGGCGCGCTCGTCGCCGACAAGGCGCGTGGTGATGGGCGTGCGTCCCGGGGGCAGTTCGTCAAGCACGCTGGTGTCGAGATCGCCGTAAATCGTCAGTGCCAGGGTGCGCGGAATGGGCGTTGCCGTCATCACCAGCACGTCCGGCTCAAGCGCCGGAGCCCCCGGCGAGCGCCGATCTTGCGCTTGCTGTGGTGTTTCGTCGGCTTTCTTCATCAGGCGGAAGCGCTGCATCACGCCGAAGCGATGCTGCTCGTCCACGATGACCAGGCCGAGTTTGTCGAACTCGACCGACTCCTGAATGAGAGCGTGGGTGCCGATCACCAGCTGCGCGTTGCCCTGTGCGATGTGATGGCGGACCTGCTTCTTGCGTCCGGCCTCCTGCGAGCCGGTGAGCAGCACGATGCGATAGCCGGCGGCTTCAAGGATGCGCCGCGCCGACAAATAATGCTGCGTCGCGAGAATCTCCGTGGGCGCCATGAGGGCGACCTGATAGCCGTTCTCGATGGCAATGACAGCGGCCTCAAAGGCGACGATGGTCTTTCCAGAGCCTACGTCGCCTTGCAGCAGGCGGCGCATCGGCGCAGGTTGGACCATGTCGCCGGCAATCTCTTTCAGCACACGCTTCTGCGCGGCGGTGGGACGAAATGGCAGGATGCGTTTCACCGCGTCGCGCACCTGGTCGTTGATGGAAAACGCGATGCCGCTTTGCGCACGCACCTTGCAACGCTTGAGCTCGAGACCGAGCTCGAGGAAGAACAGCTCTTCGAAGATGAGGCGGATGTGCGCGGGTGTGCGCGCCTCTTGCAGGCGCATGAGGCTCTCGCCTACTTCGGGCCAGTGCGCCTGCCAGAAGGCACGGCGCCGATCGATGAGCGACATGCGGCCGCGCACGGCGGCGGGGATGGCGTCGGGAATGTCCTGCGTCAGGTTGTCCAACATGCCGTGGATGACGCGGCGAAACCAGCGTGCAGTCAGCCGTCCGTTGCCCGCCGCCTCGTAGATGGGAACAATGCGACCGACCTCCAGCGACGGCTCCTCCTTGGCGGCGGACGCGTCGGAGGGATCGTGCAAAATCTCGAATTGCGGCTGCAGGATCTGAAAGCGGTGGCCGCCGCGATCGCCGGCTTCCACTTTGCCATATAAAGCGACCAACATGCCGGCGCGAAACTTGTCCTGCAGATAGGCCGCGTTGAACCAGATGCACTTCAGGGTGTCGCGGCCCTGGCCGACGGTCATCTCGAACAGCGGCATGCGGCGCGTGCGGAAGAGGCCAAAAGTGCGGACCTCGGCGATGACGCTGGCCATCTCGCCCACCCGCAACTCGCCGATACCGCGCGGGTTCAGCCGGTCTTCATAGCGGAAGGGCAGGTAGTAGAGCAGGTCTTCGACGGTGCTGATGCCCTTTTCCAGCAGGATCTCGGCGAAGCGCGGGCCGATGCCTTTCACGTATTGGACGTTAGTGGCTAGGTCGAGCACAGAGCGATGGTAAATCAGCGACTGGGAATTCGCCGTACAACCCCACGGCATAATTGCCGCGCGTCGCACAGATGCCGTAACGTAGATTTGCAGCCGAGGAAGGCTGATTGCTAATTGCAAGTTGCCGAGCATGCCCATCTCTCCAGCCCGTAGCGCCGCATTCGATATTCTGTTGCGCGTCGAAGAGCGCGACGCGTATGCGAGTGAGTTGCTGCATTCCCAGCGGCTCGAGAAGCTTAGCCCCGCGGACCGCGCCCTGGCGACGGAGCTGGTAATGGGAGTGCTTCGCTGGCGATCGCGGCTGGACGAGAGCATCGCGGCAGCATCGAATCGGTCTCTCAATAAGCTTGATGTTGAGGTGCTGAACGCGCTGCGATTGAGCGCTTACCAACTTCGCCACCTCAATCGCATTCCCGCTCATGCCGCGATTGATGACGGCGTTGAGCTGGTCAAGCGTGCTCGGAAACGATCCGCCGCGGCCTTCACAAATGCGGTTCTCCGCAGGATCGCAACCGCCGACGTCGAGGTACCGTCTACCGGGATCGAATGGACACCGGCGTTGCTGGCGAGCGAACTTGCGCAACCGCCATGGTTAGTCGAGCGCTGGGCTTCCGCATACGGCATCGAGCGCACTTTCCTTATCTGCAGCCAGAATCAGCGCATTCCGAACACCATCATTCGCCTCGACAGCCCTGAGGTTGCAGCCGAGTTAGCAGCGGAGGGAATTGAGCTCGCTCCAGGAGCCCTGCTGGATAGCGCTCGCATCGTCGTAGGCGGCGATATTGCACGAACGCGTGCGCTGCAAGAAGGACGTGTCTTCATCCAGGACGAAGCATCGCAGCTGGTGGCCGCGCTGGTGGGCGCCGGCTCTCGGCTTCTCGATTGCTGCGCTGCTCCCGGAGGCAAGACCGCCGCCCTGGCGTGGCGCAATCCCACCGCCGAAATCATAGCTGCGGAGCTTCATGCCCATCGAGCCAACCTGCTTCGTAAACGGGTACGCGCCGCGAATGTTCAGGTGATCCAGGCGGATGCGCTGAATCTTCCCGACCTCGGCGCCTTCGATCGCGTGCTGGCCGATGTTCCATGCTCGGGAACCGGGACGCTGGCGCGCAATCCCGAAATCAAGTGGCGGCTGCGGCCAGAGGATCTGAACGAATTGCACGGACGGCAGGTCGGGATTCTCCGCGCCGCCCTCGGACCTCTTGCGCCGGGAGGACGCGCTGTGTATTCCACCTGTTCTCTCGAGCGGGAGGAGAACGAGTCGGTGACTGACGAGGTATTGCGCGGGACCCAGGGAGTCCGCCTGCTCGATTGTCGCGAGGAACTGGAGCGGTTGCGCTCCAGTGGTGAGCTGGTTTGGAGCGATCTGGATTCTCTGCTGAGCGGGAAATTCCTTCGTACGATCCCCGGAGTTCACCCCTGCGATGGCTTCTTCGTTGCACTGATCCAGAAGCAATAATCGCCTTTGGGAAAACGGGAAGAAAAACGGATCCCCCTCTCGCAAGCCCAGGGCAGGCGCTGAAAATGCGCCCCTTTCGACTACCATCTGCCGCTGGGTGTCAGCAAAAGCGAGATCTCTCCGTTTTGGTTGAGCCACGTGCAGGACTCTGTCTTTTCGAACTCACAGAATGGGTTGGTCAACGAAGCCATATCCGTCCATCCGTCTGCCGTCAAAATGCAGTCGAACCTTGATGGGGTCCGTTCCACGAGGCCAAGGTCGCGAGTCCCCAGCCGCAGATCCAGAGCGCATACTTCCACCGCTTCGATCCAGCATTCTTCATGCAGGGGAAGAATCTGTACAGACCCAAGGGCGAGACTGCGAAACGCCTCTCGCAATCGCCTGGCTGCAACCAGATCAAAATCGTAGAGACGAATCAGAGGACGATCTTCCGAACCCGCAGCCAGAAATTCCAGCTTCATTCCTCGCACTCTAGCACGATGACACCTGATTCTGAGGTCAAAGAATCCATACGCATCAGCCAGTGCAAGCTGACGGCTGAGCGCTGACCGCTCACAATGCAAAAGGCCGGCGCAGGGGCCGGCCTCGACAAGAAGAAAACCAGAGCTTACTTTTTGGGCGCGATCGCGTCCTTGGCGGCCTTGGCTACGCGGAACTTCACCACGGTTTTGGCCGGAATCTTGATGGCCTCGCCGGTCTGCGGATTGCGTCCCATACGCGCCTTGCGGTTGGACTTCACCAGACGGCCCAGACCCGGAATCACGAATAGGCCGTTTTTCTTGGTTTCCTTGACCGCCAGTTCGGCCAGCGAATCGAGAAACGCAGCGGCCTGCTTGTTGTTGAGTTCATGCTTCTCGGCCATCACCCGGACGAGCTGGGTCTTGGTCATGCCTGTTGCCATTCGTAAATCCTCCTTAAAGGTTTGAGCGGTAAGAGTGCTCAACTTGTGCGTATCGTATACCAACCTTGTTCAGCTGAAAAGCACTTTCCGCCTGATTTTATGCGGTTTTTCCACAGGGGGCGCTTGAAGAGTCAATGCTCATGCGGGTCCTGACACTCCCAAACGTACCAAGATGCCATAATGAAGGAGTCGCGCCCGGCACGACGGTCCCCGAGGTGTCCGCATCTTGAGCTGTTCCATCTGCAATCTTCGCAAGGAAAAGCGCTTTTGTCTGGCAGTGCACGGCCGCATCTGTGCCCAGTGCTGTGGCGAGCAGCGCGAGGTCACGCTGGATTGCCCCTCCGAATGTCCGTATCTGCAGCAAGCCCGGCAACATGAAAAGCCAAGGGAGCTTGCAGAAATGCCTGCGGACGAAGTGTTCCCCAGGATCAATGTTCCCGAGCAGTTCTTGCGTGACCAAGAGCAGCTGATCGGCGGCCTACTACAGGGGCTCGGCAAGCTTTCGGCGAGCGACCACAACTTGAAAGACCGCGACGTGATCCGCGCCCTGGCCAACATGGCTCAGAGTTATCAGACGCTCGTCGCATCCGGGCTGGTGTATGCCGAGGCGACGCCGAATCCGGTGCAGCAGACCATCATCGAAACATTTCGGCGGCTGTTGCAAGAGTTTCGCGAGGTCGAACATCGTCATCTCGGCTATACCGCTCTCAAGGACAGCGACATACTGAAGGCGTTGGTCTTCATCGTGAGGCTGGCCCAGCTCCACACCTCTGGCAGGCCGCTTTCGCGCGGCTTTCTCGACTTCCTGCGGGAACGCTTTCCCGCGACGGATGGTGCGCTGAATTCGGCGGAGGAAGCTGGTAGCCGCATCCTCCTACCCTAGTCGCAGAGGCCCGGCACTCATCGTGCGGCGTGATGCCCATCACCAACAGGGAGCCGCCAGCCACGTTATTCTTCTTGTTTCGCATCCCGACTGATAGTATCGGTTTTCTTTTTCTATGCACGTTGCACATTGGCCTATTTTGTTTGCCGCTGCCGTTACCGCCGGGGCCATCAACTCGGTTGCCGGCGGCGGAAGTTTCATTTCCTTTCCCACGCTATTGTTTGTCGGTATCCCGCCGGTAAAAGCCAACGCCACGAACACCGTGGCGCTTTGGCCGGGACAGCCCGCCAGCGTCTGGGCCTATCGCCACGAGTTTCGCAGCCTGCCCCGGCGCGTGCTCGTACCCCTCACCGTGACCGGCGTCCTGGGCGGCATTCTCGGCGCCTGGGTTTTGCTCATCACTCCGCCATCAACATTCATGAAACTGGTGCCGTGGTTGCTGTTAATCGCCACTCTGATTTTCATGATGAGCGGACGGATTACGCGCTGGATACGCCAGCGGGCCAAGCACGGCGAACAGGGCGAGTTCTCCACCGGCCGCGGAATTTTCCTCCAGATGTTCATCGCCTTTTACCTGGGCTACTTCGGCGCCGGCGCCGGCATTCTCATCCTGGCCATGCTCGCGCTGCTGGGCATGGACCACATCCACACGATGAATGCGCTCAAGGCCTGGCTGACAACGGTGTCCAACGGTGTAGCAATGATTCTGTTTGTTGTGACGCCGCACGTCGTGTATTGGCCGCAGGCAATCCTCATGATCGCGGGCGCCATGATGGGTGGCTATTTCGGCGCCTACTTTGCGCGGAAGACCAAGCCGGAGTACGTGCGGGCCATCGTCATCGTCATCGGCTTTGTGCTGACTGGCTACTTCTTCGCGCGGCAGATCTGGGGCTAGATCGACAATATTCACCACGGAGACACGGAGTTTTTCTTTTCAAGTTCTTCGCGGACTTCTCTTTAGCAAAGTTTTCTCCGTGAGCTCCGCGCCGCTGTGGTTAAGACTCTTCCCGCTTGCACTGCATGATTTGCGATAATGATTCAGGCGATCGCGGATGGCGCTTACCGTGGGCCCGTAGCTCAATTGGATAGAGCATCAGCCTTCTAAGCTGAGGGTTGCTGGTTCGATCCCAGCCGGGCCTACCAGATTTTTCAGTCAGTTAGGGCGGTTCTCGCCGCGGGGTGCGTTCAACTGCGGTGAAAATTGCGGGGACCCCAGTGCTTCGGTTGCGGATCCATGGCCGCTGATCGACTCGACGGCGCTGCGCAACTCGTCCAAGGCGAAATGACCGTAGCGCGCGCTCATCTTCGCCAGGGTGCCGGCGGGACCAGCCCACAATCTTCGCGATGATCGGCAGCGGTATGCGCGCGGCGATCATGCGACTGACGGCCGTGTGCCTCAGGTCATGGAAGCGAACGCCGACCGCGCCGGCCAGGAGCTCGTCGATCTTCAGCTCGCAATCGACGCAGATGTAACCGGCGTCCGGTTTTTCGCGGTCCGCAAGAATGCCTGTCTCGCAGTTTGGACATTGCCTCCGCGACCGGCGCTTCGCCGCTTTCCAAGCTTCCTTGATGCTTCCGATCGGCTGCGTCGGGTCGGCTTCGTACACCTTCGCGTCGAAGCGATCGCCGGCCGCTCCGACTCTTTCAGTCGGGAAAACATAGTGCTCGGACAGCCGGCCGGGGAACTGTTCGGCCCTGAATTTCAGAGTCTCGAGCAGAAGCTTCTTGCCGAGCTGGGGCAAAAGGTGCGCGAGGCCGTCCCTGGCGATCCGACTCATTCCCGTTGACCAGGCCAGTTTCTTCGCCTCGACCCATTCTTCAGCAGCGACAAGAAACAATCGCGGCGGATCTTGTCGGCGTATGCCGGCGGTGCCTTCCGCTAGATCGTTGTGCCGCTTCTGTTCGATCCTGCATGCGCGCGTCTTCGATGCGGTGCCTGTAGTCTCTCGGATTCGTTGGCCATGGAACATGAAATCCATGACCCAAATTTTCGAGCCTTTGGGCTGGTACAGTGACATCGAGCACTCGTCCCTAATTCTGCCCAGCCCCGGGCATTGTGATTCTGTCTGAACGCGTGAGCAGGATTGCTCAGACACGACTATGCGCTCTTGTTAAAATAAACCGCCCGACTTCCTTTGGAAAGCGCCTGCAAGGCTCTTGTTGCTCGTCGTAAGCGCCCAGGCGCAGCAAGTCCCGCTGCCCGTGCCGGACGGCACGTTCTCGCTCTACATCCGCGCCTGCCGGTCGGAAAAGGCAACCTCGGAGGACAAATGGATGTCGCCAATGTCGAGAAGGTGAAGTGATTCGATTGTGAAACTCGCGGGTAACGCGAGTGATCGACCCTCGAACTAAAAGGGAAAACGTAATGAAAACGACCCGAAACGAGACAACAATGAAGGCCACTCACCACCGTCGGACGTTCCTCAGCCTGGGGTTGGTCGGGATTCTGTCGCTAAGCCTGTTCACCGGCTGCACCACCAAGAGCGAGGCGCCCCGTACAAAGCTTGGCGCAGTTCCCGAATTTCATCCTGAACTCGGCTTGGGAGCGCTGCAAGGTTACGTGGATCCCAAGGATCTCCCGAACAGTCTTATCTTGATTCCCCCGCCTCCACTCGCCGGCTCGGCAGCCCAGGCGAACGACGAGGAAGTTGCTAAAAATACCTTCCGTTTGCGCGACACGCCGCGCTTCGCACTGGCGGCTTCCGACTTCGATTTGAAAATTCCGCACCTGGTCAGCGACTTTTCCTGTGCGCTGAATGTTCCGATCACAAAAGAGGGCACTCCCTACCTGTACACGTTGTTAGCGCGCTCGTTCAGCGATCTCGCCATGTCAACCTACGCCGCGAAGAACCATTACAAACGCACGCGTCCATTCCAGCAGAACAACGAGCCCATTGCCGTTCCGGATGCGCGCGACTTCTTAGTCAAGGATCCGTCTTATCCATCGGGACACACCGCCATCGGTTGGGGATTCGCGCTTATCCTCGCCGAGATTGCGCCGGACCGTGAGAACGAACTCCTCGGCCGCGGCCGGACCTATGGCGAGAGCCGCATGGTCGCCAACCATCATTGGTTCAGCGACGTGGTTTGGGGCCGCTTCATGGGCGCGGCCACGGTTGCGCGACTGCATGCCGATCCGACTTTCCGCGCCGACCTCGAGGCCGCCAAGGCTGAAGTCGCCGCCATACGCACCAAAGGTCTACCACCGACCGGCGATTGCAAAGCGGAAGCAGCGGCGCTGGCCCTGGGCTATCAAACCGATGGAGTGACCGCGATCGATATCCTTCTCGATCCGGACGCAACCATGATGAAGCACTCGGAAGCCGTGAACGCCCGTCTGCGTTCGGTCTACCCGAAAGGCTTCGCGCTCGACGCCTCTCACCGTCCACATATCACGTTATTGCAGCGCTTCGTGCGCACAGCGGATCTCGACCAGGTCTATGCCGCCGCCAACCAAGTCCTGGCGAGTGTGAAAGCCAGCGACCTCCAGTTGAAAGCATTCAAGTACTACTACATCCCGGTCGGGGATCTTGGCCTTTCTGGAATCGTCGCGGAACCGACGCCGGAACTCCTCAAACTACAGCAGGAACTAGCGGACGCTGTGGCTCCATTCACTGTGCCCACTGGCACGGCGGGGGCGTTCGTCACTACGCCTAAAGAGCCCGGTATCCAGGCGGCGACGATTGACTACATCGCGGGGTTCGTACCTGAACATACGGGTACGAATTACAGCCCGCATGTCACCACAGGTCTGGCCTCCAGAGAGTATCTGGACAAGATGCTGGCCCAGCCGTTTGAGTCGTTCACTTTCTCGCCAGCGGGCGCGTCCGTCTATCAGCTCGCTGAATACGGGACGGCGGCGAAGAAACTAAAAGATTTGGATTTGCAGCATTCATTCGAGGAAATGATGCGAGCGGGATCTCTCAATAAGTGACAGCCCGCGCAACTACAGACACGGAATGACTTCCAAATTCGGGGCGAAAAACCGGCAGCCGTTATCAACCAGTAATAAGGAGAATCATATGGATTTTGGTGCAAGTGTTCGAAAATTTACCTTGGGCGCGCTTACCGTTTCCAGCGTCTTGCTGGCGGGCGGCAGCGCGACATCACAAGCGCAAACAGCTAGCCCCAAGCAACCTAATATCGTCATCATCTGGGGCGACGACATCGGTCAGACGGATGTCAGCGCGTATTCGATGGGACTGATGGGCTTCCACACACCCAACATCGATCGTGTCGCCAAAGAAGGCATGATTTTCACCGACTACTATGCGGAGCAAAGCTGCACCGCAGGCCGGGCGTCCTTCATCACCGGCCAGTCGGGCTTACGCACTGGTTTGACCAAGGTTGGTTTGCCGGGAGCCGCCGTAGGGCTGCAAAAGGAAGACCCGACGATTGCGGAGTTGTTGAAGGCGCGTGGTTATGCGACCGGGCAGTTCGGCAAGAACCATCTGGGCGACCGTAACGAATATCTGCCCACGGTGCACGGCTTCGACGAATTCTACGGCAACCTTTACCACCTCAACGCAGAAGAAGAGCCGGAGGATGCCGACTATCCTAAGGACCCGGCGTTCCGCGCCAAGTTTGGCCCGCGTGGAGTGCTGGACTGCAAGGCTTCCACCACGGACGATCCGACGGTGGACCCACGTTTCGGTAAGGTCGGCAAACAGGTCTGCAAGGACACGGGTCCGCTGACCAGGAAGCGAATGGAAACGATCGACGATGACGTCGCTGCCCGGGCGGTGGAGTTCATTGAGCGGCAGAACAAGGCCGGGAAGCCAGCTTTCGTCTGGGTGAACTTCACCCACATGCACTTCCGCACCCACACCAAGCCGGAGAGCGTTGGTCAGTCCGGCCGCTGGCAGAGCCCATACCACGACGCCATGATCGACCACGACAAGAATGTCGGCACGGTCCTCAAGGCACTGGATGATCTGGGCATCGCGGACAACACCTTCGTTATGTACTCCACCGACAACGGCCCGCACATGAACTCCTGGCCGGACGCAGCGATGACGCCATTCCGTAGCGAGAAAAATACCAACTGGGAAGGCGCCTACCGCGTGCCGGCGATGGTCCGCTGGCCGGGTCATATCAAGCCGGCCACGGTGTCCAACGAGATCGTTGCACACCTCGACTGGCTGCCGACATTTCTGGCAATGGCCGGCGACCCGCAGATAAAGGACGAGCTACTCAAGGGCTACAAGGTGGGCAACATGACTTACAAGGTCCACCTCGACGGCGACAACCTTGTCCCATACCTGACGGGGCAGACCGAGAAGGGTCCGCGGGAATCGTTCTTCTACATCAACGACGACCAGCAACTGGTAGCCCTGCGCTTCGACAACTGGAAGCTGGTGTTCATGGAGCAGCAGGTCCCAGGAACGATGCTCATCTGGGCGAATCCGTTCACCAGCCTGCGCGTCCCGAAGATGTTCAACCTTCGCATGGACCCGTACGAGCGGGCAGACGTCACATCGAACACCTACTGGGACTGGGAGATCAACCATGTTTACCTGTTGGTGCCCGCCCAGGCCTACGTGGGCCAGTTCCTTGCAACCTTCAAGGATTATCCACAGCGGCAGAAGGCCGCCAGCTTCAACATGGATGACGTTCTCGCAACGTTGAGCGCAAGCGACGGAGAGAAGTAGCACAGGAGCACGGCGGGGGCTACACTCAAAGCCCCCGCCCTTAAGATGTGTACGTTTGCGGTGGCAACCGCGTTCCTGATTTTGACAGATCGAATTTTACGCGATTCGCGCGCGCGCCAAGTTACGAGTTCGGAGCACGCTCCCAATTAAGGAGAATCAGAATGAAATCTGCTGTCGCTTTATCAAAAGCCGAAAGACGCAAGCAGGGCAAAGCCCTTCGCGACAAGTGCCCACGAACTTCACAGGCGGAGTGGAAGGCTCGTTCGAAGTCGCAAGACATCATCCAACTCTTAGAAGAATCCGACACCGACCGCATTGCGGGTCTGATCCCAGTTAAGTATCAGCGAATGTCCGTGTCACCTTTCACGTTCTTTCGCGGCACAGCCATCATCCAAGCGCGGGACCTCGCCAACGCTCCGGTGTCAGGTATTACGGTTCAGGCCTGCGGCGATTGCCACCTGGCGAACTTTGGCGGTTTCGCTTCACCTGAACGTGCGTTGGTTTTCGACATCAACGATTTCGACGAAACCTTTCCCGGCCCTTGGGAATGGGACGTGAAACGATTGGGCGCCAGCCTTGTGCTGGCGGCCAGGGACCGGAGTTTTTCCAAGGCAGTCGCTGATCAGACGGTGCGAGCGGCGGCTGCGTCTTATCGAGAGCACATGGCCGAGTTCGCCGAAATGAAAGTGCTCGACACTTGGTACGCACAGGTCAACCTCGAGGCCGTCAAGGAATATTTCCGGAAAGATCAGGACATGTCGGCCCGCTTGTCAAAGAAGGTGAAGGAGGCGCGGTCGCGAACCTCGGAAGCGGTGATTCCCAAGCTCACTGCGATCGTTAATGGCCTTCGGAAGATTAAGGACAACCCTCCGGTCATTTATCATGTCCACGAATTTACCCGAGATTTCGAAAAGCAACGCTTGAAATTCGTCGCGGAATATAAGAAGTCGTTGCAGGCGGATAGACAGCGCTTGTACGACCGCTATCGCTATCACGACAGTGCAATAAAAGTCGTTGGGGTCGGCAGTGTCGGGACGAGGTGCTATCTCTCGCTGCTTATGGCCGATGACGATGATCCGCTCTTCCTTCAAATCAAGGAAGCCCGCAGGTCGGTGTTGGAGCCGGCGCGCGGAAAGAGCCGCTATGCGCATCAGGGTCTTCGCGTGGTAGAGGGTCAACGTGTGATGCAAGCCGCAAGTGACATCTTTCTGGGCTGGGCCCGCACCGAGGGGCACGATTACTACTTCCGTCAGTTCCGTGACATGAAGGTCTCCGCTGAAGTTGAAACCTTCCGGCCGGGCACTCTGGTTGGCTACGCCAGTTTGTGCGGCTGGACCCTGGCGCGAGCCCACGCCAAGGCTGGCGATGCGGCAATGATCTCGGGATACCTGGGATCGAACGATCAGTTCGACGACGCCCTGGCAAAATACTCGGAAGCTTACGCTGACCAGGCTGAACGTGACTTCAAATCCTTCCAGGCAGCGATTCGTTCCGGACGCCTATCGACAGAACCAGCAAAGGAAGCGGGGCTGGAGTTCCTCCTGTAGCACAAGCCGTCAAAAGGGGGACGGCAGGGGCCGCCGGTCGTTCGTCACACGCTTCTGTGACATGCCACATGGCGCACGACTCCTCCGATTCCTACGATTGTGGTAACTGTCGGAAGTGGAGCCTCTATAGGATGAGCAAGCTCAGCGACCCCCTATTACCGCTGCCGTTCTATCCGGGAACTAAGCCCCGCTTCCACGCCATGGTGAAGCCAACGGGAGCGGTCTGCAACCTGGACTGCACCTACTGCTATTACCTGCACAAAGAGGAACTACTGGGCAGCGACAGCAAGTTCCGCATCACTGACGAGATCTTAGAGGCGCATATACGCCAGTACATTGAAGCTCAGCGTGGCGACGAAGTCGTGTTCTCCTGGCAGGGTGGCGAACCGACGCTGCTGGGCGTCGGATTCTTCGAGAAAGTAGTAGCGCTGCAAAAGAAATACCAGAGTTCGGATCTCCATATCGAGAACGACCTCCAGACCAATGGCACCCTGCTGAATGACAACTGGTACTCGTTTCTGCGCCAGAACAAGTTCCTGGTTGGGCTGAGCATCGATGGTCCGCAAGAACTGCACGATCGCTTCCGGTTGAACAAGGGTGGCCAACCGACCTTTGACAAGGTCTTCGCCGCCGGCCAACAGTTGCAGCGGTATGGAATCCCATTCAACACCCTGACAGTGGTCAATCGCGTCAACGCCAAGAAGCCGCTCGATGTTTATCGTTTCCTGAGCCGTGAACTTGGTCCGCGGCAGTTGCAATTCATTCCGTGCGTGGAGCCGAAGGTGTTCACCAACACTGCGCCCCAGAAATGGGATCCGGCCACGTTGCCAATGCAGGATTCGCCAGCCGCGCATCCGGGCAATCCCGACTCTGTGGTCACGGATTGGTCGGTCGATCCTGATGACTGGGGCTATTTCCTCTGCAAGGTTTGGGATGACTGGTACCGGCGCGATTATGGCAAGGTGCACGTCAACCTGTTCGAGACCGCAGTCGCGCAGTGGATGGGACTGGACTCGCAGCTGTGCGTCTTGGGCGAGTTTTGCGGCAAGGGCGTGGCGCTGGAGCACGATGGTAGCGTTTATGCCTGCGACCATTACGTATATCCCGAATACAAGCTGGGCAATATCTCAGAAAAACATATGTCGCGCATGGTGTTTTCCGAGGATCAGAAGAAATTCGGATTTGCCAAACGAGACGACTTGCCCCAGCAATGCCGCGAATGCCAGCACCGATTTGCTTGTAACGGCGAGTGTCCTAAGAACCGGCTGATTCGCACCCGTGAGGGCGAGCCCGGATTGAATTACCTGTGCAGCGGCCTACAGAAGTTCTGGCATCACATCGATCCTGATATGAAAGATATCTTGCAGCGCGTTGAGCACGCCGGAACCCGTCGTAATCTCCCAACGTTCCGCGTTTAGAGGACCTTATATCGCAGCAGCCCAAAATTCCACCCGTGTGCTCGAAGCGCAGTCCACCCGGAAGAGTCCCACGACACAGCGTCAAGGGAGCGCCGGATTCATAGTTCGCTTCGCGTCACGTTCTAGGCGTTCTCCTTCCGAGGCTTCGCGCGTTGCCGGGCCCGAAACGTTCCGTCTTTTTCGAGCTCCTCGAAAATGTACTCCATGCCATGTAATGCGGCGCGCACGTCCGGATTGAACTTGAATCCAGTGATTTGCTCCTGCGTAGCGTCGAGAAGCTTCCCCTCAAAGACCTCTGGACAAGGGCCCGATTGGACTTGGCCCCAACTCTGTTTCAGCCTTCACGGCGGTAACTTCACTTCTGAGCGGACGGCCCTCACTGTCGGTGCCAACTAGGCTCGTAATAGAAAGGGTATGTTCCATGCGACAAGGGTAGCAGCACGTTTCACGGGTGGCTATCTGGATGGCGGGCATTTTTCATCGATTTGCCGAATTGAGTTGGGTTAGTCGAAGGCCAAACAGCCGTTTCAAAAAAACCCTCCGTAGCACGCCTCAGAAACGCGTGGTCGGACTAGGGCGGATTCGACGCAGGCCGCTACGAACTCACTGCGGTGAAAATTGCAGGTAGTCTGGATAGAAAACCATAGAAATTGGCACAGCGGGAACCTGCTAAAATCAGGGCGTAACCCGGTGATTTTGTAGCAGTTACATCACTCAGTAGATAGCCGCAGAAATCACTGAATTACGTCTTCTAAGCTGAGGGTTGCTGGTTCGATCCCAGCCGGGCCTACCAGATTTTCGGCTAGGTAGCACTAGCCTCGCTCTTCGCAGGCAGGGGTAGGCGCACACAGGCGCTGGTACCCGAGGTACCTGGTTGGGTGGACGTACGAATTTCTATCGCACCGCCCTGTTTGGCAATCAAGTCTTTGCTCACCCACAGCCCTAAGCCAGTTCCGATGCCGCGCTTGGTGGTGAAGAATGGTTCAAAGATTTTATCCAGCTGCTCTTGTGGAATGCCCGGTCCAGTATCAGCAATCTCCCAGGTAGCCCATTCGCGATTATCACCATTGCCGGCAGCGGCAACCGTCACCGTGATCTGCGATCCTCGTTCCGAGGCGTCGATGGCATTCGCCAGCAGGTTGGAGATTACTTGCCGAATTTCACCTTCGATCGCTTCGACGGCGCCAACTCCCTTATAGTTCCTGGCTATGCTCACTCCTTTACTTACCAGCTTAGCGGAGTACAGTTGCAGAACATTGTCCATCAGAGCACAAGGATCGATGGGTGAGGGTTTGTTGGACTCGCGATAGAACCCAAGCGTCTGCTTAGTGAGATGGCTAACCCGTTTCAACTCTTGATCGGCGAGTGCAAGAAAGTCCTGCACGGTTTCGTCCAGGTTAGGATGATTGCGTGCCAGGTAAAGCAGGTTCGTGACCGCCTCCAGAGGGTTGTTGATCTCATGGGCGATGGTAGCTGCCAGTCGTCCGGTGGCGGCAAGCTTCTCCGTCTTGCGCAGCGCCTCTTCCGCCAACTTTCTATCGGTTACGTCGGTGCAGGCACCTACCAGATAGCCCGCGCTTCCGTCGGGGTTCGTAATATTCTCGCCGCGATCGTAGAGCCATCGGGAGGAGCCATCCGGTAAGACCACGCGGAACTCCATCTCAAAGTTCGCGCCGTGACGGGCCTGCTCCGACGCCTGAGCGACCGCGTCGCGATCGTCGGGATGCACCCTTCTCAGAAAATCCTCCGTATCTCTGACGGATTCTCCGGGTGCGAGTCCGAACAGCTTTCTCAGATTCTCGCCAAACTCCAGGAATTCCCCGGAACCAGGATCCCAGCGGAACGTCCCGCTTCGAGATGCAGCGATCGCAGCGTTCAGGGTTTCCTGACTCAGGCGCAGCGCCTGTTGCGCCTGACGTAGTTCATCCACATCGGTATTGGTTCCGAACCATCTCACAACCTCGCCTTCGGAGTTGCGCACGGGAATGGCGCGGGTGAGGAACCAGCGGAAGACGTCGTCTCTTCCGCGCAGCTGAAATTCCATTTCGAACAGCTTGCCTTGGCGAATCGCGGAACGCCAGCCATCCAACACCCTGGGGAGGTCGGCCGGGTCATGCACGGCTTTCCATCCCCACCCGTCCGTCTCGGCGAGAGTCATGCCCGTGTATTCGTGCCAGCGGTGGTTGTACCAGTAAACGTAACCGTCCGGCCGTGCCATCCAGGCAAGGTTCCCCATGGTGTCGGCCAGAGCCCGGAATTGTTCTTCGCTTTCTTGCAGCGCCTCGATCTGATTGCGCAACTGGTATTGTCGTTTCCGTGATTCCAACGCCGACTGGACGGCGGCGGCAAGAGTTTCGCGGCGCACCGGCCGCTCCAGAACCAGCGCCGTGCCCAGCGGCTTGCGCAGACTGGTCATGCGCTCGGAGTATTCCGAACTGCGGCCGAAGACGGTCAGCACGATCAACGGTATTTCCGACCAGGTAGGCTGGCTGCGGAGCACGGCGGCAAATTGTTCGGAGACGAGAGGGGTAAAAGCTTCTTCAGCCAGAATAATCACGCCTGTACCAGGAGCCACATATTGCTCTGCCTGCTCCAAGTCCCGGCAGCTGACGCAGTCAATCAAGGCATCGCGCAGGGTGTCGCAGATCACTTCAGCATCTCTGCCGGAAGGGGCCACCACGACTGCCAGCAATCCGTCCTGCTTAGTTGTTCGGCTCTCTTCCATCGTCAGACTCTAGAAGGCTGCTCTCCCGTCCCAGGTATTCAGGGGCGCCGGTGAGGACTCCGCGGAAATTTGATAGCGGCCTCCCGATCTCAATGCCACTGCTGCTGATGCGAAACTCCCGAATCGTATCCTCATGAGGTCCACTGCGCTTCTTGAAAACCGAGACGGCTTTCTTGACTGCACCCTCAAATTCGAAATACCGCAGGAGGATCACGGTATCCGCCAGATAACTTACGTCCACTGGGCTCTGCATCGCTGCTCCCAGGGCGCCCGATTGAGCTAGACAGATGAAGGTGGAAACGCCTCCCTGGCTGAGGTAGCACAACAGCTCGTGCAGTTGCAGAGTGAGGTGCTGTTCGCCCGGCATCCCGTTCAAGAGGCCGTTAAGACTGTCGATGACGAGGATGCGAAGTTGCTCCGTTTCGACAATCTCGCGGATTCTGCCGACAAATTGACCGGGTGAAAGCTCCGCGGGATCGATCTGATCGATGCTCAAGAGATGGCCATCGGTGTGGTTATCGACCTGCAAGCCCAGGGCTCGAAGGCGGGTAAGCAGAGTACCTTTGCCTTCGTCAAAAGCGAAAATGGCTGCCCGTTGGCCTCGGTTGGCTGCTTCGAAGGCGTACCATGCTGCAATCGTGGACTTCCCCGCTCCCGTCGGACCGGCGATGAGGGTACTGGTTCCCGAGTCGATTCCGCCGCCCAATAACTGATCCAGTTCGGGGATCCCGCTGCGGATGTTAGAGTCTTCGACCGGCTGCCGGTGCTCGGCTGCTATCAACCGTGGGAAGATTTCCAGCCCGCCAGCCCGAATCTCATAATCGTGAAAGCCTGCGCGATAGGTAGAGGCCCTAAGCTTGGAGATGGAAATCCGGCGGCGCTGAGTGCCGAAGTCGCGCGAAATGCTCTCCAGGTTGATAACGCCGTGGCAGATGCTCTGCAACTGTAAGTCGCGGATGTCGGCAGTACGATCGTCGAGCAGCAGCACGGTGCAATCGCGTCCCGCAAAAAACTGTTTGAGAGCCAGAATTTGACGGCGATAGCGCAGCGGTTCCCGGGCGAGCATTCGGAACTCCGAAAGCGAATCAACAACTACCCGGCTGGGCCGCTTGCCTTCGACATGATCGAGAATCGCCCGGGTGGTTTGGGCCAGCTCGATTTCTGCCGGATGAAAAACCGTGTACTGCGCTTCGGGAAGCAGTTCCTCGGGATCAGGTGAGAGTTCCTGTATGTCGACTTGGTCAAGCGACCAGCCGTGGGAACTCGCGGCCAAACGCAGCTCTTCTGTGGATTCGGACAGTGTGAAGTAGACTACATTCTCGCCGTTCTCTCTACCATTGAGCAGGAACTGCAGCGCTAACGTGGTTTTGCCGGCTCCAGGGTCTCCTTCGACGAGATACAGATGACCTCGGGGCCATCCGCCGCCTAAAATGTCATCCAGGCCGGCAATGCCGGTGCGAACACGTGGCGGATGGAAAGCAGCACCAACGGATTTGGGGGTAATCTTGTGCATCGGATTTATGGGCCGTAGGATTTCATGTCTTCCCGCCGTAGGTCCCTGCCGGGCAGCAGGTAGGTTACATACCCGCTTGCCCCTCCACTGACCTGCTCATGAGCAACAGGAAGATTTCTGGTCCCCAACTTATGACCCTAAGAGAGATGCATGATTGGGAGCAGACGGTTGCGTGTCGTCAGACCATGGCGGGTTCTCCGGTAGCAGTTAACCACCATCCTTTGTAGTAATGTCTTGTGTAGTAATGTCTTGACATCCCGATGGCGCGCGGACACAATCGCCACCAACCAGCGCAACTCGAATTCCGCTCCCCAACCTGAACCTAAAAGGAGGCGATCATGCGTCGAATCAGCGTCGCGGCTGCCCTGACCATTTGCCTGTTGGTATCCGTTTGCCCAGCTCAGCAAAGAGCAATCCATCTCCAGTCGCTTGTCGCCCAGGCAATGGTGCCCTGGCTCACGCGATCAGCCGACAACTCGCGCAGTGGCTGGAATCCTCACGAAACGCTACTGACGCAGGCGTCGGTTGAGACCAAGGGAATTCGCCGGGCCACGATCATTCCGGTGGTCGGTGATGCGCGCGGCATGGAAGCGCAGCCTCTCATCCTGCCCAACGTGAAAACTCCGCTGGGCACGCGCGATGTGATGGTCCTGCCCTCGATGGCCGACGTGGTGCGTGGCGTTGACGCCCATGATGGCTCAGGCATCTGGCAGGTTACGTTGGGGATGCCGATCAATGGATCCGCGGATATCGACTTCCACAACATCAACCAGCATTGGGGCTGCCTCTCCACCGGAGTGATTGACCCGGATACCCAGCGCCTGTACCAGGTCTGCTGGGTTTCGCCTGACAACTCGGGCGATCCGAAAACAGCTCGCTACAAGATGTTCGTGCTCAACGTCGGCGACGGAAGCCAGGTCGTGCCTCCTGTGCTGATCGAAGGCGGGAGCGGAGCGCAGGACTTCAACGCACAAATGCGCAAGCAGCGGTCGTCACTGGTGGAGACCAACATTGGCGGCGTGAAGACCGTATTTGCTTGTTCCGGCACGGTGAAAGAAACCGGCGCGGGCGCTTCGGGATATTGCTTCGCCTTCGATGTAGCCACCAACAAGCTGACGGCGATGCTGGCATTGACCGCCGGCGAAGGTGCGGGCGTGTGGATGGCGGGGCAAGGCGCGGCGGCGGATGAGCAAGGGAATCTATATGTCGTTACCGGCAACGGCGACTTCGATGGTAAGAGCCAGTGGGGTGAGTCGTTCCTCAAACTGAAGTACACGCCTCCATCGGGAGGAGCTGCCGCGAGTCTGAAGGTAGTCGACCATTGGACGCCATGGACCGACTTCGCCAGAACCGGCCAGAAGCCGGCGCTGGCTGACAAACTGGCCGGCATGAGTGCTCCTTCGGAAGCGATAAAGCCGGTTGGCAGCGGGATGGCGCCCATGTCGATGACCAATGCCAAGCTGGTGGCGAACATTAACGACCGCGGCAAACCGGTCCTTCTTGTTTATCCGGAGATGGCCACCGGTGCGTGGTCGGATGAAGACTGGGGATCGGCTGGCCCGGCCTGCATTTTCGCTATCGGCGTTTGCGTGGCAAGCGGTAAGGACGGAATCGCCTATCCCATCAAGATCGCAGACCTTGGCGGCACGACGCTTGCCGATCTGAAGAATCCGAAGAAGAATTGTGCGAAGCTGGCAGCGCCTCCCGTCTGGCTGACCATGAGTCCCGGACCGGTCGATGCTTGTCCAGCCGATCCTCGCACCTTGAACTTCTTCCCATGGGGCGACACCGCCCATCTGCATATGACGCCCGTACAGTTCTTCGATCCGGTGCTGAAGTCATGGACCGTTTTCGCCTGGGGAGAGAACTCGCAACTGCACAAGTGGGCAGTCAGTTCCACCGCGAAACTAACCTACATTGCGCAAAGCCATGAATATGCCAGCGCCGACGTGCGAGGAAATCCTCCGGGAGGCATGCCGGGCGGCTTTTGCTCCGGATCGAGTAATGGATCGGATGCAGATTCCGCAATCCTCGTCTGCACCATTCCTTACGGCGATGCCAACGCTAATGTGGTGAACGGCCGCTTGCTGGTCTACGATGCGGTCCACCTGGCGCAGGACGGATCGCTGAAAGTGCTGTGGGATTCGCAACGTTGGAACCTTTCATTCCTGTTCAACAAGTTCGATCCTCCGGTGATCGATGGCGGGCAAGTCTACGTGCCCAACTACAACGGCGGCGTTGACGTTTACCAGTTGGCACAATAGGAACGTAGAGAGCCGGATTTTGGGTTAGGAAAGCTCTGATCAAGTGCCGGTTTTGAAAGGGCACGGCTTCAGCCGTGCCGTAAGCATCGCAAAATCAATGCGGCTTTAGCCGCTGAGGAAAGATCGACCACTTAATCAGAGGTTCCTTAGTGCATGTGCACAAGCTGATCGAGTAGGAACATCGAAGCCACGCCCACGAAGACGATCAGCGCCATTCTTACGCCGGGCTCGCGATTGACCTCGGGGATGAGGTCCGAGGCGGCCACATAGATGGTGACGCCCGCCGCGATGGGAAGGCCGTAACTGACCGCGTGTTTGCCGACTACCATGGTGAGAACGCCCGCCATGGTGGCTATTCCCAGGATTACCGAAGCGAACCACGACCGTCCTTTGCTCAAACCGCTGGCCAGCATGACGGAGGTCACCGTGAAACCTTCGGGGATCTTGTGCAGAAATATGGCGACAAAGATGATCCATCCCAGAAATGGCGAAACCAGGAAGCCGGAAGTGATGGCGATCCCGTCGAAGAACGTGTGGATCACCAAGCCGAACAAAACGGAAACGCGCCGATGGGAGTGCACGTATTCGTCGGAATGGGTTTCTTCACCGTAATGAAAGTGCGGGGTGATGGTGTGTTCAAAGAAATGCACCAGCAGGTATCCGGCTAATACCAGTAACGCGCCTTTCCTCCCGGCTAGTTGCAGGCTCTGGGGCACCATTTCGACCAGCGCGGTAGCCAGCATGAATCCCGCGCCCAGCGCCACGAAATAGCGCAGGAAATTGCGGTCCCAGTGCCTCTGCACGATCACCGCACCGCCAAAGGCATTCGCGGCGGAAGCGGTGAGGCCAAGCAAAATGCTGGTAACGATGGGATTCATGGGCAACGAGCAGAATAACAGAGCCTTATAAAGCGAGGTCGCGAGGGGTCATGAATGCTGCTGTTTTGCATGCGCTGGGAAAGCCACCGCGATACGAGCCTTTCCCCGAGCCCGTCGCGGGTGAGGGAGAGGCCATCGTCCACGTTCACGCCGCGGCATTGAAGCCCGTCGACAAGCAACTGGCCGGCGGCTCGCATTACGCCAGCGCACAGCAATTCCCGTTTATCTGCGGGACTGACGGCGTGGGACATCTCAGCGATGGACAACGCGTCTTCTTTGGGGGAGCCCGAGCACCTTACGGTGGCATGGCACAGCGCACGGTTGTACGCAAAGCATTCACCTTTCCTGTGCCCGACGGCTTGAGCGACGAAGTCGCCGCTGCCCTGCCCAACCCCGGCGTCTCCGCCTGGCTTTCCCTCGCCTTCCGCGCCAAGCTGGCCGCCGGTGAGAATGTCTTGATCCTGGGCGCGACGGGAGTGACGGGCAAGCTGGCTGTCAAGATCGCCAAGCTTATGGGCGCAGGCCGGGTGGTCGCGGCAGGAAGAAACCGCGAGGCGTTGAGCGCGCTGCCTCAACTTGGCGCGGATGCGATCCTTCATCTCGATGCGCCTGCCGCGGTGCTTAGCGAGGCTTTTCTACGTGAGGCCGGACACTCTGGTTTTCAGGTCGTGATCGATTATGTTTGGGGCCGCCCCGCAGAGACGTTTCTCGCGGCAATGACGCGTAAGGAATTTGCCGCCATCGGAACCGAGACACGATATGTCCAGGTTGGAGAGGCCGCTGGATCGACGATCTCTCTGCCTGCTGCAGTGCTACGCAGCACGCCACTGACGATTATGGGGACCGCGGGAATCCCGCCTATGAATGTTCTGGTCAAAGCTCTACAAAAAGTGATAGCACATGCCGCGACGGGCGAACTCCAAATCGAGACAGAGCGCATCCCGCTCGCGGAGATTGAGGAGGCATGGCAGCGCGAGGTGCCGGGTCGACGCCTGGTTGTGATTCTGTAGATGGAATCCTATGAGCAATGTTCGTTTCGCGTCAGGACAGTGGAACTATCCACTAATCACTATCCACTATCCACTGTGCCTGATGTGCATCACGTCTCCGTCTTTCACGATGTACTCCTTGCCTTCCAGCCTCAGCGTGCCGCGGGCGCGGGCTTCGGCTTCGGAGCCGGCTTCCAGCAACTGGTCCCAGTGAATCGTCTCGGCGCGGATGAAGTGATGTTCCAGGTCGGTGTGAATTGCCCCGGCGGCGTTGACCGCCTTCGATCCGCGCTCGACGGTCCAGGCGCGGCACTCGTCTTCGCCGACAGTGAAAAATGAAATCAGCCCAAGCAACTCGTAGGTCTTGCGGATGAGCCGCACCAGGCCGCTCTCCGTGAGTTCGTAACTCGACAGAAATTCAGCAGCATCTTCATCGCTCATCTCGGCCAGTTCGGCTTCGACCTTGGCGCAAACAGCCAGCGCGCCCGTATTCGGCCGCGAGGAAACTTCCGTGATGCCGTATTTCTCGACGGCCGCTTCCAGATCCTTCCCTAGCGTCGAACTCTCGCCGATATTGAGCACGTAGAGCATCGGCTTCTCGCTGAGGAACATGAAGCCGCGAACACGCTTCTTGTCTTCCGGCGTCATCTCCATCTCGCGCAGCGGACTCTCGGTTTCGAGATGCGCCTTGGCGCGCTTCAGCAGATCGAATTCGCGTTCGCTCTCCGCCGACTTCATCTTCTTCAGATCTTTCTCGACCCGTTCCAGCCGCTTCTCCACCTGTCCGAGATCGTTGACGATCAAATCAAAATCGATGTTCTTGATATCGCGCAGCGGGTCGATCGCTCCAACGTGCGGGATGGAATCGCTCTCGAAGACGCGCACCACGTGCGCCAGAGCGTCGACATTGCGCAGATTAGCAGCGAACGCGGTCTCGTTCAGCGCTTCTTTGCTGAGCGCCGCGACATCGGCATACTCGACGCTGGCATGGATCAGCTTCTTCGGGTTATAGAGCGCGGCCAGCCGGTCCAGCCGGTCATCGGGCACTTTGGCAACTCCCAGGTGCGCTTCACGCGGATTGCCGCTGCGTTGCGTCACCTGCTGTTTGGTCAACATGACGAACAAAGACGTTTTGCCTACTTGCGGCAGGCCTATGATTCCGGTTTTCATGATTCAGCTTTCAGCCGTCAGCCATCAGCTCTCAGCTTGAGCATTGGCGAAGGCGTTCCTTCGAAATTAGCTTTCAGCCGTCAGCTCTCGGCCGTCAGCTTGATTGAGTCTCGACGAAGACTTGAACGGTATTTAACAGCATGAAGCGGGTGCGATAAGAACCACAGCACACTATGACAGAACAAGCCGATAGAACTGCTGCCTCTGATAGTTTGTAGCTGATGGCTGACAGCTGACGACTGACAGCTTCTTATGATAATCGCCGCGCGGTCAGAAACAGCAAGGCCAGCCCGAGGATCAACACCGAGCCCTCGATGCGGGTGGACCACACGTGCAGGCGGTTGAATTCAACGCGGCGCGCATCGTCTTGCGGCACCTCGTCGATCATCCCCATCTGCTGCCGCAGCACCTGCATTTTCGCGGCGACACCAAACATTCCCACCAGCGTCAGGATAATCATCGCGTAAACCAGCAGATTTCGCGCGGCGAATGGCTGGGCGACGCCGTTTACGACGCGCGAATCGATCATCGAAGTCACGGCGAAAATTACGCCGCAACTGATCGCCATCCAGTGCAGGATGCCCAGGCTGCGGTTGACGACGTTTCCCGCTAATTGGCGGGTGGGCAGCACACTCGGATTAAACACCGTGGGGGCGAGCACAAAGGCAAAGAAGATGAGTCCGCCGATCCAGATCACCAGGGACAGCAACATCAAGTATCGAATAAAAGACATCATCACCTCAGCCTCTCACATTGTACTTGCGCCTTGCCCGCACCGCATGGTCAACGAAAGTGACCGGCTTCGGCGGCAGCTCCCAATTGTTTTGGCTGGGGCATCTCCTTGCTTCGTCATCCCATCGGAGTTTAGGTAGCCACTTCGATATTTCGGAAGGGTCGGAGGCCAAAACGACAATGAAGCGCAGATTCTTGCTTTTGACAGGGACGGTATTATTGTGCAGCTGCTGGGCCTTTGCACAGTCGGCGGGAGCAGGCGCAGGACATGGCGCCGCGGGTGGCTCGAAGGGGGCACAGAGTACATCCCCCAGCACAATGCCGCAGAGTACGCCCGGCGCGACGACTACGACTCCCGGCGCGAACACCAATACTCCAAACGCTGGAACAACCCAGCCTGGCGCCACGCCGGACGTAACGCCGAACTCTCCAGCGAATACGCCGAGCACGATGCCGAACACGCCCAGCAGTGCACCGAATGAGCCGACGGCTGCGCCCAATACACCGAGTGCGTCGCCGAACATGCCGAGCGCCTCGCCTAATACGACGACGGCTCCCCCGCCGGACGCCACCAGCAATCCCGGCGCAACCTCAACTTCTCCTCAAGGCAGTTCGACGGCGACCCCGCCGCAACTGTAGACACAGCGACAGCAACAGCAACAGCGCAAGAAGAGGGGAGCCCCATAAGGCTCCCCTCTTTAGCTTTGATCTCGTTCATCGGGAGGAACGATTTCAGTCCGCCGCCAGAACCCTGGCGCCGGCGCATTGTCGGCCGGCAACCTCGAATGCTTGGCTCAGATCGTCGACTAAGTCGCCCACGTCTTCCGCACCCACCGAGATTCTTACCAGATCGGCAGGAATGCTTTTTTGCTGGCGAACATGGGCCGGGATGCTGGCATGCGACATGTAATTGGGCAAACTGATGGTGGAATTGACTCCGCCAAAGCTGACGGTAATCGCGAACAGCCTGGTAGTCTCCACCACCGCGCGCGAGAATTCCGCATCGCCGGTGACGAAGCTGAGCACGGCGCCATCGCCCGATGCCTGTGCGCGGTGAATGCGCAGCTGCTCTGCGCTTGCCAGAGCCGGATAGTAGACGCGCTTGACTGCCGGATGAGCCTCCAGAAGCTCGGCGATCCTCTCCGCATTGGACTGCTGGCGATCCAGGCGCAATGCCAACGTCTTCATACCACGCAGCAGGAGATAGCTGTCGAACGGCGCCAACGCTGCGCCTTCGCCATTCTGGATCAGGTAGATCTCCTGTCCCAGTTCCTCATCGCCGACTACCACTGCGCCGGCCATGACATCGCTGTGGCCGCATAGAAATTTCGTTGCCGAGTGCAGGACGATGTCCGCGCCCAACTCCAGCGGCCGCTGCAAATACGGCGACATCGTGCTGTTGTCAACGCAAAGCAGCGTTCCTCTGCTATGGGCGATCTCAGACACCGCCCCAATGTCGATAATCTGCAGCAGAGGGTTGGTTGGCGTCTCCAGGTATACCAGCTTTGTCTTATCGTTGATGGCTGCCGCAACTTGAGCCAGGTTACTGAAGTCCACATAGCGCACGCCAATGCCGCGCTTGGCCAGGATGCGTGAGAACAACCGGTAGGTGCCACCGTAGAGATCGTCGCAGGCGAGAATCTCCTCGCCCGGCGACACCAGCCGCGTAACCGCCGTAATCGCCGCCAGCCCCGTGCTGAAGCAGAAGCCGCGGGTGCCGCTCTCCAGCGCGGCGATTTGCTTTTCCACCACGGCGCGGGTGGGATTGCCGCTGCGCGAGTAGTCATAGTCGCCGAACGCCGTCGCCTCATCCTGACGGAAGGTTGCGGTCTGGTAGATGGGCGTGTTGGCCGGCGTCAAGCGATCCCCCGGAGCCGGGTTAAAGGTCAGTAGTCTGGTTGCGAATTTCACGCTGCACCCCCGGAAGCAGTGGATAGTTGATCGTGGATGGTGGATCGTTCGGGCGCAAATGTGCTGGCATCGGGGAATGTTCGGCGTGACTCTCTCCACCACTCAATTTCGGACGGAACCGCTCGGGACTCGCGGCTGGAAGCTCTGAGCTCGCGGCTCAAATCAAACAGATCCGCCATGACCGCGGCTGTCGTGGGCCAGCGGCCAGCACCGCGACCCGTCCAGACCAGCGGCGGCAGGTCGGAAGATTGCGACTGCTGGGTGTGGACCAACAGGCAGTTTTCTTCATTTCTGATTTGTGCGAAGGGATGGTCCGCGCTGACCAGCGTCGGTTTCACTTCGAGATGGGCCTTCCCGCCGTCAAGCAGCGCCGTGCCGACGAGTCGCGCCCGGCCGCCATCCTGCGCGGCCGCTTGCACCCAGGCAGGATCGATGGCCTCTATGCCGCGCGTCTTGATGCAATACAGCCACGCTTCGGGAAAGGCGTGGCGAGCCAGTAGCCGCAGCTTGCACACGGTGTCCGAACCGGAGAGGTCAGCGCGTGGATCCTGTTCGGCAAAGCCGTTCGCTTGCGCTTCTGCAACGGCCTGTTCCCACGAACATCCCGCGGCAATCCGGTCGAGGATGTAGTTGCAAGTGCCGTTCAGCACGCCGGACAGGGAGACGATCTGGCCCTCCCCGGCGAGCGACCGCACGGCCTCAAGGGCGGGCACTGCGCCGCCGACCGCGGCGGAATAGCGAAGATTCTCGAACTGTTGCAGAGCGCCATCTTCCGCCAGCAGAAGCTTGTTTGCCGTGACTACCGGCTTGCCGGCGGCAAGCGCAGCGTGCACCAGTTCACCAGCCGGTGCGCTGCCCCCGATGAGTTCGACAACCACGTCAACATCGTCGATCACGTCCCAACAATCGCGCGTGAGCAGATTGCTGGGAGCATGGCCAACGTGCAGGTCAGGCTGACGCACGGCAATGCCCGTCACCTCGAAAAGATCAGGGTGCTTCCATAATTCCTGGAAGACTCCCAGGCCAACCGTACCAAGTCCGAGGAGCCCAACTCGCAGCGGCGCGACCGCGTCTGTCTTTGCCGACAAGATTGAGCGTTGACTGCCAACAATCGTGGCATAGTCTTCGCCCAAGGCAGCAACCTCAAACCGCACTCCGGTTTTGTTGCCGAAGGAGATCGCTTTCTGTTGCACGACCTTGCCCGCAATGGAGAGAGCGTCGGTGAATTTGATCTCGTCGAATCGCTTCGACTGAGGATCGCTGGCAGGATCGCTGTTGTAGATGCCGTCCACATCCTTGATAAGACGGCAGCGCGCGTTGAGCTGCCGCGCCAGAAATAGCGCGGAGAGATCCGAACCGCCGCGCCCGAGCAGTGCCACGTGTCCGCCGCGATCGCGCGCCACGAAGCCAGGGATTACGGCGACCCGGCCGCGATTCAGCACCTCGTCGATGACGGAAACCTCGGCGCTCACCGGCTCGGTGTCATTCGAGGTGGTTTCAGCGATGAGCTGAATCTGCCCGGGATCGAGCACCTGTGCCGGAATGCCGAAGCGATCGAGTTCGAGCGCGAGAAACGCGGTGGCGACTTCTTCGCCGGTCGCCACGATGCGGGCGATCGCCT
>JBARGS010000188.1:0-1824 GCA_049798495.1 Candidatus Korobacteraceae bacterium | reverse complement strand
GTCAGAACTGGTGCAGGTTAAGACCTTAAAAATCATGATGGATGGCGGCGAGGCCCAGCACACCGCAGTTCTTCTCAAACCATATTACGACCGCCCCGGTTTCAATGCGCAATATCAGCTCAGTCCCGAGCTTGTAGAGGCCGCTGTCCTCAAGGCACAGCAGAACGGGGTGGACACCCACTGTCACTGTTACGGGGATGCCGCCATTCGCACTTACCTGGACATCGTGGCCAAAGCCGAGAAGCAATATCCCAATAGCCCTTCGCGGCACACCATCGCGCATTCGCTGCTGATCCATCACGGGGATATCTCCGGCACGCCTGAAGACGTCGACCCCCAGAAGGCTGATAAACAGAAAGGCAATCGCCATCCACGCGTCAGGCTGATCGCTCGAGCCGATGTATCGCCGATGGGCCATGGCAAACCAGTGGATGCCGTAGGCGGTGAATGCCAGACCGGCCATATACAAAGGGGACGCATTGCCAAATACTTTGAACCACGTCAATCCGATCAGGAGATAGACACCCGTAATGAACTGCATGAATCCCGGCATCCAGAAGCCCCACATGCCCATCGTCCGGTTCACTTCCAGATTTGTCTTGGGAAAGCCAAATAGCGCCTGCCCACCCCAGATGAAGTAGCCGGTCCCCAGGCCAAAAAATCCAATGGCAACCGGTACGAAGGGCGAATTTGCAAATGTAAATACTTGTGTCTCCATTGTGTTCACTCTCCCTTCCATGGCAAAGCAGGTACGGTTCCAAATCGAAAAAGGCAGATGCACGAAAGACCAAGGCTATAAACAGCCTCGCTTTAGGGCAGCTGAGATATTGCGTGACGATCTGCGCGTGAAGGGGGTCTTACCCGTCCGACCCTGTCCGTTGAGGAAGCGTGCCCCGGGTGGTCTCTAGTTCTAGCGGTTGCTTCGTTGAGCACGCGGCAAGTAGGTGCTCAACCTTCTCCAAGAGCAATGCCGGCCCTTCTCCTTTTCTTATGAAGCAGTCCACGCAAGTCAGACTGTGTTCTGGAACCGAACTCCCTGAAACCATGATTACTGGCACTAGTGGCTTGCGCTTCTTCATTTCCTGGGCGACGGCCCCGCCGTCCATTCCCGGCATTAAATAGTCAAGAAGAACCAGATCTACGGCCTGCAGAGCGAAGAGGTGCAATGCGTGCTCTCCGTCGACAGCGCTCAATACTTTGTAACCCTCTTTTTCCAGGATTGCTTGTCGGGTGAGAAGAATCCCAGGCTCATCATCAACAGACAAAATACGCCTGGTGCCATTCATTGAGGCACAAGAGGGTGCCGGCGGGTGAACCGGTTGGTACTTCAATGCTGCTTCCCCACGTGCAGATTGGGACAAGGCTAGCTCGAGTTTGTCGCTGTTGTCTGTCTGGTATCAGACTTAAAGGAGCGCGAGCCGCTGAAACTCATTCCGCACGATGCCGTAGCACTCACAAGCGGTGTCCTCTAGTTGCTTGCGCTTCTTGATGGTCACCACACCGCGTGAATAGTCGATCATCCCTGCTCGCTGAAGGAGTCCTGCTGCCAAAGTCACCGTGGTGCGAGGTGCGCCCAGCATCTGTCCGAGAAAGTCGTGCGTCAGGCGGAGTTGGTCCGATTCCACGCGGTCGCGACAAGACAACATCCAGCGCGCAAGGCGCTCCTCGATATTGTGGAGGCGGTTGCACGTGGCCGTTTGGGCCGATTGCACCAGAAAGCCCTGAATGTATCTCTGCAGGTGATTGCGCAACTCACCCGGACGGTCAAACTCCTCTTTCAGAATGTCTGCGTTGACGCGGAAACCCGAACCTGCGATCTGGATG
>JBARGS010000187.1:0-2187 GCA_049798495.1 Candidatus Korobacteraceae bacterium | reverse complement strand
GCTTCACGTCGTGCACCCGCACGATGTGCGCGCCGCGCAGGATCGAGGCCGCCATCGCCGCCAGGGATGCATACAGGCGCTCAGACGGCGGTACGTCCTGTCCAGTGCGCTTGCCCACGGTGCGTCCCAGGAACGATTTGCGCGAGGTTCCCGCCAGCAGCGGAAAACCCAGACGGTGCAGATGATCGAGCTGCGCCAGCAGCGGATAGTTCTCCTCAAAATTCTTGCCAAAGCCAAAGCCAGGGTCGAGCACAATGTGGGAGCGCTCCAGGCCGCGCTCGAAGGCGACCTGAAGCCGGTTGGCCAGATCGTGCTCCACCATGCAGGTAAGGTTGCTCTCGGACGGCTGGGTTCGCCATTGCTCCGGCTGCCCGCGAGTGTGCATCAGCACCACGCCGCATTTCAGCTCGGCGCAGGCGCGCGCCATTTGCGGATCCCACTGAAAGGCGCTGACGTCATTGACAATCTGAGCCCCGGCGCCAACCGCCGCTCGCGCCACCTCGGACTTATAGGTATCCACCGAAATGAGGGCACCGGGACGCGCGCGCAGAATGCCTTCGATTACCGGCATGATCCGCTGCAACTCCAGCTCTGCGCTCACGACGGGCTTCTGCCGATCGCTGGACAAAGCGTCATCCGCAGCCACGCGCGCGCCCGGGCGCGTCGATTCGCCGCCGATGTCGACGATGTCCGCGCCCTCATCGATCAGGCGCAGAGCATGCTCAATTGCCTTTTGTGGAGTGAGATAGTTGCCGCCGTCAGAAAACGAGTCCGGAGTAACGTTGACGACGCCCATGATCAGCGTGCGGCTGCCGAGTTCCAGCGATCGAGTCCGCAACTGCCAGCTATAACACGGGCGCATGGTGCGATTGTAACTGGCCAAATGGCGGATGCCGCTACTCGTTGGCAGCCTTTTTGCCGAAGCAAACCTGACCGCCGGGCCTTATTTCATCACGCAACATTCCTCATCCCGAACAAAATGAAAACTTCTGCCATGCCGCGATGATTTTATGCCTTGCGCAGCGATGCTAGAATCGGGGAAAGTGGTCCTATGTCCCGGGTCCGTTATTCCGTCGTCGCGATCGTGTGGCTCACGCTGGTGGTGCCGGCCATTGCCGGCGGCAAGAAACCTGATAACCAGCGAAAGCTGAATCGCGACATCGAGGAGATCCTAAGCGATCCCGAAGCTGCCCGCGGATTCTGGGCGGTCTATGCGGTCTCGCTCGATCATGACAGAACTCTGTTTGCGCGCAACCCGGGCAAGCTGTTTACGCCGGCCTCCAATACCAAGCTGTTTACCACGGCCGCGGTTTTTGGGCTCATTGGTCCTGACTATCGCTTCAAGACCACCGTCGAGGCGATGGGCACGCTGGATAAGTACGGCCGCCTGGATTCCGATCTGGTAGTGGTGGGACGGGGCGACCCAAATCTTTCCGGACGCACCCTGCCCTACAGCATGCATACCGAGCGCAAGGCGCCGCCCATCCAGGTCCTGCAAAACCTGGCGGACCAACTGGTGCAGCACGGGCTCAAGTACATTGACGGCGACGTGGTGGCCGACGACTCCTATTTCGTCTTCGAGCGCTATGGCGAAGGCTGGTCGCAGGACGACCTGGCGCGTGAGTGGGGGGCGCCGGTTTCGGCGCTTACTATTAACGACAATGTGATCTTCGTGAACGTCATGCCTGCCGATCATCCGGGCGATCGCGCCTTCCTCAGCATTACGCCGTTTCCCGAGTACTACAAGATCGACAACCGGGTGATGACCACGCCGCCGGGCAGCGCGCCGCGCACCGTGTCCATCAACCGCGAGCCAGGGTCGAATCAGCTGACGTTCTGGGGCAATATCCCGCAGGACGATCCCGGCTTTGGCGAGGCGCTGGCGATCGAGGATCCTGCCGACTTCACGGCCAGGCTGTTTCGTCAGTTACTGGAGGAGCGCGGCGTCACCATCTATGGCCGAGCCCGGACCCATCATACGGAACTGGCGTCAACCGATACCTTCAGCGTGACCTCCATGGCATCGGGAGGAGGCACCGCAACTCGGCCACCCAGTCCCGTACCAATGGTGCTGGCCAGCTACGAATCGCAGCCGGTGACCCAGGACCTCCGCGTTATTAATAAGGTGAGCCAGAACCTGCACGCCGAACTGATGTTGCGCCTGCTGGGCAAGGAGAAGGGGACGTC
>JBARGS010000186.1:0-7375 GCA_049798495.1 Candidatus Korobacteraceae bacterium | reverse complement strand
TACTGAAACGGCAGGTCGGCATGCAGGCCGCCGACAATGTGGAACTCGGTGATGGCTTCGGTGTAGCCGGACGCCGCGGTCTCGAAAACCTCTTCCAGCGCCATGGTGTAGGAGCCGGGCGAATCCTTCTTGCGTCCGAAGGCGCACAATCGACAGGCCGCCACGCAGACGTTGGTGTAGTTGATGTGGCGATTGACGTTGAAGTACGCGATGTCGCCGTGCATCCGCTCGCGAACGTGATTGGCCAGCCAGCCGATGGCCAGAATGTCGCCAGAGCGATAGAGCGTAAGCGCGTCCTCAGCCGAGAGCCGCTCCTGCGCCATGACTTTGTCGTGGATCGGGTGCAGACGAGGGTCATTGGTCTGGAAGGGATGAAGCGGCTTGGTGTAGGTCTGCGGGACGGAAGACATCTCCTCAATCATATCGCACCCGATGCGCAGGATCACATCTGAATGCGACGTGGTCACCTCGTCAGCAGCAAATCTCCCGCGATGAAGAACAGGAACGCCATCGAGACCAGGCCATTCATGGTGAAGAAGGCCGCATTCACGCGGCTGAGATCGTCGTGCTTCACGAGCGAGTGCTCGTAGATCAACAGTAACGCCACGAAGATCACGCCAGCGACGGCGATCTTCCCTAGTCCGAAGGCGACGACCATCCACGCCAGCAAGAGGACCGTGATGACGTGAAACACGCGGGCGATGAGCAGCGCTTTGCGGATGCCGAAAGCCTTGGGTACGGAATAGATGTCGCAGGAGCGATCGAAGTCGTAATCCTGGCAGGCATAGAGGATATCGAAACCTGCGCCCCAGAAGACGACGGCTACGGTGAGAATCAGGATTCGCGGATCGAGCGAGCCCCGCACCGCGATCCAGGCAGCAGCCGGGGCGGTACCCATCGCGATCCCGAGCACCACATGCGACCAGCGCGTGAAGCGCTTGGTGTAGGAGTAGACGAATACGATGGCGAGCGCAACCGGCGACAGATAGAACGCCAGCGGATTCAGTTCGTAGGCGGCAAGAATCAAGATCGCCGAGGTGACCACAACAAACCAGGCGACGAATGATTTGCTGAGCTTGCCGGAGGGCAGGGCGCGGATTTTGGTGCGCGGATTGGCGGCGTCGATGGTCGCGTCCGCCAGCCGGTTAAAGGCCATCGCCGCCGAGCGCGCCGCCACCAGCGCGACAACGATCCAGATCGAGGTGTGCAGGTTGGGGATACCGCGCGCGGCCAGCACTGCGCCGGTAAGTCCGAAGGGGAGCGTGAGGACCGAGTGCTCCCACTTGATCATCTCCAGGGTGGTTCCAATGCTGCGGAAAAAGGGCACGGATTGATTTTAACGTGGGCGGAAAGATCTCGCGGTGGCCAGGAAGGTCCAAGGAGAATGCCTGCCGCCTCAACGGACCGCGGTACAGGCGAGAAAAGCAGATCCCCTTCGGCAGTCTCTCGCAGGCTAGCCTGCTCGGGATGACAAAAATAAAAGCCGATAACGGCTCAGCTAAAGCTGAGCCCCTTCAAGGATCGAGTCCAATTCAGCGGTCAGCTCATACCTTGCGGCAACGGACGCCCCGCCCACTGGCGCTCCCAGGCGGGCACCGTGACGCGCTCGGTAACAGCGGCGGGCTTGCGCGCCCAGCAGACGACTCGCGTCCCAAAAGGCAGATTGATGAAGCGAATCAGGTGGCGCTCGCCATCGAGCAGGAGGATCATGGCGGAGTTCGCCCATTTCACGTGCCTTGGGGACTGGCGATAGCGTCCGATCGACTTGGTGAAGATGTTGCGGCCGATGCGCCCGATCATCGCGGGCAGAAACCCAGATGCCACAATGTAGGATACTCGCGAAACTTCGAAACCCGAGTTGTTCAGCTTGCGGCGCAGCTCGGTCGCGGTGTAGCGGCGCCGATGTCCCCGGCTTTCATCTTTCTCACCCCAGAGCGACGGATAGGCCGGCACGGTGAGACACAACGTGCCGCCATCCTTCAATACGCGCCGCAACTCGCGCAGCGCGGCACGGTCATCGGGAACGGTTTGCAGGATATCGCCGGCGACGGCAGCGTCGAAGGAATTGGAAGCAAAAGCGAGTTCCTCGGAAGCCGTGCAGACCAGATTGCTGCCGCCTTCAATCTGGTGGAAAGCCAGGACCGGCAGCGAGCTGTGGGCGTTCAAGATGCGCAACTCGGCGGAGGAACAGGACTCCAATTGCGCGCTGCAGCCGAAATCGAGGACGCTCGCCTGGCGCTTCTCGCGTACGGCCTGGTCGACGGCCTCGCGCAGCAGTTTGCGGCGCGCCATGTACCACCAGGAGGCGCTTTCGCGCCGCAACGCTTCGAACTCAAGTTGCGCGTCCATGGCCAGTGCTGAGTGGCAGTACAGGATATTTTACGGGATTACGGGTGAGGATTGACGAAGAAATGAGAGATTCGCGCTGTCGACGAACAGCAGGTCCCTTCGGCAAGCTCAGGGCAAGCCCTTCAACTGCGCGCCCGCCCGACCCGCAAGAACAGCGGGTCGGAAAAGCTAAGCGGGCGCTCCGCTCAGGATGACACTCAAGGGGATGACACTCGAGCGAAGGAGCCACGAAATGCCGGTAGCACGACGGTGAAGCTGGCGACGCACGCTGGAGCCACAAGCTTTGCCTCGCCATAGCGGCCTTCGCGCAGCAATCTGAATGTGACGCCCGCTACGCGCCGGCGTGGCTGCCCTGTACCGCAGAACGGAAGTACTCCAGCGACATTTTCAAACCGGTCTGCAGATCGATTTTCGGGCTCCAGCCGAACAGCCGCTTAGCCTTGCCGATGTCGGGGCAGCGCTGCTTGGGGTCATCCTGCGGCAACGGCTCGAAGCGAATTTTGCTGCGCGAGCCCGTCACTTCCCTCACGACTTTAGCGCACTCCAGAATGGTGAACTCGTCGGGATTGCCGATGTTGGTGGGCTCATGCTCACTGGAATCGGCCAGCGCGAGAATGCCTTGGATCTCGTCGCTGACGTAGCAGAAGCTGCGAGTTTGCGAGCCCTCGCCGTAGACGGTGAGATCTTCGCCCAGCAGGGCCTGCTTCATGAAGTTGGAAATCACGCGGCCATCGTTGATCTGCAATCGCGGGCCATAGGTGTTGAAGATGCGCACAATGCGAGTGTCGACGTCGCGATGACGGCGGTACGCCATGGTGATCGCTTCAGCAAAGCGCTTGGCTTCGTCATAAACCGAGCGCGGCCCCACCGGATTCACGTGTCCCCAGTAGCTTTCTTTTTGCGGATGCTCCAGCGGATCGCCATAGCACTCGGAGGTGGAGGCGAGGAAGAATTTTGCATGGTACTTCTTCGCCAGCTCCAGGCAATTCATCGTGCCCACGGAACCCACCTGAAGGGTCTCAATCGCATGCTTCAGGTAATCGACGGGGCTGGCGGGCGAGGCGAAATGAAAGATGTAGTCAACCTGGCCGAAATCGAAGGGAGTGCACACGTCGTGCTCGCGGAACTCGAAGCGCGGCTCATCGCGGAGATGGGATATGTTCTCCATGCGTCCGGTGAGCAGGTTGTCGACGCAGACCACGGAGTGGGCGCGCGCCAGCAAGGCATCGCACAAGTGAGAACCGAGGAAGCCGGCGCCGCCGGTTACCAACACACGCATATCAGGTCTCTTGCAGCAGATGGAATCGGTCAGCCAGCGGCCGCCCGCCGCTCAGGTGCGGGCCAGGACGCCGCGCTGGCGGAGACGCGCCCGCTGATCTTCGATGATGCTTTCCAGGCCGGCCTCCAAAGACACCTTCGGCTCGTAGCCGATCAGCTTGTTGACCTTGGTAATGTCGGGAACGCGCCGCACCATGTCTTCGAATCCGGCTTCGTAGGCGGTGCTATAGGGCACCAGAACGACTCGTGACTCCGAGCCGGTCATCCGCCGGACACGTTCGGCCAGCTCCAGGATCGTAATCTCGTGATTACTGCCCACGTTGTACACCTCGCCGTTCGCGTCCGGATGAGCGGCGATGCCCACCAGCGCATCCACGGCGTCGTTCACGTGGGTGAAGCAGCGTCTCTGCGTGCCGTCGCCGAAGACGGTGATGTCCGCGCCAGTCAACGCTTGCACCACGAAATTGGGGATGACCATGCCGTACCGTCCCGTCTGCCGCGGTCCGACGGTGTTAAACAATCGAGCGATGACGGTGGGAACTTTTCTCTCTTTCCAGTAAGCGATGGCGAGGAATTCGTCGATGGCTTTGGAACAGGCATAGCTCCAGCGGCTCTTGTTGGTGGGGCCCCAGACCAGATCGTCATCTTCGCGGAACGGAACCTGCTCGCGCTTGCCGTAGACCTCGGAGGTCGAAGTGATGAGCACGCGCTTGCGCTTCGTCTCCGCGAGTTGCAAGACGATCTCGGTGCCGCGGATGTTGGTCTCGATGGTGCGCACCGGGCTGTCCATGATGAGCCGCACGCCCACCGCCGCCGCGAGATGATAGATAACGTCGCAGAGGTCGACCAGCTCCGCCATGAGATGGAGGTTGGTTACGCTGTCGATGTGATAGGTGAACTGGGGATGGACCTTGAGGTGCTGGATGTTGGCGATGGAGCCGGTGGAAAGGTCGTCGATGACGTAGACGTCGTCGCCGAGATCGAGATGGCGCTCCGCAAGGTGAGAGCCAATGAAACCCGCTCCCCCGGTAATGAGGACCTTCAATCGAGACTCCTTCGAATCCCCTAGACTACTGTGCCACAAGCGAGAGCGCAATGCTGTGATGCGCCGTGGTGCAGTTTGCGATAAGGATGCGCGCCCATTCGACTCGCTGCGCTCGCTCAGGGCAAGCTCTTTCGCGCGCCGGCGCTCACCCCATGAGACGCAAACCCGGCGCCTCATGGGGACCCCGAGGCGCGAATCGGCGCGCCCAGAATCCCTCACTGCGCAAAAGAGGCTTGCTCGGGATGACAAACTGCACCACTACCACGTGATGCGCGTCCTAGTGAGCCGCGCTACGACGGACGTATAATCGCGGGTTTCGTTGGGATCATAATATGGCCGACCGTGAAGCAGATCTGCTCATCATAGGCGCGGGCATCGTAGGCCTGGCTACAGCCTTGCAAACTACGCGGCGCTTTCCCGAGCTGCGCATTATCGTTGTCGACAAGGAAAGCCGCGTCGCCGCTCACCAGACCGGGCACAACAGCGGCGTCATCCACTCGGGACTGTATTACCGGACCGGATCGCTGAAGGCGCGCAACTGCGTGGCCGGTGCTGCCTCGATGAAGCAGTTCTGCGAGGAGCAGCGCATTCCCTTCGAAGAGTGCGGCAAGCTGGTGGTTGCCACCAGTCCGGAAGAAGTGCCGCGGCTGGAGCAATTGCATCAGCGCGGAATTGCCAATGGCGTGCCCGGCCTTCGCATGCTGCAACGCGACGAGTTTCGCGAGATCGAGCCACACTGCGAGGGTCTTGCGGCATTGCAGGTGCCAAGCACCGGCATCGTGGACTACACCGTCGTCGCGGAAAAGTATGCCGAGTTGATTCGCGCCGCCGGTGGGGAGATCGTTTTCAAAGCCAACGTCGTGGGACTCCGGGAAGACGGTGAGAGCAACATGGTCGAGACCAGCGCGGGTATGTTCCGTGCGCGCTACGTCATCAACTGCGCCGGGTTGTACAGCGACACGGTCACTCGCATGGCCGGCGTCGAAACTGCGCTGGAGATTATTCCCTTCCGCGGCGAGTACTACGAAGTTCAGCCGGAGCGGCGCCACCTGGTGAAAGCGCTCATCTATCCGGTTCCCGACCCGCGATTTCCTTTCCTTGGTGTGCATTTCACGCGGCGCGTGAACGGCAGCGTCGAAGCTGGGCCAAATGCGTTGCTCGCTTTCCGGCGCGAAGGCTACACGGGCGCGCCGCCAGCGATGAACGAAGCGATGGAGACCTTGCGCTTCCCCGGCTTCTGGAAGATGGCGCGGAAGTACTGGCAGATGGGACTGGCGGAGCAATACCGCTCGTGGGTCAAGTCGGCCTTTGTGAAAGCGCTACAGAAGATGGTTCCGGAGCTCACGGAATCGGACCTGGCGCAGGGCGGCTCAGGAGTGCGGGCGCAGGCGGTCGACCGCAATGGCAACCTGCTCGACGACTTCTACTTCGTGAACAGCCGCAACATGATTCACGTCTGCAATGTGCCGTCGCCGGCGGCGACCGCCTCGCTGGAGATAGGCCGCGAAATCGTGGAAATGCTGGCCCAGCGCTTCGATCTGGCGCCTGACCAAGAGGGACCGTCGGCGGCTCCGCGTCATGCTAAGCTTTAGCGATGGCGCAATATCTGGTCACCGGCGCGGCGGGATTCATCGGCTCCTCCCTGGTCCGCGCGCTACTTGAGCGCGGCGAGAAGGTCCGCGGCCTCGACAACTTTGAAACCGGCCGGCGGGAGAATTTGCAGGACCTCCTGCCGCAATTTGATTTTCGCGAGGCCGACGTGCTCGACCTGGACGCGGTGCACGCGGCGTGCGCAGGCGTGGATTACGTTCTGCATCAGGCCGCAATTCCCTCTGTCCCTAAATCCGTAGCCGATCCGGCGCGAAGCAATCGAGTCAACGTGGACGGCACGGTTAACGTGCTGATTGCGGCGCGCGATGCGGGCGTGAAGCGCCTAGTATATGCAGCGTCGTCGTCCGCCTACGGCGACACGCCGACGCTTCCCAAGCGCGAAGACATGACGCCGACGCCGATCTCGCCCTACGCCGTGGCCAAGTTGGCGGGCGAGATGTACATGAAGTCGTTTTATCTCGTCTACGGATTGCCTACCGTCAGCCTGCGCTACTTCAACATCTTTGGACCGCATCAGGACCCGACCTCGCAATATTCGGCGGTGCTGGCGAAGTTCATTACCCAGATGCTGCGCGGCGAGCGGCCCACCATCTACGGCGATGGCGAGCAGTCGCGCGATTTCAACTACATTGAGAACGCCGTCGCGGCGAACCTGCTGGCGGCTACCGCGCCCGAGTCCGACGTTGCCGGCGAGACCTTCAATATCGCGACCGGCCATCGCTTCAATCTGAATGAGACCTTCGGGATGTTGAAGCCGCTTACCGGCTTTTCCGGCGAAGCGCAATATGCGGCGGAGCGGGCCGGTGATGTGAAGCATTCGCTGGCGGACATCTCGCGGGCAGAAGCCAAGCTGAAGTATCGGCCGCTGGTGAGTTTCGAAGAAGGCCTGCGGCGGACGGTGGAGTGGTATCGCATGGCGGAAACCGCGCCGAAAGGCGAGTTCGCGGCCAGAAGGTAACAGATTTGAAAGGGCGTAGCTTTAGCTGCGCCGCAAAGCTCTCTTATCATGTAATCTAGGCGGGCTTCAGCCCGCCTAGCAGAGGTATCGCCGGCTTCAGCCGCCTTAGAGTTTAACTAAATCGAGTTGCGGCG
>JBARGS010000185.1:0-5769 GCA_049798495.1 Candidatus Korobacteraceae bacterium | reverse complement strand
CTATGACACACGGCATCGGCTGAAGGTTGGAATGACGGGCTGGGCGCAGGTTAACGGCTGGCGTGGCGATACCTCGATTTCCAAGCGGTTTGAATACGATCTGTACTACCTGCAGAATTGGAGCTTCTGGTTTGACCTGCGGATCGTGTGCTTGACCGCATGGTCCGGCCTGTTCGGTAGAAACGCATACTGACGTGAGAGCGGCAGTCGTTTAACATCAGGCGATCACCGCTTCCGGCGGCGATCCAATAAGACGTCACGAATACAAGCCCGGCACTAGAGCCGGGCTTTTTTCTTGCCCAATCGCTGCCTGCAGCATGTGTCCCACGATGTGGGAGTAATGCTACGGCGCCTCAAAGTGCTCAACGTTGGATTCGCCGGTGATTTATGGCTATGCCACATTGTGGTACTTAGGAAGATCTGTGCGGGACCGTCCCGCTCGTCGCGTGCCGTGAGTAGCACGCCGGCGTTCCCGATTCGGCACCGACTAGCATGGGCCTAGTTCATTCGCTTTCAACAACATCCGCGAGGTTGCTGTCTCAGGTTTGACCCTGATTGGGTTCGCGTGCGATAGTACGGTGTTTCACACAATTGCAACATAACTGTAATCGTATATTTACATTCCATGGATCTCCCAACAAGCAAGACAACGAAACGGAGCTGGTGATTGTGCGCCTGATTCCGCGTGAGACGAAGTTCTTCGACATGTTCACGGAGGTTGCGGACAATCTGACCCAGGGCGCCAGAGCTCTTTCCGATTGCCTGCACCACTACGACTACGAGCGCTTGCCGGCGGTGGTGGAAAAAATCAAAGAGATTGAGCACCACGGCGATGAGATGACGCACCGCATTCTGATCAAGCTCAATCAGACCTTCATTACGCCCTTCGACCGGGAAGACATCCACATGCTCACTTCTTCGCTCGACGATGTGCTCGACTTCATCAACGGCGCCAGTGACCGCCTGCTGACGTACAAGATCGTCGAGCCGTCACCGTCGGCTAAGGTGCTGGCGGGGATCGTGCTGAAGCAATGCGTTGAGTTGGGCAAAGCGGTCGCGCTGCTCAACAAGGACGGCAAGCTGATGGAGCATTGCGTGGAGGTCAACCGGCTGGAGAACGAAGCCGATCAGGTGAGCCGGGAGGCCATCGGACGGCTATTCGAAGGCGACTATGATCCCATCACGCTGATCAAGCTGAAGGAGCTGCTGGAGATTTTGGAGACTGCTTCCGACAAGGCGGAAGACGTCGCGAACGTGCTTGAGACCGTGGTTCTGAAGAACGGGTAAGGCGCCAGACGTGCAATCAATCAAGAATTCAATCCAGGGTGTGGACTCGTGAGCACCGGACTCATCCTGCTCATCATTACCGTCCTCACGGCGCTTATTTTCGATTTTCTCAACGGCTTTCACGATGCCGCCAACAGTATTGCGACCGTGGTTTCCACTCGTGTGCTGTCGCCGCGTCTGGCGGTGGTGTGGGCGGCGGCGTTCAACTTTCTCGCCGCCTTTCTGCTGGGAACCGCCGTGGCCAAGACGATCGGGAAGGGAATGATCGAACTCGATATCGTCACCCAGTATGTCGTGTTGGCCGGATTGCTCGGAGCGATCGTCTGGGACGTGGTGACCTGGCTGCTGGGATTGCCGACGTCCTCTTCGCATGCCCTGATCGGCGGCTACGCCGGAGCGGCCATGGCGCGCGCCACGATTCTTCACGGCTGGCGCAGCGCGCCCGGAGTCATCATTGCCAGCGGCTGGACCAAGACGTTGATCTTCATTGTGGTGGCGCCGGTGATGGGTTTCGTTCTTGGCTTCGGCTTCATGGTGGCCATCTCCTGGATTTTTCAGCGGAAAACACCGCGCCAGGTCGACAAGCTTTTCCGTAAACTCCAGTTGCTTTCCGCAGCCTTCTACAGCTTGGGACATGGCGGCAATGACGCGCAGAAAACGATGGGCATCGTGGCCGGCGCACTCTATACCGCCGGGATCATGACGCCGGGTGACTTTGCCGCCAACTGGGGACGCTGGCATTGGCCCATTATCCTTGCGGCGAATGCGGCCATCGCGCTGGGCACGTACTTCGGCGGGTGGCGCATCGTTCACACCATGGGATCGAAGATCACCAAGCTCAAACCCGTGGGCGGATTTTGTGCCGAGACCGCTGGGGCCATCACGCTATTCAGCACGGCGCTGGCAGGAATTCCGGTGAGCACCACGCACACCATCACGGGAGCAATCGTCGGCGTGGGAACTACGAACCGGATATCCGCCGTACGCTGGGGGGTGGCGCGGCGTATCGTGTGGGCCTGGATCGTCACCATTCCAGCGGCGGCTGCCGTCGCCATGGTGGCGTTCTGGATGATAAGACTGTTTTGTCCCACAGCGTAGGACGGCAATTTCCAGCAGGGCCTTTACGTGAAGGAATGGGGCGGTTGCGGCGCAGTGGAAGCTGCGCCCCTCGAAAGCACCGCTTTAGCTGATGGCTGAAAACGGACGGCTGAAAACTTCTTCTACAACGAGCTCATGCTCGACAGGAATTCGTTGTTCGAACGGGTTTTGCCAAGTTTTTCGATCAGCAACTCCATGGCTTCCACCGGAGAGAGCGGGTTGAGTACCTTGCGCAGCACCCAGATGCGCGCCAGGTCTTCCTTAGGGATCAGCAACTCTTCCTTACGCGTACCCGAGCGCTGAATGTCGATGGCGGGGAAGGTTCGCTTGTCGACCAGCTTGCGGTCGAGGATGATTTCCATGTTGCCGGTGCCCTTGAACTCTTCGAAGATCACGTCGTCCATACGGGAGCCGGTTTCGATCAGTGCGGTCGCGATGATGGTCAGCGAGCCGCCTTCCTCGATATTGCGGGCCGCGCCAAAGAAACGCTTCGGGCGCTGCAGCGCGTTGGAGTCGACGCCCCCTGAGAGCACCTTGCCCGAGGGCGGAACGATGGTGTTGTAGGCGCGAGCCAGACGCGTAATCGAATCCAGCAGGATCACCACGTCACGTTTGTGCTCGACCAGGCGCTTGGCCTTTTCGATCACCATCTCCGCGACTTGCACGTGACGGGCGGCCGGCTCGTCAAAGGTGGAGGAGATGACCTCGCCCTTCACCGACCGCTGCATGTCGGTAACTTCTTCCGGGCGCTCGTCGATCAGCAGCACAATCAGCACGACCTCCGGATGATTGGTGGTGATGGAGTTCGCCAGGTTCTGCAACAGCATGGTCTTGCCGGTTCGGGGCGGAGCGACGATGAGGCCGCGCTGACCTTTACCTACCGGCGTCAGCAGATCCATGACGCGAGCGCTGATGTTTTCGCGAACCGTTTCCAGCTTGATCCGCTCCTGCGGATAGAGCGGCGTCAGGTTGTCGAAGAGAATCTTGTTGCGCGCCTCTTCGGGCGACTCGAAGTTAACGGCTTCGATTTTGACCAGCGCGAAATACTTTTCGCCTTCGTGCGGCGGACGAACCTGTCCGCTGATGGTGTCACCGGTTTTCAGGTCGAACTTGCGGATCTGCGAGGGAGAAACGTAAATGTCATCCGGACCGGGCAGATAGTTGTAGTCGGGGGAGCGAAGAAAGCCGTAGCCATCGGGCAGGATTTCCAGCACACCTTCGGCGAAAATGTGGCCTTCTTTTTCGCTTTGGGCCTGGAGAATCTTGAAGATCAGGTCCTGCTTGCGCAGGCCGCTGGCGCCGGGTAGCTCGAGAGACCGAGCTATGCGGGTCAACTCGGTGATGTTCTTTTCTTTTAGTTCTGAGATTGTCATGTTCACCTACGAGGGATTTTGCGGAAGGGCGGGCCGGAGGAACGTACGAGGGAGGCGCCGAAAGGCGCGGCGCGCTTATGCAGCGCGCCGCTGCGCTTCGGAAGCCAACTCCGGTTCAATGATGACATTATTCCGGTCGGTATCGGCAATGCGGTGCAACACTTCGTTGGTGGTGTCCTGAATACGAGTATTGGGCTTGTGGAACCTACGCGTAGCCTTGGACGCCAGTTGACACAACGTGTAACGATTGCGCAGAGTTTGGACCGCTTCAAAAACCAGATCAGATCGCATTGATATATGTCTCCTCGGTGTATTAATGAACGTTCCGGAGCCTAACCAGGAGTGGAAGTTCTACTCCTGGCTTGAACGCAGACGAAAGGAACTATTTACAACCGCGAACCGCAACAGGAGCCACCCGGTTGGATGCCGCCCGTCTGGCTGGGATTCTGTATTTTTTCGCCTGTCAATTTGGCTCCGTAAGTACGGAAGCCCTACTCTAAGAGATACTTACCGCCTTAGGTCCTGATTCCAGCACGACTTCGTGCGGGGAGATGCCTTTCCTGATTCCCTAATGATGGCATTCAGTGGGGGCCGGTTCGGGCAGGACGTCTTAGACTGGTACCCTTCAGGACGACGTCTTAAGTCAAAACAGTAAGGTAGTCGCCCGAGCGGTCGCAGTCAAGAAAAATCATCTCCCGAACCAATTTGACAACCTATACAACCTCCCCGGGTTCCCATTGTCCTTAGACGAGCCATGTACCGAAATGTTGCTAAATTTGTAACCCTAAAATCATCAATAAGTTGCGGTCGCCGAATCTCTCGTCCGCGCGCCAAAACTGGGTTGGCAATCGGCTGAAAGCCGGCGTCAGCAACCAGTCCAGCGCCTAAGCCCAGAACGTCCGGTCCAAAGTTCGATACTGGATCGCTTCGGCAATATGACCCGGCTCGATTGTGCCAGATCCGGTCAGATCGGCAATCGTCCGGGACACCTTCAGAATCCGGTCGTGGGCGCGTGCGCTGAGCCCCTGTTTTACCATCGCCCGCTCCAGCAGGTGTTCGGCATCGGTGCCAAGCTCACAGTACTTCCGGATCTCCCGCGAGCCCATCTGGGCATTGGCGTACATCCGCTGTCCTTCCGAGTGGAAGCGCTCCAGTTGCACCTCGCGCGCGCGAATCACCCGGTCGCGAATGTCGGCGGAACTCTCCGGGGTTGCGCCACTGCGCAGCTCGCGGTAGTTCACCGAAGGCACGTCAATGTGAATGTCAATGCGGTCCATCAGCGGGCCGGAGATCTTGGAGACGTAGCGCTGGATCATCATGGGGCTACAGCGGCACTCTCTCGTCCGGTCGTTGAAATATCCGCAGGGGCAAGGATTCATTGCCGCCACGAGCATGAAGCGCGCCGGAAAGCTCAGTGACATGGCGGCGCGGGCGATGGTCACCGTGCCGTCTTCCAGCGGCTGGCGCATGACTTCCAATACATTGCGGGGAAATTCGGGTAGTTCATCGAGGAAGAGCACGCCGTTGTGCGCCAGCGAAACCTCGCCGGGACGGGGAATCATGCCGCCTCCAATAAGGCCGGCGTCGGAAATGGTGTGGTGCGGGGAACGGAACGGCCGGGTGCCAACCAGCCCACTGCTGGAATCGAGCACCCCGGCGACGCTGTGGATCTTGGTCGTTTCCAGCGCTTCGTCGAAGGTCAAGGGCGGCAGGATGGTCGCCATGCGCTTGGCCAGCATGGTCTTGCCGGAACCTGGGGGGCCGATCATCAGCAGGTTATGGCCCCCGGCGGCGGCAATCTCAATGGCGCGCTTGGCCGTCTGCTGGCCGCGAACGTCGCCGAAGTCCACGCCAAAGCTCTGCGAAGTTTCCAGAAGAGCGCGGGTGTCAACCTTCACCGGCTGGATGCCGTTGCCGGTGTTCAGCAACTGCACGACGTCGATCAGCGAGCGTACGGGATAGACATCCACGCCCTCCACCAGGGCAGCCTCGCGGGCGTTCAGCTCGGGGA
>JBARGS010000184.1:0-3828 GCA_049798495.1 Candidatus Korobacteraceae bacterium | reverse complement strand
CTTCAGCTGTGCCGTACCGGGCCGCTAAAAACTGGGCTTTACTCCCTGAGGGACGCTAGTCAATCGCCTGAATCAATCCTGCCAGAAGGGCCGCACGCCGCGGTAGTTCCGAGGCTACGACATGCTCATGCGAGGCGTGTGCGCCGTCGCCTACAGCACCCAAACCATCCAGCGTCGGAACGCCGATGCCGGCGGTGAAGTTGCCATCGGAGCCGCCGCCGACGGCAACCTCGTTCAACTCGAATCCGAGTTCGCCGGCGACATTGCGCGCCACGGCGAACAGTCCTGCGACCTGCTGCGTACGTTCCAGCGGCGGACGATTAACGTCGCCGGCAATCTCCAACGTGCAGTTTGGATTCACCGGACGCAAACTGCGGACTTTGCGCTCTATCCTCGGGCCATCGCTCTTTCGCGCGATGCGGAGATCCATCTCCGCCGCTGCCTCCGCAGCGACGACATTGGCTCGCGTTCCGCCTCGAATCACACCCACGTTGATGGTGATGCCGCGCCTCAGATCCGTCAGCGCGGAAACGGCTTTCACCTGATGGGCCAGTTCAACGATGGCGCTGTGTCCTTTCTCGAAGTCGAGTCCTGAATGAGCCGCACGGCCCTTTACCGTCAGCCTGAACGAGCCGACGCCTTTGCGTGCTGTCTTGAGCGCTCCTCCGGGACCAGCCGGCTCGCAGACCAGCACAGCGGCACAACGCTTCGCCAGCTTCTCGGTCATTGCGCGCGAGCTGACGCTGCCCTCCTCTTCATCGGAGACCAGCCATACGATTACCGGACGCGGCAGGCCGGCCTGCGTTTCGCTCAAGGCCTGCAAGGCAAACATCATCTGGACAATGCCGCCTTTCATGTCGAAAATACCTGGTCCGTGAAGGCGCCCCTGTTGCTCGCGCCAAGGCATCGTCTTCAGGGTTCCCAACTCATACACCGTATCGAAGTGGCCAAGCAGAAGTACCGGCTTGCGATTTCGCGCGCCGGCGAAGTTAACCTGCAGATGATCTCCGGCTTTCTTTTGCTGATGGATTCTGACCTGCCCTCCCAATCGTCCGAACTCGGCGGCGAGATGCGAACACAGGTTGTCGCAAGCGCGCTTGTCGTGAGTGGGAGATTCGTGCGTCACCAGTTCGCGCAGACGGGCAACCATCTCGTCTTCTCGCGTGCGCAGCCACTCCATTACAGCTAAGCTCAGGCGGGCTTGCCGATGCCTGTTGTTCGCCATGATTGCGTCCTGGTCCTATCCTTTAAAATTCGCCAAGTGCCCGGAATCTGCGGTTCCGGAATGTATAATCGGGACTTTCCGAGACTCACAGAGTCTATTCTCCCATGAGCGATCCAACCCAGCCCGCGCCCGAAAGCAGCCAGGACCTTCAACTGAACATAGGTGATATCGTGAAGCTTCTGCCGCATCGCTATCCCATGCTGCTGATCGATCGCGTCATTGAGATGGTCCGCGCCAAGCGGGTAGTCGCAATCAAGAATGTTACGATCAACGAGCCTTTCTTTGCCGGACATTTTCCCGATTATCCCATCATGCCCGGCGTGCTGATCGTGGAGGCGATGGCGCAAGCCGGCGCTGTGCTTCTGTTCACCGAGATTGCTGACCGCGACGACAAGCTGCTGGTCTTTACCGGCATCGAGCGTGCGCGCTTCCGGAGGCCCGTCACTCCCGGAGATCAGCTTCGCATCGAAGTCGATGTGCTGGCCTTTCGCGGTACCGCGGGCCGTCTGCAAGGCAAGGCATACGTTGACGGAAAGCTTGCCTGCGAGGCGGTGGTTACCTGTCGCTTGCTCCACCGGGCGCCAAAACCGAGCGAAGAAGCTACGCAGCCCGAGCCGGAGCGCGAAACCACATCACCTTCAGCATGAGCATTCATCCCACCGCGATCGTCGATCCGTCCGCGCAAATTCCTGCTTCCTGCAGCATAGGACCGTATTGCGTGGTGCACGCCGGCGTGGTGTTGGGCGAAAACTGCGAACTGGTTTCGCATGTGGTTCTGGGCGGCCCCAGCCGATTCGGCAGCAACAACAAAATCTATCCTTTCGCAGCCCTCGGTATGGATCCGCAGGACATCACGTATGCCGGCGAACCGACGAGGCTTGAGGTTGGCGACAACAATGTCATGCGCGAGTACGTAACCATCACGCGCGGTACGACAAAGGGCGGCGGTACAACTCGCGTTGGCAGCCATACGCTGATTATGGCCTACGCGCACGTCGGGCACGATTGCTTCATCGGCGATCATGCGATGCTGGTGAATGCGGCCACGCTCGCCGGCCATGTGACGGTGGAGGAATGGGCGGTCGTCGGAGCGCTGTGCCCGGTGCATCAGTATGTACGCATCGGCGCTCATTCGTATATCGGCGGCGGAACTACTATCACGCAGGATGTGCTGCCGTATTCGATGACCAGCGCCGAGCGCGACACCCACGCCTACATGCTGAACAAAGTCGGCTTGCAGCGCCGCGGATTTTCGCGCGAGCGGATCGCCAAGCTGCACCATGCGTTCAAGGTACTGCTCGCGTCAAAGATGAATACCTCGCAAGCATTGGAGACGTTGCGCGCGGAAGGCGCTCAGGGCGAGGACGTTGAGTTGCTGCTGAAGTTTATCGAGAGCTCGGAGCGCGGCGTTATTAAATAGCAAAAGGTTGCAACTAGTCCGTAGCCTCGCCTGCACCGTCCGTCCCTGCCGGGACTTAGCACTCATAAATGCACTCTTCCCGGGACTTCGTCCTGGGCTAAACTAAGCCGTCCCGCTTGCGGGACGGAAGATCATAGCCCAACGTTCAGCGCTAGGTGGAATTATTCAGACGATCTGAGTGCCGTAGAGCACGGCACTCAATGCGATAGCAATATATGAACGACCTTCCCGATCGCATCGGCCTCATCGCCGGCAATGGCAAATTCCCTATGCTGGTGCTCGATGCTGCGCGCTCGAAAGGTATGCAGGTGGTCGTTGCTGCGATTAAGGAAGAGACATCTCCCGAGATCGAGCAGCATGGAGCGACTGCTGTCTACTGGCTTTCGCTGGGCGAGTTGTCCAAGTTGATCGAGACCTTCAAGAGCGAAGGCATCACGCGCGCCATCATGGCTGGACAGGTGAAGCACAAACAGATTTTCAGCAGCATCAAGCCGGATTGGCGACTCGCCAAGCTGCTGCTCTCGCTCACGACGCGCAACACCGATTCGCTGATCGGGGCTGTCGGCAAGGTCCTCAGCGACGAGGGCATCACCCTGATGAGTTCCACTGAGTTGCTGGAGCCGATGCTGGCTACCGAAGGTGTGCTCACCGCGCGTGCGCCCGGCGATTCCGAGCAGACCAACATTACCTATGGACGCGCGATCGCGACGCATCTGTCGCGTTTCGATATCGGTCAAACCGTGGTGATCGCTGAAGCCGCCTGCGTCGCCGTCGAAGCAATGGAAGGCACCGATGCCACGATTCTGCGCGCCGCGGAGATCATGAAGTCGCCGTCGCTCGGCAGCGAGTCCTCGACCTTGAGCCGCGCATTGACCGTGGTCAAAGTTGCCAAGCCGAATCAGGATATGCGCTTCGATGTGCCAGTCGTGGGACTGCACACCATCGACACGATGAAGCGCGCCGGCGCTACCTGCCTTGCGTTGGATGCGGGACGATGTCTGCTGCTGGACAAGGACGCGCTGCTGGCTGCCGCAAATGAAGCTGGTATTTGCGTCGTCGCGGAAGCGCATGTCAGCCACATCCCGCATCATGGCGGCTAGCATGGATTCAAAGCTTCCCGCCGATTCGCGAGTTTTCCTTTCGCAATCCGCGGCAGAGTCGGAGTCGGAGTTTCTGGCGGCCG
>JBARGS010000183.1:0-13673 GCA_049798495.1 Candidatus Korobacteraceae bacterium | reverse complement strand
CCTACGAAAACGACCGCAGGGTCGCGTTAGTTGGGCGATCCATGACGGAGTCAACCGAGATCGCGCAGGACCTTGGCTACATCGAGATTCCCGATGGGGTGCTGATCCACCCCGCGCAGATCCGCGACTTTCCGCCGGAGAAGGTTTGCGTGCTCATCAGCGGCACCCAGGGCGAGCCGATGTCCGCGCTGTCGCGCGCCGCGGTGGACAATCACAAGCACGCGAAAATTCAGCCGGGCGATACGGTGGTGCTTTCATCACGTATTATTCCCGGTAACGAAAAGGCCATCTACCGCGTGGTGGATCACCTGTTCCGCCGCGACGCCCATGTCATCTACGACGACGGATCCTCGCCGCCGGTACACGTCAGCGGACACGCCAGCCAGGAAGAGTTGAAGCTCATCATTAACCTGGTGAAGCCGCAGTATTTCATCCCCATTCACGGCGAGTATCGCCAGCTCAAGCTGCATGCCGAAATGGCAGGCGCCATGCACGGCTCGGTTGGCAAGGTCATGATGATCGAGAGCGGCGACATTCTCGAGTTCGACGAACTGGGCGCCCGCAAGGCGGGAAAGATCAACGTGGGCCGCGTCTGCATCGATTCCAACTCCATGGGCGACGTGGTGGAAGATCTGGTCATTCGCGACCGCCGCCACCTCAGCGAAGACGGCATCGTGCTGCCCATCATCGCCATCAACAAGCTGACCGGCAGGGTGGAAACTTCGCCCGAGATCGTGATGCGCGGCTTCGGCGGCAACATGAGCGAGGACGGATTTGTCGATCAGGCGCGGCAAACGGTGATGCGCACCCTGGAAGCCTCCAGCGACGAGGAGAAGGCGGATTACGGCATGATCAAGGAAAAAATCCGCCAGGATCTGAAGCGATTTATTGTGAAGAACACCTCGCGCAGGCCGCTGATCATGCCGGTGATACTGGAAGTATAGCTCTTGACAACCGACACTTGTCACTTTACTATGAGCCCATGTGATTCGCAGCTTCAAACATCGCGGACTGAAGCGACTCTACGAGAGCAATGATCCCAGCGGTGTTCGTGCCGATCTGCTGCCAAATATTGAACGAATTCTGACGGTCCTGGATGCCGCGACCACTCCGTGGGCCTTGGATCTTCCCAGGTTTCATCTACATCGGCTTAAGGGCGATTTGAAGGGGTTTTGGTTCGTAACCGTGCGAGCCAACTGGCGCATTATTTTTCGCTTTGAGGGCATCGATGTCTTCGATGTAGAACTGATTGACTACCATTAGGAAGGACACGGGTTTATGCCCATGAAAAATCCAGTGCATCCGGGCCGCATTGTCCGACACGACTGCCTTGAGCCATTGGGACTTTCTGTGACGGAGGGCGCCAAGGTCCTCGGCGTCACTCGGCAGGCGCTGAACAATATCGTCAACGGCAAGTCGGGAATCAGCCCAGAGATGGCGATTCGATTGACCAAGGCATTTGGGAGCACTCCGGAAACGTGGCTCGGAATGCAGCTCGCTTTCGACTTGGCGGCAGCCCGCAAGAACGAGCACAAAATCAGCGTGCGCCGCCAGCGTATCTCGGAAGCGCACGTAAGTTAGCCCCCTTAAGGAGACTGTGCGAACGCCTGCGTGGCTCACCCATCAAAGTATCGCCACAACCGCATGGCGAGTGTTAACGGTCTTGTGATGACCACCGTTCCCTGGCAAGGTCGTAGTCCTTCGCGTAAGGTGCGGCTGCTTGCCTGGCTTCTTCTTCTGTTGCCCGTCGTCGTGGCTTTGCTGTATCCGGTCGCGCAAGACTATTTGCGGGCCGCTTCCCTGCTGCAGCGCATCTCCGATCTTCATGCGACCGGGTGGCTCGCCAACTACGATGTCCGTCCGGTTGAGGTGCACGACACCACTTTCGATTTTCGCGGCAGGCCGATTCCCGCGCGCTTCTATCTGCCCCGTGGCGTCGCCTTCGCTCCGGGAATTGTTGTTGTTCACGGCATGCACGAGCTCGGCATCAACGAACCGCGGCTGGTGAATTTCGCGCGGTCGCTGGCGGCAAGCGGATTCTTCGTGATGACGCCGCTCGTCGCGGGTATTGCCGATTATCGTGTGGAAGGCGAATCGGCGGACCTCATCGGAAGTGCAGCGCAGAGCTTCGCGCAACAACTCGCCGTGCCCAAAGTCGGCATCTTGGCAATCAGCTTCTCCGGAGGCCTGGCCTTGTTGGCCGCCAGCGATCCGCAGTATTCACCTGCCATCGCCTGGGTCGCTTCCGTCGGCGGATACTACGATTTGTCGCATGTGCTTCGCTTTTTTGCTACTGGCGAGGCGGTTCGCCCCGACGGACGGGTCGAGCACCTGACGCCGCACGAGTATGGTCCGCTGATCGTCATTTACGACGAGCCCCAGGATTTCTTTTCCACACACGATGCGACGATTGCTCATGACGCCCTTAAGCTGCTACTTGGCGGAAACGGCAAGGCTTCCGAGGCGCTGACCAGTGCCATGACTCCCGCCGGACAGGAGATCATGCAGCACATATATCACAAAGAGCGTACGAGCCTCGCGCCCGAGATTCTGGCCGAGATCGAAAAGCGGCGCGAGGAACTGGCGACCGCTTCGCCTGCCGGACATCTGCGTTTCCTGCATGTGCCGGTTCTGCTGCTGCACGGCTCCGACGATACCATCATCCCCCCGACCGAGATGCTTTGGCTGGAACGCGATATCCCTCATGAGTATCTGCTCGCGACGCTGCTCAGTCCCGCCATCGGTCACGTCGAAGTTGGAAACCGAGTTAGCCTGCGCGACAGGTTGATGCTTGTACACTGGATGGCGGCGATGCTCCGCGAAGCGCGAACCACCGACAGCAGCAAGGGTCCGGCGAATCTGCCCGCCGGGACGTGGCTTGTGCCGGCGGCCCAGCCCTGAACGTCAATCGCAAACTTACGCCATGGTAACGCTCGAACAGATCCAACGCGCGCAGCAGAGATTGCGTGGTGTCGCTGCGCGTACGCCACTGGTGCCTTACTTTCCTCCCGCCGGAAAGCCTGGTGCAAAATCTGAAAATGATCCCGTACGCGGCCGGCTTTGGTTGAAGCCTGAGAGCTTGCAACCCGTGGGCTCGTTCAAACTGCGCGGCGCGTACAACAAAATCGCCTCGCTCAGCGATGAGGAACGCAACCGCGGCGTCGTGTCCTACTCCAGCGGCAATCACGCGCAGGGCGTCGCCTATGCGGCGCGCGCGCTGGGGGCGAAAGCAGTCATCGTGATGCCCCGCAATGCTCCCAAACGCAAAGTGGAGAGCACGGCTGCCCTTGGAGCTGAAATCGTCACCGCCGGCCCGGCCAGCACCGAGCGCATGCGAAAAGCCGAAGAACTGGCGGAGCAGCACGGCTACGTGATCGTGCCGCCCTACAACGACGAGCAGATCATCGCCGGACAAGGCACCGTCGGGCTGGAGATTCTCGAAGACTGCACCGATGTCGACCTCGTGCTCGTGCCTGCGGGCGGCGGCGGATTGATCAGCGGTATCTCGGCGGCGCTCAAGCTGAGCGGCTCCAAGGCGAAGGTGATCGGCGTCGAACCTGAACTGGCCAACGATGCGCAGCAGAGCTTCCGTAAAGGAGAGATCGTTGAACTGCCGGCCGAGCGCGTTTCCAGCACGCTGGCCGACGGGCTGCGCACGCAATCGATTGGGCCCATCAACTTTCAGCACATTCGCCGGTTCGTCGACAACGTGATCACCGTGAGCGAAGCCGAGATCCGCAACGCTATGCGGCTCATGGCCACCAACGCCCGCCTGGTTGCAGAGCCGAGCGGGGCAGTCACGTTCGCTGCCTGGCTGTTCCACGCGACGGAGCTCCCTGAGTCGAGAGAAGCGGTCGCGATCATCAGTGGCGGAAACGTCGATCCGCAACTCTTGGCCGAAGTGCTGGCGGAAGAAGGTACTGCCGGCTAAACGTATGCCCGTGCCGCGCTCAATGGCTCTGGAAAAAGTCGAAACAAGGCGGCAAGAGGTGCAGCGTCAGTTGCGCCGGCTCAAGTCTTTTATTGTTTCATCACGAACCGACTTCAGTCGGTGAGGGATCTGCTTTTCCCGGATCTCCTGCACACGTAGGACGTTCAGCTGGCGGATGGAAGCCTTCACACTACGCTAAGATAGACTTTTCCATGGCCTCCGCCGTTCAACTCGCATCATTCCGTCGTGCCGCGCGCTACAACCTCCTTTCCACGGCGGGGGTTGTTCTGGTTGCCGTCTTTGTCGTCTGCGCCGTGTTCGCGCCATGGATCGCGCCCCAGGATCCGGCGCGCATCGATCTGCCCGCGCGGCTGATGGGCCCGTCGGCATCGCACTGGTTCGGCACAGATGAGCTCGGCCGCGACATTCTCTCGCGCATCATTTATGGCGCGCGCATCTCCATGCTGGTGGGCGGATGCGTGGTTGCAGCGTCACTGACGCTCGGCCTCATCTTCGGGTCGATTGCCGGTTACTACGGCGGCGTCACCGATCGCGTGCTGAACGTGGTGGTGATGAACGCCTTCATGTCGTTTCCCGGGATCCTGCTGGCCATCGCGTTTGTGGCCTTCCTCGGCCCGGGCATCTTCAATCTTATTTTCGCGCTGTCGATCGGAGGATGGGTTGGATATGCCCGTCTGGTTCGCGCCCAGGTGTTGACCGTCCGCGAGCGTGAGTTCGTCGAGGCGGCCCGTGCGTTGGGTGCAAGCGATCTACGTATCATCGGCCGCCACATTCTGCCCAACATCATTCAGCCCATCATCGTGCAGGCGGCGATCGGCATGGCGGGAGCGATTCTGGCCGAAGCAACTATGAGTTTTCTTGGTCTGGGCGTGCCGCCGCCCACCGCAAGCTGGGGCACCATGCTGAACGACGCGCGAGCCCATCTGTTCGATTCGCCGCACCTGGTGCTCTTCCCCGCCGCGGCCGTCATGCTGGCCGTGCTGTCGTTCAACTTCATCGGCGATGGTTTGCGAGATTATCTGGATCCGAGGGCGAGGATTGAAGTCGGGATTTAGCAGCAGTTAGGCCGCAGGAAATAACAACGCAAGGTGGCAGATCGCTCTACTGGTTCTTGGCAGGAGGTATAGTCGGTGTCGGCATTGCCCTGTGTGTAGCCACGGCTAGCCCCAACAATCCTACGCTCATCCTTGCCCTATTCCCTTTCTCGATATTGGGACTCGCCGATCCTAGCGCTCGAGGCCGGATTTAGCTAAGTCGGCTTAAACGGATTTAAAATTCGAACTCCAAGCTGCCGGAAATCCGCTTCGTCTCTGGTCGCCACAATCAACTGATGGACTCGAGCCGTGGCTGCAATCATCGCGTCTCCCCAGAGTTGGGTGGGCTTGTGATCGATGACTCGCCCCCACTCCCGAAAGCAAGTCACATCCATTGGCAGCACCTGAGCCGAAGCCGCGAGTTGCTCGATCCAGGCGTCAAGTTCGCCAGCCTTCACAGGATCCTGTCGCCGAGTCTCTTCGACCCCAGCCTGTAGTTCTCCCAACGTGAAGGCAGACAAAAACAGCTGCTCCTCGTCTTGCCTATCGATCCAAGCAAGAACGGTGCCGTGCGGTCGCGTCTTTCGCAGTTCAGAAATTACATTCGTATCCAAAAGGTACCGATTCATTTCAGCTCCGGGATTGGCCGGCTCCGCAGTTTATGGCGATCAGCAATCAGATTCTCGAAACGAGGAGCAGGCGCCAGGAGTAGTTGTTTAAGGCTCGGCCGCGCCGCTTCCTGCAAGCGACGCCACTCCGCAATTGGAACAAGAACAGCAGTTTCCACGCCCCTCCGAGTTACCACTTGAGGTCCTTTCTTGACACTCGCTTCAAGGAATTCGCTGAATCGGGACTTTGCGTCTTGCACAGGCCAGGAACTCATGGCTAACACCTCCTTCCGGCTACGATTCTCCTATAAGCTTACAGACTAGTTATATGACTAGTCAATTCACCGTAAATTGGCGCCTATTGCTATTTGGCACCAGCCGGTATTTGGGAGTGGCCAGTTTGGCAGTTGGAAGTTTGCATTTGGCAATTGGTGTCGGCCGTTGGCAAAGGCGCCCCCAATTGCTAACAAACCGATTCGGACAATTGCCAAGCCCCAATGCTAAGTGTCAAGTGCTAACATCAAATCCTTATGCCAACCGAAACCGCAATCCTCGGCGGCGGATGCTTTTGGTGCGTGGAAGCCGCCATCAATCAGCTTCAAGGCGTGGAATCCGTTCGCTCCGGGTATATGGGCGGGCGCACGGCCAATCCGACTTATCAGCAGGTGTGTTCCGGCAAGACCGGGCACGTCGAAGTCGCCGAGGTTACTTTTGATCCGTCGATCATCAGCTTCAGTGATCTGCTGCACGTCTTCTTTACACTGCACGATCCCACGACGCTGAACCGCCAGGGCAATGACATCGGCGAGCAGTACAGATCGGTGATTTTCTACCGCGATGAAGCGCAGAAGAAGGTGGCCGAGGAGGTGATCGCTGAACTCACCCGCGACAAGGTCTTCCAGGATCCGATTGTCACCGCCGTCGAGCCCGCAACCACGTTTTACGTTGCCGAGGATTACCACCAGGACTATCTCGCAAACAATCCCATGCAGCCGTATTGCATGTTCGTGGTCGCACCCAAGGTGCAGAAGATCCGCGAGAAGTACGCGGAACGGCTGAAGGCGTAGAGCTGTCAGCAGTCAGCTATCAGCCGTCAGCCGTCAGCTTGAACCTGCTCGGGCAAGGTTCACCTCTGCACTCCAATCTGCGAATCCTTGTTTCGCTCACTTCCCGAAAGCGTTCTCAAATGTCGATCACTCGGTTTTCCGCCTTAGCTGACAGCTGAGGGCTGATGGCTGAAAGCTATCGGTATCAATATACTTGGCTAACCAAAATTAAGGGGATCTCGCGCGCGTTCCTCTTTATGCTTCTACCTTGACCTGCCGATTCCATCTATGCGAAAGAATGATAATCAAAACTTAGGCGTGGTATCATCGCCGCCTGCGATGACTCTCAGAAGCAGAGGGTTCCTCAATGTTCGTCAGCGAAGCCTGCATTGGGGTGCTCATGGCGACGATTTTAAAGCTGGCACGCCGGACGAGTACGAGCACCTTGCTGATGAATTCTTGACGAAGACGCTCGCGGCTGGAATGCAGGAGCACATCCGTAGTCGTGGGGACAAGATTAGATACGACCCGCGCACCGAAGAGTTTGGCATAATGGATGTTGGGGGAGTGATCAGAACGTATTTCATTCCCGTTCCATGCTCATCTTTACCAGCTACCGAACGAGTATTGGCTAAGCGTCGTGGGCTCTGCCACGATTGTGTGAATAATTTGATTTATTTCAAACGGGAGTGCAAGCGATGGTGAGCGAGAACATTTGTCCAGTATGCGGTTACGAAATGGAAGAACCAGCCAAGGATTACAACGTTTGTTCGTCTTGCGGGACAGAGTTTGGCGTTAGCGATGTGAATTCTTCCGTCGCTGAACTGAGGGATAATTGGCTGGAATCGGGTCCCTCATGGTGGAGCAAGACCGAACCACAGCCTGCCGACTGGAATCCGCTTGAGCAGATGACAAAAGCTGGAATTTCCCCAAAGAAGCCTGCCGCCAAGGTCGCATTTACTGTGTCTTACGAAACTCCAGCAGTGACCACAAGAAGTTCGAACACTGTCATTGGGGTGGTAAATTGGGTGGCAGGGACCCCTGAGATACAACCCTATGGTATACCACGCGAAGTGGAATCTCAGTAAAACACTGCTCGTCTATGGAGATTCTGAACCAGTAGATTCCATACTCTGATACAGGAAAGATCATTGGCTGAATCAGCATTTGTCCTCGGTCCTCGTCTCCCTCAAAGAGCACAGGAAGAGACAAAACCTGACCGGGGATATCTGACGGTGATGTCGGCGCAATAATCAGTTGATTGTTCCCGCGATGAATTCCCGACTTGAACATCACTACAATTGTAGCTTGGATTACGTATTGGTTTGGTTGCATCACTTCGTCAGGACCGCTGAACACCCAGCGATCAACAACCCTGACAAAAGTCGCGACCCCGTCAGGCTCCCGTAGAACCTTTTCACAGAAGAAAGCTGCTGCTAAATACGGACCGCCTTGGATTGGCATAGCGCACACATGATACAGGAATAGCTGTATGATTGGCGCATGAAGTCTAATCCCAAGACGGCAGACGAGTACACGACTTTTCAGAACGCACTGCGCACGATTCTCCAGGTATCGAAAACCGATCTGAATCGGATGTTGACCGAAGAAAAAGCGGCCAATGCGGGAAAGCCGAAGCGCGGCCCTAAACCGCATTCTTCGGCTTCGGCCCACGCTTCCGGCGATAAGGATTAGAAAGGCGTCGTGCCAAGTTTTCCGGTCAATTCCTTGTAGGTAACGCGCCTTCCGGCGACACGCGCCAGCGCTGCGGCGAACCGATCTGCATCATTCAGCGGATTGTCTTTGGTAGCACGATTCTCATAGCGAAAAATCTGCTCATCCAAGTAGCGGTCAAGATGGAACGGCTCTACGGCAACGTATGTGCCGCGCAGCATCCGTTTGAGCAGCGACCAGAAATTCTCGATTCCCTGCACATGTACTTGACCGCGCACGTAGCTCTCAGTTTTGTTTACCACTTCGTGGACGAAATCCTTGCGCCACTGGTCATAAGCCGAGGCGTCGTCGGTGTAAATCTTTGCTCCGCGACTCACTAGATTGAGGATTTCATTTTGCAGAGTCTCTCGCTTCGCGTTGGGAACGACTCTGGCGCGCACCTGCCGCAGCTCCCGATCAAGAAAGCCCATCACGATAGTCTTTCCAGTCGGGCCGCCTTCGGCGTAATAACGCTTTTGCTTGCTGGCGTGCATGAAGCGCTTTTGGCCGCCGATGTAAGTCTCATCAACTTCGACCGGGCCGCCGTCTAGCTTGCGAATGCTGTTGTGTCTCATGGCGAGTCTGAGCCGATGCAGCATGAACCATGCAGTTTTCTGTGTTACGCCAAGAGCGCGATGCAATTCCCATGAGCTAATCCCGTTCTTATCGCTGACGATCATCCACAGCGCGGGAAGCCACTTGCACAGCGAGACAGGCGAATCCTCAAAGATTGTGCCGACCTTGACAGAGAATTGCTTGCGGCACATACGGCACTTCCACCGCTTTTGAGTCTTTAGGTAATAGGGCTGCTTGGCGTCGCAATGCGGACATTCGACGCCTTCCGGCCAGCGCATCGCGGCCACAGCGTCAATGCACACCTGTTCGTCTGTAAAGTGCTGAATCGCTTGCTGTAATGTCTGTGGGCTTTCCATACTTGAAATCATAGCAACTTACCTTGGGTTAGTCAAGGATATTATTGCCGCGTATCTCCCTCATTCCAAGCCAAATCCAGTTCTTGACAATTACAGATTGCAATATCATAATTGCAAATCGTAATATGAAACTGGGAGAGAAATTACGCTACCTGCGGCTGGTCGAGGGCACGTTGCGCGGCATGGACCGCGAGATGACCCAGCAGGACCTGGCGCGGGCGCTCAAGAAAGAAGTGGGCAGCGGGCTGAGCCAGTCTTACCTGTCACAGATCGAGAGCGGCGCGCGACCGCATCTGACGAACGCCTCGCGCATGTTGCTGGCACGATTTTTCAAGGTGCATCCCGGTTATCTGGTGGACGATCCCGAGGGCTATCACACCGAGCTGACCAGCGATCTGCGCGCCACCGAAGACCGGCTTGACCTGTGGCTGATCAATGGAGCCGAGCAGTTTGCGCATGATCCGGAGTTGAGCCATGCCCTGCTGCAAGCGGCCAAGCATCATGACACGCGCAAATGCCTGGTGCTGCTGGGCGCCATTTTGGAGTCGCCGGAACTGGTAGAGCGGCTGACGGAAGTCCTCAAGCCCAGCCTCGCCACAGATCCGCACCCCAGCCGCGGCAGCAGGAAATCGGCAGGAGCAAGGTTATGACGTGGGCAATCTTTTATCTCGCATGCTTTCTGGTGGGAGTGACGCTGAGTGTGTTGGCGTTCGTTGGTGGAAGCTTGCATCTGCCGCATGTACACCTTCACGTACCACATGGCGGACACATTGCCACGCCTCATGCCGCCGGCGCAGCTCATGCCGGAACCTCGCAGGGCGCGGATATGCCGTTCTTCAATTTCGCTACGATCACGGCTTTTCTCGCCTGGTTTGGTGGCTCGGGATATCTGCTGACGCGCTACTCGACGCTGGTAGTCAGCGTGATCATGCTGATCGCGGTGGTCGTGGGCCTGGTGGGCTCGACGATCGTGTTCTGGTTCGTGGCCAAGCTGTTGCTCAAGCACGATCGCGAGCTTGACCCAGCAGACTATGAGCGCGTGGGCGTGCTCGGCCGCGTCATCAGCCCCATCCGCACGGGTGGTACAGGAGAAATTATTTTTTCGCAAGAGGGCACGCGACAAACTTGTGGCGCGCGCAGCGACGCCGGTGAAGCTCTGGCTCGCGATACTGAGGTCATCATAACCCGCTACGAACATGGGATTGCCTATGTCCGGCGATGGGAAGAAATGGCGGGGAAAGAAGTAAGCGGCAGTTAGCAGTTGGCACTTGGCAGTTAGCAAATCCCGGTGGCGACCGCTAACTGCAGGATGCGGGCCGAGCGAAGACAAGCGAGGGATATCCGGTTTGAAGGATGTCGATGATGAACGGTCTCGGCGGAACCAGACAGGAATCGCGACCGCGCAATCGCGGCAGCTAATTGCCAAGCGCTAACCGCTAATTGCTGTTTTCAGCCTTTAAGGAGGCTTATGCCGCACATACCTACAGAAGCGTTAATCGTTGCCTGGACAGCGGTAGCTGCCATCGTGCTGCTGATGGCTGTCTTCGCCAAGCTCTATCGTAAGGCCGGACCACACGAGGCGCTCGTGGTCTACGGCTTCCGCGGAACTCGCGTCGTCAAGGGACACGGCACGGTGATCCTGCCCATGGTGGAGAACTGCCGCGAGCTGTCGTTGGAGCTGATGTCGTTCGACGTGGCGCCGCAACAGGACCTCTACACCAAGCAAGGCGTCGCCGTCACCGTGGAAGCGGTAGCGCAGATCAAGGTGAAGTCCGATCCCGAGTCGATCCTGACCGCCTCGGAGCAGTTCCTCACCAAGGCGCCCGCCGATCGTGAGGCGCTGATCCGCCTGGTGATGGAAGGTCATCTGCGCGGCATCATCGGGCAGCTGACGGTGGAAGAAATCGTGAAGCAGCCGGAGATGGTTGCCGATCGCATGCGTTCCACGTGCGCCGACGACATGAACAAGATGGGGCTGGAGGTGATCTCGTTCACCATCAAGGAAGTTCGCGACAAGAACGAGTACATCACCAACATGGGCCGGCCGGACATTGCTCGCATCAAGCGCGATGCCGACGTGGCGACCGCCGAAGCCGATCGCGATACCGCCATCAGGCGCGCCATCGCGCTGCGCGAGTCGGCGACTGCAAAGGCTCAAGCCGATCAGGAACGCGTCGCTGCCGAGACGGCTTCCCTTGCCCGCCAAGCCGAGGCACAGCGCGATCTGGAAGTGAAGCGGGCCACCTACAACGAGCTGGTGAAACGCCAACAGGCACAAGCCGACAAGGCCTATGAGATCCAGACCAACGTAATGCAACAGCAGGTCATCGCTGAATCCGTAAAGGTGCAGCAGATTGAGAAAGAGGCGCAGGTCAAGGTGCAGGAAGCCGAGATCAATCGCCGCGAGAAGGAGCTGATCGCTACTGTTCTCAAGGGTGCCGAGATTGAACGTCAGCGCATTGAGACTTTGGCCAATGCTGAGCGCGCCAGAACGATGGTCGAGGCCGAGGGCCGCGCCAGTGCTATCCGTGCGCAAGGTGAGGCTGAAGCCGAAATCATCTTCAAGAAGGGCGACGCTGAAGCTCGCGCCATGAACGTGAAGGCCGAAGCCTTCCAGGAGTACAACCAGGCCGCGGTCGTGGATAAGTTGCTCACCGGACTGCCGGAGATCGTAAAGGCATTGGCCAGCCCGCTGTCGAACGTCGACAAGATCACCATCGTCTCCACCGGTAACGGCAGTTCGGCCGGCATGCACAAGATCACTGGCGACATTACCGAGATGGCGGCGCAAGTGCCGGCGCTATTCGAGGCGCTGTCGGGTATGAAGATGGCGGACCTGCTGGGCAAGATTAGGACCATCGGCGACAAGTCGCCGAAGCCGGATAGCCTGCCGCCGGGTGATGAGGGCAAGTCGAAAGCTGCGGGCGCTGGAAAGTAACCGTGGCTGCAAGGGCCCACTCATTCGAAAACCGCGAATGAGTGGGGCACCCGGGAACAGAAACGCAACTGGGCGATTCGTCTCCCACCCTATCGCCAAAAAGCCGGCGATAGGATGGGGCACCCGCTGAGACCTTTCAACGAAGGACGGTTATGAAGTTCGAAGACGATAGTACGCAATTCGTGGTGAATCTTGGATTGATCGGAACGCTGTTGGGAGTGATCGTGCGCTTTATCACGCACTCCAACATTGCGGTTTTCGTAGGAACGGTGGGAGGCTTGCTCGTCGCCTTCCTATTGGCTGCGGTTCGCGGCGAGCAGTTCTAGCGAAGAAGACGTTTTTCATGCCTTTGCCGGATGACAGCTAGTCTTGTTTTCCGACGAAAGCGAAAAGCGATTAGCGAAATTAAGCTGAGAGCTGACAGCTGACGGCTGACAGCACATAAGGAGTTGGTTATGGCATTACTGGATCGTGTAGCAACCCTGGTTCGAGCAAATCTGAACGACCTGGTGGATAAGGCCGAGAACCCGGAAAAGATGTTGAAGCAGGTAATCCTCGATATGGAGAACCAATTCATTCAGGTGAAGACGCAGGTGGCTATCGCGCTGGCCGACCTGCATCTGCTGGAGAAGAAGAAGAAAGACAACGCCGAGAAGCATGCCGAGTGGATGCGCAAGGCCGAACTGGCCGTCGACAAGAAGGACGACGAACTGGCCCGCGCCGCGCTGGAACGCGCCATGAGCTTCCAGCATCTTGCTGACAGCTTCGATCAGCAGATTGCCGATCAGGAGACCCAGGTAGAGTCGCTGAAGTCGGCGCTGAAGAAGCTGGAGCTGAAATTGTCGGAGGCGAAGGGAAAGGCCGATCTGCTGATCGCGCAGCATCGCCGCTCACGCGCCGTGAGCCGCGCCGCCGATGCGCAACTGACGCCCGACGGCGAGAATCGCACCTTCGACCGCATGCGTACCAAGGTCGCGCGTGAAGAGGCACTGGGCCGGGCCAAAGGCGAGATCCTGGGCGACGATGTCGATGGCCGGCTTAACGCGCTGGAGCGCGAGCAGAAGATCGATGCGCTGTTGGAGGAGATCAAGGCGAAGAAGCGGCTCAGCGCGTGATCTCAGCCATCGAAAGCGAGGTTGCGCATCACGTCTGGAGTATCAAGGAATTGCCGGGGCAGCACATGAAAAGAACGCGTCCGCTAAAGGGATGGAAATTGTACGCCACTGCGGCCGTGGTGGCGTACCCTCTATTGTTGATTGGCTTTTGGTCGATCGACTTTAAGTACAAGTACACTGTGTTTGCCCCGCGAATGGACATCCCGTTTCGTCAAGAATCCATCTGGGCTGCGTTGGCAACAGTTTGCCTCGTCGGGTATCTTGCATACTCAAACCGGCGTTAATGTCATAAACAAATTCTGAAACCGCTGTAGAATACCCCTACCAAGTTCTTG
>JBARGS010000182.1:0-9881 GCA_049798495.1 Candidatus Korobacteraceae bacterium | reverse complement strand
GTATCATGGCACGCCGGGGAAGGGAGATATGGATTGCGAAGAGATCAAGTCTCGTGTTCTCACGTGGTTTGGAAACGAGATCGAGTGCCGCTCTAGCGGGGACGACTCTCTCATTGTTACGTTCCCCGTGTTGCGTCTTAATGGCGACGCCATAGATGTTGGCATCTCTCCGGGCGACAATGGCGGCTGGAGACTGAGCGATCTTGGGGAGACCCACTCCAACTTCTTCCTGGGAAATTTAGACTTTCAGGATGATTACGTTAGGGCTGAAGAATTCAATCAGATACTCGTTGCCCACAACCTGAAGGACGTTGATCAGGAAATCTTGATGGAGGTCAACGCTAATGATGTCGCCGCTAGCGTATTCGACTTCCTGTCATCCCTTCAGGCCATGTCTGGCCTTCAGCTAACGGCGAAGCCACGGAAGGAAAAACGCGATTTCAACCTCATTGTTGCATTGTTCTTCGCTGAACAGGGAGCTTCTGTTGAGGTTCCTCCGGACGCTATCGAAGGAATAAGCGGGAGGTGGAAGTTCGACTTCTCTTTGAACCATGTGCGCAAAGAGACGCTAATCAAAACGATCAGCACGGTAGGAAAGAATCAAATCGTCGGCTTGACTGAAAAGGCTACGTTTGAGATTGGCGATGTGAAGAAGTTCAGAGATTCAGATGCGATTGTAATTGGAGACGACCACGGGCAGGAACGAGAGAACCTTTGGCGTCCTGAGGTTCTTCGCATTTTCAATGAGTACAACGTTCCGTTTTACGCTTTTGAGAAAGATAACGACAGCCTTGTTGATTTAGCGCAGCAATACTCAGCTACTGGAACATGACCAACTGGAAATTGTGCGGTATTTCAATGTTGGCTTCCGCCATGAAGTCTATGAGACTTTGGTTCGGCTCTTTGTTTGAGATTGGCGGATCGGGTTTATACGCAAAACGGGGAATGCGTGACGATGAATACTTGTGTTTGTGCGGACCCCGCACCCATCCCACGCCGGGATTGTGATGCTTCCAAGCTTGGTCGTACTGCCGAACACAGTTCCCCTTGTACAAAAGAGAGAATCCCCAACGAGTTTCCCCGTGCCGTCCGTTTCTCTGCCAAGTACCATAGAGGTCGAGACCCAACCCGTCCTCTGTGGCAACCTTGGCGTGAAAGCGGGATGTGTTCGAGTTAATCTGCTTCCAATTGATCTTGGTAGCTACTCTTTTGGCAACTCGGAACAAGCGCTCACATTCTTCAGTAGTAAACCCCTGCGATGCTGTGGCCATGCGCCGCACATGATAACAGCGGGCTTACTTGAACTCAAGGGATAATTACCTTTATTTTTGTCATCACGAGGAGGCCTTCAGGCCGACGAGGGATCTGCTTTCCGACTTTTTCCGCAGCCTGTGAAGCCGTGCCCCGATACGAATCCCTACACGACTGGCGCCATACGCCGTGCTTCCATACCATCCAACGCGCGCCATAACGACTTCGCAGCGGTCTCGGCGGAGTCCAACGCAGCCGCGGCCTGCTCGGGATTCGCCGTGATCTCCCCGCTCAACAACTCGCGCCAAACCTCCGAGTGTTCCACATCCGCGTACTGGTGCAGCTCAAAGTAGCCACAAGTCTTCGCGTCGGCGCCATATCGTTGAGCGAGACCGTCTGCCTTCTGCTTGGCGACGCGGGGAATCTGTGACTCGTAGGCGTAAAACGCAGCCAACGCTTCGGCGGTCGAACCCTCGCGCGCAACGCGACGAAACTCGGCGATCAGCTCGCGAATCTCCGGCAGCGGCTCGAGTCTGCGAATTTCATCGCGATCGGCGCCCATGCCCTCGGCAAAGTCCAGCCACAGTTCGCTGTGCGGACGGCCCTCAATTTCCTCTTCGCACAGGTTACGCAGAACCGCGCGGCGAGTTTCGCCGTCCTCCAGACGCGAATGCAGCGCGCTCAGGTAGGCCGGGAAGGCTGCGACATGGTGGTAGTAGTCGCCGGCATATTCGCGCAGATCGTCACGCGTAAGCTGGCCGGCAGTCCAGGCCTTGTAATAAGGATGGCAAAGAAGATCGTAGCGGGCGATGCGCTCCTCGAGCGCCGCCAGAAAAGCTTGTAATTCCATCATGCACCCCACGTAAGAATGAAGTCCGGGAAGTGAGAACACTATACGGGAGGAGGCAACCTTGTCACAAGCGGCGCTCACTGATTCCGCAACGCCACCATGGGATCGACCTTCGCGGCTCGCGCCGCCGGCACATAGATAGCCAGCATGCCAATGCATAGCAGCAGAAAAGCGGTCGCCAGAAACGTGGGCAGATCGAAAGGCTTCACCCCGAACAGCATGGAGCTTAACGCCCTAGTCGCGGCCAAAGCTCCGGCCGTTCCGCACAGCAGGCCAATCACAATGAGCTTCAGCCCCTGTCCGGCAACCAGCTTGAGCACGTCTCCTCGCCCCGCGCCCATTGCCATGCGGATACCGATCTCCTGCGTGCGTTGCGCGACCACGTAGGAAATCACGCCATAGATACCAATGCTGGCCAGCGTCAGCGCAAGGACCGCGAAGGTGCTCAACAGAATCATCGACAAGCGCTGGGTAGCCAGCGTGGCCGAGATGATCTCGTCCATGGTCTGGGGAGTATAGACCGCCTGCTCGGCATTTCCCTGTTGCAGCCGGCGGCGAATGGTATCGAAGCCGGTGTGCGCGGTGGGGCTGAAGCGCACGGCGTAGCTCACTCCGCTGGGGGTTTGTGCCATCTCGCGGTCAGGCAATTGCATGAAGGGGCGATAGAGCTGCGCTTGCAACTCCCCGCTGTCCGTATCGAGTCCCCACTGCACAACGTGACGTACGACGCCGACGATCTCAACCGGGTCCTCCTGTGGGATGACCAGGTTCAGCCGCTTGCCGATGGGATCTTCGTGGGGAAAGAACTTATGAGCCAAAGCCTCGTCAATGACCACGACATGGGGAGCGTGCTCGTCATCCTGCGCTGTGAGGAACCGCCCGCGCAAGAGCTCGGTTCCCATGACCTGAAGATATTCCGGACCGACCACATAGTTGAGGGCCCAGTTCATCTGGTTCTGGCTGGCGGGCTTGGGTTGGCCTTCGATCCAGAAAACCACCTCATCGTCCCCATACATGGGGAATGCGCCCCACCATACCGAAGAGGCTTGCACGCCGGGCGTCGCATTCAGTTGCTGATCGAGATTGCGCAAGGAGGCCCGAGTCGAATCCGCACTCGCCTTCATCATCGAAGGTGGAAGCGTGACTCCAAAGGTGAGAATGTGGTCCGAGCGGAATCCCGGATCCACGCCCCACAGCGCGATCAGGCTGCGAACCATCAGTCCCGCGCAGATCATCAGCACCAGGGCCATCGCCAGTTCCAGCACGACGAACACACGTTGCGCGTTCGGCCGCGCCGCGCTGCTTCCACGGCTCCTGTCCGCGAGAGTAGCGTTCAGCCCGGGACGCGACGCCTTGAGCGCCGGCGCCAACCCAAACAGGACTCCGGCCAGCAAGGAAACGGCTGCGGTGAACAGCAGCACTCGCCCGTCAAGTCCGATGTTGTCGGCACGGGGTAGGGTCGCGGGCAATAGGTGAAGGGCCGCCTTCATTCCCCAATAGGCCACCGCCAGGCCGAGCGCACCTCCAAAGAACGCGAGCGTAAGGCTCTCAGTCAGGAGCTGGCGCAACAGTCGTCCGCGGCTGGCGCCGAGCGCAATCCGAATGGCGAATTCGTGGCTGCGGCTGGCGGCGCGCGCCAGCAGAAGGTTGGCCACGTTGCCGCACGCGATCAGCAGGACCACGCCCACCGCGCCCAACAGAACCAACAGGAGCGGCCGGACGTGGCCCACCACAGCCTGCTGTAAAGGAACGAGGTGCGCGCCAATGCCGTGGTCTTTGTCGGGATAGGCGTCTGCGAGGTTTTGCGTAACCCGAGCCATGTCGGCGCGCGCTTGTTGAAGAGTGACCCCGGGCTTCAGCCGTCCCACGCCGTGAATGCCCAGGCCGGCGCCGCGGTCGGTCAGCAGCGAGTTCGACCACTGCCCGATGGGCACATAGACGTCGGCGGGCAGCAGGCTGGCGATGCTGAGGTTGAAGCTCGCAGGAATGACGCCGACGATCGTGTAGTCGCGTCCGTCAAGGGTGATGCTTTTGCCCAGTGCGCTCGGCGACGAACCGAACTTGCGCGCCCACAATCCGGCGCCGATCAGCGCGACCGGCGCCGCTCCAATCTCGTCCTCGCCCTTCATCAGCAGGCGTCCGACAACGGGCTGCACATTCAGCATGGGAAACAGATCGGAGGAAATCAGCTCGGCGGGAACTTCCTCGGCGTCTCCCAAGCCGGTCAGGCTGTAGGCCGAGGAGCGAAACACAGCCAGTGAATCGAAGGTTCGATTGTCCTTTTGCCAGTCCCTGAAGTTGGGATAGGAAATGGAGCCATTCTGGAAATTCGGTTTGCTCGCCCCCAGGGCGACGAGTTGTTCCGGGTGCGGGTAGGGAAGCGGGCGGAGGAGGACAGCATTGAAGATAGAGAAGATGGCAGTGTTGGCGCCAATCCCCAAGGCTAGGGTGAGCACGGCTACCAGGGTGAAGACCGGGCTCTTGCGCAGCACCCGAAAGCCATAAGTGACGTCTTGCAGCAATCCACCCATGCAATCCTCGCGCTAACGACGCTGACAAGAATGTGAATCAGAGTAATTCAGCAAACGGGGAGCCAAAGCCTGGGGCCGGGAACTGCTTGGACGATAAAGGAGAACGGGAACCTATCCTGTTGCTGGGAGACAGCGTTGTGTCCAGAGTCGCAACGACTCGTCCGTCAGCGGACACGCCAGCCCTCGCCTCCGCTAGAATAATAGAAGTGCTGGGCCGCGAACATCGGCCTGTGGGGTATCTCGCTTTTGCATCCATTCACAGAAACCTACGACGTTGTCGTGGTCGGCGCCGGCCATGCCGGTTGCGAAGCCGCCATGGCCTCCGCGCGCATGGGTCTGAAGACCGCGCTCTTCACCCTCAACGTCGATCTCATCGCGCAGATGTCGTGCAATCCCGCTATCGGGGGCATCGCCAAGGGCCATCTCGTCCGCGAAGTAGACGCGCTGGGCGGCATCATGGGCGAAGTCACCGATGCGGTCGGCATTCAGTTCCGATTGCTGAATACTTCGCGAGGGCCTGCGGTGTGGTCTCCACGCGCGCAGTGCGACAAGCAGCAGTACCGCCTGAAGATGCGCGAAATGCTGGAGTCCGAGCCCAATCTGCACATCAAGCAAGCGGAAGTGGCGGAAATAGTTCTCGAGCTACGCGCTACAAGCCACGAGCCTGTATTGGATGGTGTCATCCCGAGCGGAGCGAGTGGAACGAGCGAAGTCGAGGGACCGCTATACCCGGCAACTGGCCGTGATAGGGGTCCTTCGGCTCGGACTGAAGTCCTCGCTCAGGATGACAGTACAGGTGGGTTGGCCTCTGGCGAAGAGCGAACGGCGAAGAGCGAACAGCGCCGTATCGTTCGGGGCATCAAGCTCCGCGATGGCCGCACCGTGGGCGCGCAGGCAGTCATCATCACCACGGGAACATTTTTGAACGGGCTGATCCATTGCGGCGAGCAGCAATATCCCGCAGGCCGCAGTGGCGAGCCGGCCGCCGTCCTCCTGGGGGAATCGCTGAAAGCGCTGGGCCTGCGCGGTTGCCGTCTGAAGACCGGAACGCCGCCACGGCTCGACGGCCGCAGCATCGACTGGTCGCAGTTCACGGTGCAGCCGGGCGATGACGATCCCACACCGTTCAGCTTCCGCACCCGCCGCGTGGCGCATCACGATAAGCAGGTGCCATGCTACATCGCGTTCACCACGCCGGAAACGCACCGCATCATTCGCGAGAACGTGCATCGCTCGCCCATGTACAGCGGGCAGATTCAATCGATCGGGCCGCGCTATTGCCCGTCGATCGAAGACAAGATCGTCAAGTTCCCCGACAAGGAGACGCACCAGCTCTTCCTCGAACCCGAAGGCCTGAACACGCACGAAATCTACGTCAACGGCATGAGCACCTCGTTGCCGATTGACGTGCAGCTGGCGATCATCAAGTCGATTCCCGGCCTGGAGAATGCCGAGATGCTGCGGCCTGGCTACGCCATCGAGTACGACTCCATCGATCCCACCGAACTGGAGCGCACGCTGGAGACCAAGAAAATCGCGCGCCTCTATCTCGCCGGGCAGATCAACGGGACCAGCGGTTACGAGGAGGCGGCGTGCCAAGGCCTGATGGCAGGCATCAACGCCTCGCTGAAGGTGAAGGGCGAGCCGCCGCTGATCCTTGACCGTACCGAGGCGTACACGGCGATCCTGATCGACGACCTCATCAGCAAGGGGACCAACGAGCCGTACCGCATGTTCACCTCGCGCGCCGAGTTTCGCCTGCACCTGCGCATCGACAACGCTGACCGTCGCCTGACACCGCATGGGCGGCGGGTAGGGCTGATTAACGACTGCGCTTGGTCCGACCATCTTGCCAAGCAGGAGCGCATGAAGGCGATGCGGGAACTGCTGGAGCGGACGCGAGTGAATGAAGCAGTTGTCAGTTGTCAGTTGTCAGTTGTCGGTGAAGACTCCGCGCGGACGCTTGATCTTCTGAAGGAAGCGAAAGGCGTGGGTTCGACGCTCGCTCAGCTGCTCAAGCGCCCCGAAGTGCAGATTGAAGCGCTAGCCCCGGTACTGAGGAAGCTGATGCCGGCGTTCTTTGAAAGAGTGAATAGTGATTGGCGGATGGGGGATAGCAAGACTCAACAACATGCTGTCATCCTGAGCGGAGCGACCGAAGGGAGCGAAGTCGAAGGACCCCTATCCCAGCAGGATACTGTTACTCCTGTTCCATCCACGATCCACGATCCACGATTCATCGATTCCCCCCTTCCGGCGGAAATCCGCAACGAGCTGAAATCGGTCGAGACCGAGATCAAGTACTCCGGCTATCTCGATCAGCAGACCAAGTCGATCGAGCGGCTGAAGCGCTCCGAGCTGCGCCTGATCCCCGACTGGTTCGATTACGGCAGGGTCTCCGGGCTCTCGCGCGAAATGAACGAAAAGCTCACGCGCGTACGTCCGCGCACTTTGGGCCAGGCCAGCCGCATCCCGGGTGTGACGCCGGCTGCCGTGTCGCTGATCAATGTGTACATCGAGATTCAGGCGCGCCAGCAGGCGAGTACAGCATTGAGTTGACCTGCTACTTTTCACCACAGAGACACGGAGGACACCGAGTTTTTCGAAATCATCTTCTTCGTGATCTCTGTGCCTCCGTGGTGAAGATTCAAAGACACAAGGAACCGATGCCGTGCAGATTCAGAGCCTCGATATTTTTCTCGACTACTACGAAAAGGTTCATCAACGCACGATGCGCGTCGCCGCCTGCATTCCCGCCGATAAGCTTGAGTGGTCCTATCGCGAAGGGAAGTTCACGCTCGGCGACTTAGTCCGGCACATGGGCGCGATCGAGCGCTACATGTTCGGCGAAACCATTCAGGGTAAGCCCAGCCGCTACGGCGGATGTGGCCCAGAACTGGCAGCCGGTCTGGTCGAGGTCGTCGCCTTCAAGGAGCAAATGCATCGCGAGACAGTTGAGATCATTTCCCAACTTGGCGAAGAGGGCATGCAGCGCAAATGCACAACGCCCGACGGGGCCTCGCTCACCGTTTGGAAATGGCTGCGCCTGATGGTGGAGCATGAAATCCACCATCGCGGCCAAATCTATATTTACCTTGCAATGCTTGACGTGCCGACGCCGCCGCTCTATGGCCTCACCTCCGAGCAAGTGCGCGAACGCAGCGTAGGTGGTGCTCTCCCGTGATTGTCATCCTGAGCGCCGGATCGCCTCTTTTGCGATCCGGAGTCGAAGGACCCCTGTCATGGCAACGCCCACGTACTCTAGCGATCGGATCAGCGCGAGCCGCCCCTCTTCCGCCGTGTAAAATCGCACTCTGATGCCGACTCCGGCCGCACCCAGTTCAAGTCAATCGCCGCCCAGCTATTGGGCGCGGCTGCTGCGTATCCTGCGGCCTTCGCACCAGCACACGGCGTTTTCCGCCACGGTCCTGCTGATGGGCTCGGTGTTCGCCTCGCGGCTGCTCGGCTATCTGCGCGAGATGTACATCGCGTGGGCCTTCGGCGCCGGCCACCAGACCGACGCCTATTTTGCCGCCTTCCAGATACCCGACTACCTCAACTACATCCTGGCCGGCGGCACCGCGTCCATCACCTTCATCTCCATCTACACGCGGCACCTTTCGCAGGATGACGAGGCCGGCTCACAGCGCACCTTCAACGCGACGATCACCATCATGAGCGCAGTGCTGGTGCTGGGAACCGTGCTGCTGGAGATCTTCACGCGCCCCATCGTGCGCCTGGCGTTTCATGACTTCTCGCCCGAGCAGGTGGAATTGAGCGTCCATCTGGCGCGCATTCTGCTGCCCGGACAGATCTTCTTTTACGCCGGCGGAATCGTCTCCGCGGTCTTGCAGTCGAAGCGGATGTTTCTCTACCCCGCGCTCAGCCCCGCGATCTACAACATCTTCATCATCGCGGGAGGCGTGGTCGGAGCGAGGACACTCGGCATCTCTTCGCTGGCCTACGGCGCGCTCGCCGGAGCGCTCCTGGGGCCGTTTCTCATTAATGCCATCGGCGCGGCGCAAGGCGGATTGGGTTACCGCTTCAGCTTCGACTGGCGCAACCCCGGATTTCGGGAATGGCTAAGGCTCTCGATTCCGCTGATGCTCGGAGTTTCGCTGGTCACCGCCGACGACTGGATCCTGCGCTACTTCGCGTCGGGCGGCGCGGGCGATATCTCGCGGCTGAACTACGCCAAGCGTCTGTTCGCGGTGCCAATCTCGATCCTGGGGCAAGCCACGGGGCAGGCCTCGATGCCGTTCTTCGCTTCGCTGTGGGAGCAGGGCAAACGCAAGCTCTTCGGCGAGACCGTAAACCAGACGGTGTATCGAATATCCTCGGCGTCTTTCCTGGCATCTGCGTGGATGATGGCGGCGGCGCTGCCGATCATCGATCTCGCCTTTCGACACGGCCGCTTCACCTTTGCCGACGCCCAGGAGACGGCGACCTACTTCTTCTGGTTTTCTCTATCGCTGGCGTTGTGGTCAGCGCAGGCGCAGTACGCTCGCGCGTTCTACGGCGCAGGCAACACGCTGACGCCGATGATCGCCAGTACGATTGTGGTCGCAGCGTCGCTGCCTGTCTACCGGACGCTGTTCCATCAATACGGCGTGACCGGATTGGCGATCGCCTCCGACGTGGGCATCTTGATGCATACCGTCGTGCTGGCCTGGCTGCTGCATCGCAGGAAGATGGTGTTGCTGAATGAGCTGCCTTGGAGGGAGTTGGCGAAAGCGCTGGTCACTGCCGTTTTCGCAGGAGTGGCGAGCTACGGCGTGACGCGGGGGTTCGCCTTGCGGGGAGGCCGCAAGGCCGACGTCATTTCGCTGCTGGTAATCAGTTTCGTCTGGCTCGCCGCCGTGGTGATCGGACTGTGGTTAACGAAATCGAGCCTCCCGCGGGACTTGCGTCGAAAGAAAGCGGAAAGAACGAATGCTAGCGTGCCCGAGCCGCTGGTGGACAGGACTACGGGAGGAATCGAGCCGTAAGCCTGGCGGGACTGTCTAGGCGACTTGGAACTCCATCTTTCTCGCCTCGGTCACACGCTTGGAAGCGTCCAGGATCTCCATAAAAACCAGATCTCCCCGTTCGTCGTAATCCAGAATGACACCGGGCGTGCGCTTGACCTGCCCCCAAACTCTCATCCATTCATAACTAGAGATTCCCGGTTTTGATTTGCCTTTAGGTTCATCTCGCAGTCGTCGAGACGGTGGGAAAGTGGAAAACGCGCAGCGTTTTCCAAGGCAGCT
>JBARGS010000181.1:0-6631 GCA_049798495.1 Candidatus Korobacteraceae bacterium | reverse complement strand
CTGTGGTATTTCGCTGCAAGCCGCCGCCATTGCCCGTCACCGTGATGGGGTACGTTCCCGTCGGCGTACTCGCACCGACTGTGATCGTCATGGTGGAGTTGCCCGAACCGGGCGCCGGGATCGGGTTGGGATTGAAGCTCACCGTCGTCCCCGATGGCATACCCGCCGCGGACAAGCTGATGGCGCCGTTGAAACCGCCGCTGATGGCGGTCGTCAGCGTCGACGTGCCCTGATTGCCTTGCGGGACGCTGAGTGAAGCCGGCGAGGCCGAAATCGTGAAGTTCGGGGCGGCTGTCACCGTCAGCGTGACCGTGGTGTTCTGCTGCAATCCTCCGCCGTTGCCCGTCACGGTGATGGGGTACGTTCCCGTCGGCGTGCTCGCACCGACTGTGATCGTCATGGTCGAGTTCCCTGCGCCCGGCGCCGGGATTGGGTTGGGATTAAAGCTCACCGTCGTCCCCGCGGGTGCACCCGAAGCTGACAGACTGATCGCGCCGTTGAACCCACCGCTGATCGTGGACGTTATCGTCGACGCGCCCTGATTGCCTTGCTGAACTGTCAGCGATGCCGGGGAGGCCGAGAGCATATAGTTCGGCGGAATGGGAACTTGTGCTATCCCAAGGAAGGCGACCGTCGTATAGTCGTTCGATGTCTGACTAGTCCCGACTACCACCGTCAGCCGAGTTCCTGTCAGCGTCACCTGCTGGCTCAGGTTGCTGCCCGGCCAGGCCGCGGCCGACCAGTTGTTTCCCTTCGCATCGTAGAAGTAGTTCTGGTTGGTTGTTCCCTTCGTCAACGTGGCTAACACCGTGCCGCCATCCAGGAACTGAATCTGGCACTGTACCCAGCATTCCTCGTAGCCGGCATCGCCCATGGCCAGCGAGAGGTTGTAGGTACCAGCTGACGGCAGGTCCACATTGAAGGTCGCCGGCAAGCCATTCGTGATCAGGTTGATCCCCGCCAGCCGCGGGTCCTGTCCGGAATTGCGATCCCGCCCCTGTACCAGGGCAGGTCTCACCCAGCCATACGTTGCCCCGCTACCGCGAGTGGGATAGAACATCGCGGGAAGCACGTCGGTATCACCCGGAGGATCGGATACGAAGCCGGCGCTATTGCGGAAGTCGAACCCCTGCTGCCAGCTTCCCGCAGCGATCACTGTCAACGTCACCGTGGCGTTCCGCTGCACACCACCGCCATTGCCTGTCACCGTCATGGGATATGTGCCCGTGGCGGTGCTCGATCCCACCGCGACAGTCATGGTGGAGTTCCCCGAGCCCGGCGCCGGTATCGTCTGCGGATTGAAGCTGACCGTAGTGCCGGCGGGAGCGCCCGCGGCTGACAGACTGATCGCGCTGTTGAAACCGCCACTAATCGCCGTGGTGATGATCGATACGCCGTGACCATTCTGCGGGATGCTAAGCGAGGACGGTGAAGCCGAAATAGAGAATCCGGCCTGCGCACTGAGTCTAGGGTTCGCCGCAATTAGAACGAAAGTTAGCAGAAAGAAACAGGAAGCTACACGTCCAGTTCGCCGGATAATACGCACGCTTGTACCCTTCCTAAGACTGCGAAAATAGACAAAGCACTTACACGTTCATGGTGCTCGGAGTGTTTGCTTTCTTGTTTGCCAGGTAATCCTTTACCGCGCGGACAATACGCGACGCCGCTCGCCCGTCCCACAAAGGAGGCGCGGTATGAGGCTTCGAACCGTTCCCGGACGACAAGGCTTGCAAGATTTCTTTCGCATGTCGCATGATGGCGGAAGGGTCAGCGCCGATCAAACGGTTTGTCCCCAGACTCACCGTGACCGGCCGCTCGGTGTTATTGCGATAAGTGAGACACGGGACCCCAAGGTAAGTCGTCTCCTCCTGAATGCCCCCTGAATCGGTGATCACCATGGCCGCGCTGTCAACCAATCCCAGAAAGTCGAGATACGAAGCAGGCGGCATCGTCCATATACCGTTGCTTGCGACCGCCGTTACTCCATCCCAGGTGCGGATGCCGGAGAATCCCGAGGAAACAATTTTCTGCTGGGTGCGAGGATGGACCGGAAAGATGACGGGAAGCTTCGAAGCAACTTCCTCAAGGGCGGCGAGAGTCGCTGTCAATTGCACCAGATCGTCCACGTTCGACGGCCGATGCAACGTGACTACCGCGTAACCGCATTTCGGCAATCCCAGCTTCATCCGCAGCGGCGAGCGGCGCGCTGCCTCGATCGCACCCACCAGCGAGTCAATCATCACGTTTCCTACAAAGAATATCCTGTTTGGACTGACGCCCTCACTGGCCAGATTTTGGTTTCCGCTTTCCTCGGTTGTAAACAGAAGATCAGCAATGGCATCCGTGAGGACGCGATTAATCTCCTCTGGCATGTCGCGATCGAAGCTGCGCAACCCGGCCTCCACATGCGCGACAGGTATCGATTCCTTGGCAGAGACCAGCGCACAGGCAATCGTGGAGTTGACATCGCCAACTACCAGCACCATGTCTGGCCGGTCGCGCTGCACAAGTTCACCGAAACGCCTGATGATTTCGGCGGTTTGCGCATGGTGTGTACCCGAACCAACTTCCAGGTTGTAGTCCGGCTCCGGCATCTGTAGCTGCTCGAAGAACACCCGCGACATGGAATAGTCATAGTGCTGGCCGGTGTGGACAATGATCGGCTGAAGTTCGGGATGGCGGCGCATCTCGGCGACCAGCGGCGCGACCTTCATCATGTTCGGCCGTGCCCCCACAATGTTCATAACCCTGTAGCAAGATTGCCCCATTGCCTCTACCCAAGCCTATGCATCCTAATCCAGAGTTCACACCCTTTGCACTCACTAAGTGCAGAAGAATCACAGGGAAAGCGTTGCGAATTCCTGCGAAGCATTGCCGAAGATTGCTTTTTTCACCCTTCGAGCTAGCGCCGACAAGCACAAAAGCGCCATGCGCTAAGGTGTTGGCAGTAGACCGACCGACGGATCAGCGGCGGAACAAGCGCGGCGGGTCGTCCCGACCAACCGCTAGCCTATACCACAAATGAACCGTTCAAATCCTGGTCTCGGATCTCAATGTCTTGAAACACCTTTCCCCGTGAACTATCGTAAGCCTCACACTGTAATCAGCAGGGAGCGCCCTTGGATTTGCTAAACGCGCTGTTTGCTTTCGATCGCAATCGAACCACGCCGGCGCGTGAAGTCCTCGCCGGGCTCACCACCTTTACCACGATGTCTTACATTGTGGTAGTCAACCCTGCAATCCTATCCAATGCTGGTATTCCAGAAGGCCCTTCCCTGGTGGCAACGGCGCTGGTCGCGGCTCTTGGCTGCTATCTGATGGCTTTTTATGCCAATCGGCCGTTCGCTATCGCTCCCTATATGGGAGAGAACGCCTTCATCGCCTTTACGGTTTGCAAGATGCTGGGATTCAGGTGGCAGACCGCGCTTACCGCTGTTTTCATTGCAGGCGTGCTGTTCATCCTGATGACGGTGCTGCGGCTCCGGCAGTGGGTCATCGAAGGCATTCCACTTTCATTGCGGTACAGCTTTGCCGTCGGAATCGGACTTTTTCTCACTTTTGTAGGCCTGAACGAAAGCAGCCTGGTGAAAGTCGGCGTTCCCGGAGCTCCGGTACAGGCCGGCAATCTCACTTCAGCACCGGCCCTTATTGCGATGTTTGGCTTCGTTTTAATGGCGATTCTGGTGATTCGCAAAGTTCCGGGAGCGATTCTGCTCGGCATCGTCATCACCGCGCTACTGGCTTTCTTAACCAGGACAGCGCCCACTCCGCAGCGACTGGTTAGTCTGCCTCCCAGCCTGGCGCCGATTTTCTGGAAGCTGGATTTTGCCGGAGCCTTCACCTGGCGAGCTTTCCCCGTGATGCTGACTATCTTTGTCATGGCATTCGTGGATACCATGGGCACGCTGATCGGCCTTTCCGCGCGCGCCGGCTTCCTCGACGAGAACGGCCACTTGCCCCAGATCGAGCGGCCCATGATGGTCGACGCCATTTCCACCACGCTTGCGCCGCTGCTGGGAACAAGTATTTCCGGCGCCTTTATCGAGTCCGCTACTGGAATCGAGGCTGGGGGACGCACCGGCTTTACCGCGCTGGTGACCGGGACATGCTTCCTGCTGGCGCTGTTCTTCGCCCCGTTTGCGACGGCTATTCCCGCCTATGCTTACGGGCCGGCGCTGATCATCGTGGGACTATTCATGCTTGCCCCGATTACCCGCATTGATTTTGCCGACTACTCGGAATCAATTCCCTCTTTTGCGGTGGTGGTACTGATGGTATTTACCTTCAACATTGCCATTGGAATCTGCGCCGGCTTTGTGCTTTACCCCATTTGCAAACTGGTCGCGGGAAAATCGAGCCAACTGAAATCGGGGTTGTGGGCATTGACGGGGCTCTCACTGCTGTTCTTTATCTTCTACCCGTATCGCTAAGACCCCTGGGAGCCAGGATGGTCATTTGCCACCAGTAGCCGGATCAGTGCTGGCTTTCGCCGGAGGCCAAGGCTGCGATTCGAACGCCTCGAATTGCGATTCCAGCGTCCATTGCAGGTTAGCTTTTTCATTGTTCTTAAAGAATTCCGCGCACGTTTGCGACGGGGTCCGCGGCCTCCCGAAATCAGATACGCACTCCTTTGCTGGAGCAAAGTTGCCCGCGTCGCTCCATAGGCTCGCACCTGAAATAAATGCATGTTCCAGGCTGGTGCGCACCATCTTCTTCAGTTGCCCATAGCTCAGGTTTTGGTCACGCGCCCCGCGCAGGAACTCCTGCGTCATATCGGATCGCGAGACGCCTTCATCGTCGGTCGCGAGCGCTACCGGAACTCCCGCGCGCAGGTATTCATGCAAGGGATGCCTATCGCCTTCGACGCCGAGAATGGTGGCATTGCTGGTCAGGCAAATCTCGATCATCACATTACGCTGCGCCAGCTCCCGCAACAGTTCGCGAGGCTGGTTTTCGTACAACACACTCACCCCATGTCCGATGCGCTCGGCATGCCCGGTTTCAACCGACGAGCGAATGTGGAAAGCCATCTCCTCGGGGGGAACCAAGCCCGGCGCAAATTCACCGGCATGTAGTGCGATGTGTACCTTGGGATAGACCGTGTGGAGGTACTGCAACATCCGCATATGCAATTCGAAGTCGCGGGTTGGAACATACCAGTCTTCCGGCTGCACCAGGTTCAGCCCGACAAAACGAGGATCGGTGCTGGCCAGCTCGAAACCTAATAGCATTTGCGCGAATACTATTTCCTTTGGCAAGCCGCGCAAGACCATATACAAATAGCGCTGCGTAATCTTGCATCCCGGATCGGGCTGTGGCGTGGCGCAGCGTAGCGATGAGCTGCGGACAGCTTCGGCGTCGTCCATCTCTTTGCGCGCCGCGGCAATGACGTCCGTCATACCGCCCGCGAGGAGCTTTTTTTGCTGACGCGCGAAGTCGTCGTCCCATCCAGACCGGTTCGCCAGAGCCGCGACCTCCGGAAACGCCGCCGCATGCATCAACTCCTGGTAGATCTCGTGCTGCGACGCTGCACGCGCGGCAGTCTCGGCCAGCATCTTCCCGGTGTTGCCATAACTGGCCACGATGAACTTGTCGAAGGTGTCAAAGAAATGGTCGTGGCCCGATTTTCCCGAGAGCTGCCAATTGCGCATCGAGTACGCGTCGATCATCTCGCGGTACAGGATCGCATCCGACAGCGCCTTGCTGGCGGGTACAGTGCCCTTCTCGCCCCCACACGGCGGAGCGCCGATAAACAAAGTCTTCGGGTCCACACACAATCCGCCTTCGGATGCCCACTGGATGAAGGACTCGGCATAAACCGCACCCAGGAGGTGATTGTGCAGATCGCCGCCCTTGGGCATCTCGCGCAGGAAAAGCAGCAACTGGTTGGGATCTTTTCGAATGCTCTGGAAGTAGCGCTCGGTACGGGCTTCCTGCGAAGCGCTGAGAGGATCTGCCGCTACGCAGAGCGCGGGCGCAAGAAACGATGCAATGAGAGTAAGAACTCTAATTGTGATTGCGAATGAACGCGGAGGGATCATCGATCGCTCGTATGGGGCAATGCTGCGTCCAGAATAGACGCTTACGAGAGGTCAGTCATCAATAATCAAGGTACGGCCGCGAACTTCATGCGAGTGCCTGTTTGCATCGAAACCGATTGTCTAATCGATGCCATGAATCTTCATGGCAACCAATTGATCAATGGTCAGGTTCTGCATGCCGCGCGATCGCAGATCGGCGATGAACTGTGGAGTCACACCGTGAATTCGCATGGCAATCAGTTGATCCGGATCGGGGTGCGCGTAGCCGAGGCGGCGCAGCTTCTCTATGAACTCGGGCGAGACACCGTGGATGCGGAAGGCGATCAGATTGTCGAGAGAAACGTGGTCGTATCCGTCCTTCTTGAGCTGCTCCATCCACTCGGGAGTTACGCCATGAATTCGCATGGCCACTAGCGTGTCTTCGTCCGGTGAGTACCCCGCCTGACGGAGGAAGCGCACCATCTCGGGGGTCACTCCATGGATACGAAACGCGATTAGTTTGTCGCTGTCGGTAGCCTTCAACCCGGCCGCGCACAATTCCTTAATGAAGGGCGCGTCAACTCCAAAGATCTTGAACGCGATTAGTTTGT
>JBARGS010000180.1:0-6338 GCA_049798495.1 Candidatus Korobacteraceae bacterium | reverse complement strand
CATCCAGGATGCCGGTGGCAGGGTCGCCGGGGAAATCGTTCTTTATACGCGCAAGCGACGCGCGAGCACGTTCGCGGACCTGGGCGGCGCGAGCGGAATCGCTCGCCTCAAGATCGGCGAGGCCCTGTTGCAGGCGAAGCACATCGAGCTGGTTGATGGCGAAGGCTCCAAGGCAGCATTGCGTGCATCCCAGCTTGCAGACCAGCCACTCGCCACTGCGGCGAGCCGTGTCGGCCAGAGCCGAATCGATAATCTGCACCAGCTTCTGATCGCCGGCAGGAAGGGAACCGTGCATCGCCAAATGATAGCGCGCCGGCGCTTATAAGATTGGCTCTAATGCCGCAGCCAAAGGATCTTCGGCGACGGCGTTGACCAGCCCGATCTGCCATGCGCGAGGGGCTTGCACCTTTTCCGCGGCGAGCAACATTTGCAGCGCACGCGCCTTGCCGATCAGACGTGACAGACGCTGCGTACCTCCCCATCCGGTGATAAGGCCGAGCGCTGCGCCACGATGTCCAAAGATTGCATGCGGTGTGGCAATGCGCCGGTCGCACGCCAGCGCGAGATCTAGCCCCCCTCCCATGCAGTAGCCGTGGACGGCAGCAGTCGTTGGGGCTGGAAAGTTTGCGACGGCATTCATGAGCCTCTGCCCCATGTGGGCAAAGCGAAGAGCCTTCGGCCCGGTGAGCGCAGCGATCTCATTCAGATCGGCGCCGGCGGAGAAGAAGTGAACGTTGCCGGCAATCACCAGTCGCGACGGGGGATGGCGCGCCAGTTCCTCTAGCGCCGCTGTCAGCGCCCGCACGCGAGCGCGCGTCAGGCGATTCGTGCCGTCGTTCGAAACCAGCCGCAAGATGACACATTCGCCGTTCGGCTCGATAGTATAAAGCGCTTCCTGGAGAGTTGGGCTCACCGAGGTATAGGTTAACAAACGAATGGGCGACCGCTTTCGCGCCCATGCCCCCACCAGTTACGTTCTCCACGGAAAAAGGGTTAAGATGTGCGGAACTTGGGGAATGGAGTCTGATATGCCATCGCAAGAAACTCATTCACCTCCGTCGCGCAGATGGTTCCTGCAGTTATCCGCGGCGGCATCTGCCGCCGTGGCGCTTCGCGTCGTAACCGAATCGGAGTTCGCTCACGCCGCGGTGCCCAACGTTGCCAATAACGGCGCCGTCATGATCAATGCTAACGAGAATCCCCTTGGCCCCTGCGCATCCGCCCGGGAAGCGCTAGCTGCGATCATGCCGCAGGGCGGGCGCTACCGCTTCGATCTCTCCCGCGACCTGGCCAAGTTCTACGCGCAGAGCATCGGCGTTCCGGAAGATTACGTCAGCATCTTTCCTGGATCGAGCAATCCGCTGCATTACACGGTGATGGAATTCTGCTCGCCCGCTGCGAGCTTCGTTACCGCCGACCCCTCCTACGAAGCCGGAATGTACGCTGCCAAGGGTGCGGGCGCTCGGGTGGTGAAACTACCTCTCACCAAGACATATGCCCACGACGTTAAGGCGATGCTGGCCGCCGCTCCCGACGCTGGAGTGTTCTACGTCTGCACGCCCAACAATCCCACGGGAACGTTGACCAGTCATTCCGATATCGAGTACCTGCTGGCGAACAAGCCCAAGAAATCCATCGTGCTGGTGGACGAGGCCTACATTCACTTTTGCGATGCGCCTTCGGCGATCGACCTGGCGAAGGCGGGCAAGGACATCATCGTGCTCCGTACGTTCTCCAAGCTCTATGGGATGGCGGGTCTGCGCTGCGGTTTTGCTGTCGCCCGGCCCGACCTGATCAAGAAGCTGGAGAGTTACGGGGGCGGCAATCCCATGCCGGTGGCGGGAGTGGTAGCGGCATCGGCCAGTTTGCAGGATCCGCAGCTGGTGGCCGAGCGCAAGCGCATCAACGCCGAGGTGCGCAGCGAAGTCTTTGCCTGGCTGGACCGCAATGGCTACTCCTACATTCCCTCGGTATCGAACTGCTTCATGCTCGATACCAGACGGCCAGCGGGGCAGGCCATCGCTGCCATGGCTCAACAGAATGTTGTGATCGGACGAGTCTGGCCGATCATGCCGACCTATTCACGGATCACCGTGGGTACTGGCGAAGAGATGGAGCGCTTTGAGGCTGCATTTCAGAAGGTCATGAGCGGTGCGGCGGTGGGAGCATTGCGAGAGCCGCGGATGGGACGGTATCAGGAGTTGGATGGGTATGTCGTGCGCGGGTAAGGTCGGGCTATGTCGCGGCGAAAAGTTCTATCGTAAAACCCTATGCCGTCCCTACGGGACTCTCTCGATTCTCTGCCGCATCCCCGCCTTGAAACGGCGGGCTAAGATATGCCGCGCCTTCGGCGCCGAACTCGCGTGCTTCTTACCGCACTGGCAAAGTCCAAAATTTAGTGCTCGCCCACATCCGAAGGCCAGCCTTCCGGACATGTCGGAATTCACGCTTAGCTGCCGGTCTCAGGTGGTCGCCGTGACGCTGCGCGCCTTCACGTTGCCGCGAATGAACTCGATGATGGAGTCCATCGGCGTTCCCGGCTGAAATACCGCCGCCACGCCTTTCGCTTTCAGAGTTTCGACATCCTGGTCGGGGATGATGCCGCCCACCAACACCAGCACATCGTCCATCTGGTTCTGCTTCAGCAGTTCCATTACACGAGGCACGATGGCGTTATGCGCGCCGGAAAGAATGCTGAGGCCGATGACGTCCACGTCCTCCTGCAACGAGGCGCTGACGACCATCTCAGGCGTCTGGCGCAGGCCGGTGTAAATCACTTCCATACCGGCATCGCGCAGGGCGCGGGCTATAACTTTGGCGCCGCGATCGTGGCCGTCGAGGCCCGGTTTCGCGACAAGGACGCGGATTTTGCGGTCAGAGGACATAGTGGCACGTAGCTTCCAGCTCTTAGCTCTTGGCAAGCTGTCAGCCTTCAGCCGTCAGCTCTCAGCTAAAGCAAATCATCAATCCAGGATTGCGAGCGGACTTCAGAGGATATCTCCTTGGTTTCCGCTGCACAGGGAATCATAAACCCTGGGCGAAAAGTCGGTAAGTGAGCGGCGACACAGAGCGAGGTTTGACAATGTGACACACAACGTGTCACATTCAAATTATGCCATCCATGAACATGCGTCAGTTGCGGGACACGCGCCGGCTGAAGGCTTGGTTGCAGGCCGGAAAGACCGTCGAATTGCGTGAGCGGGACCGCGTTATAGGGCATATCGTTCCGGAAACGTCGCCTGAGCCGCCGCGGGAATGGCCCGATTTTGGCGCGCGCGCTAGGAAGATTCTGGGAGATAGGATCTTGCCGGGGGCGGACCTGTTGATCGAGGAACGGAGACGGTCGCGCTATTGAGCATCTATGCAGACTCGAGCTTCTTTGTCTCCCTTTACCTGATCGACGGACACTCACGGGAAGCCGAGCAGCGCATGGCTAAGCGTCCGCGCCTTTGGCTAACGCCGCTACATCGCGCGGAATGGACGCATGCTGTTGCCCAGCACGTTTTTCGACGCACGATTTCTAATGATGAAGCTCGGCAGTTTTACTCGGCCTTCGAAGCTGACCGCGAACGTGGGCTTTGGTTGGACGTGGAAATGCCGGACAGGGTATTTGAAAGATGTGTGGAGATCGCCAGGCAGCACGGTCCAACCTTAGGCGGCAGTACGCTCGACACACTCCACATCGCATCAGCGTTGGAGCTGGGGGCTGAGCGGTTTTGGACCTTCGATGAACGGCAAGCTAAGCTCGCGCGGGCGGCAGGACTGAAATCCTGAAGAAGGTCTGAGTTCAGCGCGCAGGCCCGGGACACGCGACGCGCTCGACTTCAGCAGCAATCCAGATAATTGAGTTCGAATCCTGCCCCGGATCTTTCAGCCACGAAAACTTCCGGACAGTGACAAAGTAAGCGACATGGTAAGGCAACAGATTCTTTTCGTTGGCTGCTACCACCAATTCCGTGCCCTCGCTCATCTTCGCCCTCAGTTTGGGAACTCCTAAAGTTAGGTTGCTGTCACCCCACTCGACTTTTCTGGAGTTAATCGCCTCTTGAGCGACGGCCACCACGTCGTCCAGGCGCCAAGGTTGATGTCCCTCATTTACGGATTGCTGAAGTTCTTGAGCCGCCTTCTTGTTGATCTGCCATTTCCACGTGCGGTGGGTGCAATCGTTAGCTGCGAAAGCGTAAGGCACAACCTGCGAGCAGATAGCAAGTAATACCAGGAGAGATCGGCCCGGAATCATCCAAGGGTTAGCCGAGAGCTGACGGCTGAAAGCTGACGGCTTCGTCTTCACGCAAACGCTGTCTCGGTATACGTCCCATACACCTCGCGCAGCGCCTCGCAGATCTCGCCCACCGTGGCGTAGGCTTTCACCGCCTCCACGATGAACGGCATGGTGTTCGCCGGCGAGATCTGGCCGTTGTCGCCGGCCTTGGGCTCTTGGGCTGCCGCTTTCTTCAGCGCGTCGAGGCGGCGGCGAACTTCGTCGTTCGAGCGGCGCTCGCGCAGCGCTTTCAGCTTCGTAGTCTGCGCCTGCGCGACTTCCTCGCCGATGTAGAGAATGTGGGGCCCCGGCTCGTCGACGACGAAGTCGTTGGCGCCGACGGTGACTTTCTCTCGCGCCTCGGTGGCGCGTTGGAACTGGTAGCTGGCCTCGGCAATTTCCTTCTGCGGATAACCTTTCTCGATAGCCGCGACCATGCCGCCCATGGCGTCCAGCTTGTCGAAGTAGTCGAACGCGCCGTTTTCCATGTCGAGCGTGAGCCGTTCGACGAAGTAGGAGCCGCCCAGCGGATCGACCGTCTGCGCAACGCCCGACTCGTAAGCGATGATCTGCTGTGAGCGCAATGCGATGCGCACGGCCTCTTCCGTCGGCAACGCCAGAGCTTCGTCGTAGCTGTCGGTGTGCAGTGACTGCGTACCGCCCAGCACGCCCGCCAGCGCCTGGATGGCGACGCGCGCGATGTTGTTCATGGGCTGCTGCGCGGTCAGCGAGACGCCAGCCGTTTGGGTGTGGAAGCGCATCAGCCAAGTGCGTTGGTTCTTGGCGCCGAAGCGGTCCTTCATCAGGCGATACCAGATTTTGCGCGCGGCACGATACTTGGCGATCTCCTCGAAGAAATCGTTGTGCGCGTTGAAGAAGAAGCTGAGGCGCGGGCCGAACTCGTCGACGTCGAGGCCGCGACGCCGCGCCCATTCGACATACTCGACGCCGTCGTAAACGGTGAAGGCCAGTTCCTGCAACGCGGTCGACCCTGCTTCGCGAATGTGGTACCCGCTGATGGAAATCGTGTTGAAGCGCGGCGTGGACAACGAGCCGAACTCGAAGGTGTCGATCACCAGCCGCATCGACGGCGCCGGCGGATAGATGTACTCCTTCTGCGCGATGTATTCCTTGAGGATGTCGTTCTGAATGGTGCCGGAAATTTTCTTCCAGTCCGCCCCCTGCTTCGCAGCGACGGCGAGATACATCGCCCACAGGATCGATGCGGGCGAGTTGATCGTCATCGAGACTGTAGTCTTCTCCAGATCGATGCCGTCGAAGAGGATTTCCATGTCTTCCAGCGAGTCGATGGCCACGCCGCATTTGCCGACCTCGCCTTCACTGAAGGGGTGGTCGCTGTCATAGCCCATCAGGGTGGGCAGATCGAAGGCGACCGACAGACCCTGACCGCCGTGACTGAGCAAGTATTTGTAGCGCTGGTTGGTCTCCTCGGGCGAGGCGAAGCCGGAGAACTGGCGCATGGTCCACATCTTGCCGCGATAGCCGGAGGCGTGAATGCCGCGCGTATACGGCGGCTGGCCGGGATAGTTGAGATAGTTGTCGTAAGTCCAGTCTTCGGGCAAATCGGCGGGCGTGTAGAGACGGCGAATCGGCAGGCCGGAGATCGTCGTAAAGCGCGCATCGCCATGCTCGTCGAGGTTGACGCCGGTTGGCGAGGCGATGGGCCGCTCCGGAGCCTTCTCCAGCGTGGGGGCGAGGGTCTTCTCAGCCCACTCCTTCTCGGACTCGGAAGGATGACGGCCGGCCTCGAACAGATCGGTGACCGGCGATTCGGACAAAACTTTCCCGTTGGACTTGCGGCTATAGGCCATGAGCTACCCCACAATGAGACGAACCTTCCATGCTAGTAGATGCGGAGAAAGTGGGCAAGGCACCCGGCAACGCGCAGCGCCCATGACAAGGCATTCCCGCTGGAAGATTACGTGTCGCGGTCGCATGTTGTAATCTGCTATGTCTTGCGATTGTCCGCTGCGGCGACGCCCGCAGCCCCTTTTGAGGAGAGCCTGGATTGACTCGTGCCCTGATTGCTACTCTCGCCTGCGCCCTCAGCTTCTTC
>JBARGS010000179.1:0-3751 GCA_049798495.1 Candidatus Korobacteraceae bacterium | reverse complement strand
AAGCGGCGAGTAGGACCAACCATTCCGGGGTTTGTTGGCGAACATTGCCATTCCTGAATGAGCGGCCGATGGAGTTCGTTTCGGAATCGGTTATCCTAATCGCCTTTCTCGGCAGTCAATCAGAATGACGGTTGTTGTTCCGGCGTAGGCTAGGACCATGAAAAGAGCGACTGCTTTGGTTTTGCAGCTGTTTCTCGGCCTTGTCGCAGCTGCTCACGGCTCAGGCTCACAGGCCGCACTTAACGCGCTACGGAAGGCGAATCCATCGGTAGATTGGAACGTTACCTCAGCCAAAACTGCAGATTTCGACTGCGATGGAAAAGCCGATACGGCAATGATCGGTTCCGAGAAGGGACGGGCAGTTGTCGGGGTTGTTTGGGGATCCTCAAAGAAGCACCCGCAGATTCTCACCTTTCCTATTGGGACCCAAACGCAAGACGGATTCAGTTCGCAACCGGAAACAATCAACGTTTTTCGGCTCGACTGCAAAACGGAGGATGGGCGATTACTGCCGGGCTGTAAAACCGCACCTGAATGTAACGCGTTCTCTATTCCTGATGATGAGACCGACCCTTTCAATTTTTATTGGGACTCTTCGCACGGCACACTCGCATGGTGGCGGATGTAAGTATCGATGAATCGCCATTACTCTATCGGGCCATCACCACCGTAGTGCAGGAACTGCTCATCTTAGGCAGATCGCGGGTGGCGGTCATGTGAACTCCAAGGCTAGGTCGTTGCCCGCGAACAATCGGACAATAATAGTCAGGCTGTAGGATCGCGCCGTGGAGACGGCGACGCCCGGCGCACCCACCATGGCACGACTCGCGAAACTCGCAAGGCTGACACGCGTGTGGAAGCGTGCGCGCTTGTTCGAAGGGCGTGGATTCGAGAATGTCGAGCCCCGTCGCGATCAAGTCTGACAGCGGCTCACCAGATCCCGGCCAATACACGCAGGGCTGCGTGGTGGCGCGCGGCGTAACCCTTACGGTGCTGACGCCACATCCTCCGCTGAGTGGTGGTAGGCCCACCATCGCTCGCACCAGCGGCTCGCCAATGGCGATCACGTCAGTCTCCACAAACAGGCGTCGGAACCCTTCCCAGTACTCTTCGTAGGACAACGCATAGATGTCGGATCGCACCGCCTGATAGACGTTCACACGCAGAGGAGCGTCAAACTGTTTGGCGACTCGTGCCACCTCCGCCAGACGCAAGTAGTTCGCCTTCATCATGACCGCGACGATGGTCACCGGTACACCCAGCCTCACGCAACGTTCTGCCTGTTGCTGGATAAGATCCCAATTGCCATCTCCGCGCTGGGCATCTTGTTCCGCTTGCGTCGGGTAATCCAGCGAAAACTCGACATCGTGAAAGGCGCGCAATTCGTTCTCTTCCAATACCGCGACACTGTGGCCGTTGGAAGTGATGGTGAGCTTGACCAGCTGCGTGCGAAGGTACGCCAGAATCGCCCTAAATTCCGGATGCATCCCGTTCTCACCCGTGCCCAGATTCACCGAACGGATGGGCAGCCGTTCCATGACGGACTTCACTTGATTTAGGGATAGGCGATCGGTGCGGGCCGGATCTCGGTAGCAGAAGGCGCAGGCGAGGTTGCACTCATTGGTGAGCCCGAGCCCAAGCGCAATTTCATCAGGCGCCCTCGTGGCGGACGAAATTGAGGAAGAGTCGCTTGTGACGTTATCCACGCACCATCTCCATCACCGCTGAGTGTAACGGGCCACGCAATGCGTGTAGCGGGCGATTGCAGCATATTCTGCGCGGCTGCCCAGCTTGCGTTCCAACTCGAAAATCCGATCATACGCGTCGCTTCGCGAAACTCTTGGCGGCAAGTAATCCGCCAGGACGCGTACACCTCGCACGGCAATCGTTGCCAACGACGCTTCTTTCAGTATTGCTTGCAGTCCGTCGGACGTAAATAGCCGTACCCTGCCCCCGTACAAAGACTCTTGCCCCCACTCGGCCGTGAGGTTAGATTCCGCAGCCTCCAAGTCGCCTGTCTGGATCGCGGCCTTAAAGACTTCCCCAGCCTGGTTGCGCACCATGACCGACAGTATCGCCGACGAATCCCGCAAAGCGCGAGCCGCGCCGCGCAACACAGCACCCGGGTCATCGACATATTCCAGCAGGTTGTGGCAGAGAATTACATCAAACGATCCGGCGTGAAACAAGTTCGGCAATTGGGTGGCGTCGCCGTGTTGCAGTACGACCTTGTCCGTAACCCCTGCTTCCCGCGAAGCGCACTTCGCGATATCCAGCATCGCCGGAGAGGAATCCAACAGCGTGACATGAATGCCAAGTCGCCCTAGGCGAACGGCGGTTGCTCCCGTGCCGCACCCGAGATCCAGGGCACACAAGGAGTCTTTGGCTTGCAGGGGAAGAAAATCCTGCAGGTTGGCAAAAGCCAAGTCGGAGCGCAACCGTCCTTCGGGCGTCCCGAGGTAGACGGCATACTTGTGCGCGTCGCTCTGGAAGCGTTCACCGTCGGCATTGGCAGTCATCTTCAAGCGACCCTCAAGCGAAGTCGTTCCACCGATCCAGTCGCTGGTAAGAACCAGGGCGTAAGGCAAAAGGATAAGGGTAAACAGGGGAGGTTAGAAATCGAGCTGCACGTTGTGGCACCTTGCCTGTCGGAAGCCCGCTCCCGCCGACGAGCCCCAGTCTGAGATGACGCAATTCCATGCGATCGGCGCTCCCTGTCGGTTGATTAGAACATGGGATCAATTCTGATTGCGTCCCGACCGGATACGAAATCACCTCACCCTGCGCCACGCATAAATAACATAAATAAAATGACAAACGCTTCCTGGCAGTTGTAATATTCCGCCGGGTATTTGCGAGAGAGTTCCCGGCGTTTCTCCTGTCCGTTCCGATTCGCTCCCAAGCGGCTAGAAGTAGACCTCCCTTCCTCTCCCGCGCGCCCCCATCGCGCACGTTCTTCCCCGGTCCACGAACGTTTAGCCATTGCGAGGAGCACAAGCCCATGCAAAGCCAAGCGCAACGTCTCACCTCCCTCTTTCGCACAATCGTTCTGGCAGCAGTGACCGCGTTCCTGATCACGTCGGCTGCGTTTCCTGCGTTCGCCCAGAATTCCGTTCCTGCAACGGCAGTTCAGGCAGCACGAATGCCGCAGTTCGCGGCGCGACTAGCACACCCGGCAACACCGCGGATGCCCCGTCGACACTCGCCGCAGGGTAATAACGCTTACGACAATGGGCCAGTCAACGGACAGGTCACTGCCTGGACCATCAACTTCGGATTTGCTGTAACCAACAGCATTCAAGTCAGTCAGAGTCCTGGGGGCATTAACTTCTGGGCATGGCTGATCCCGGGGGACACCATTTCGAACGTGCAGGTGTCGATCGGCTCCGCGGCCTTCGGCAACGAGCTGTTTGACGGCGTAGTGTACCTGACGCAGTCGGACTGCTTCACCAACCAGCTCGGCTATAACGTCTGCATGGAATCGGCCAGCATCAACAATTTTCCGACCTTAAACGGCAACGCCTGGGTGACTCTGCAGAATGCAAATGTCCCCAGCGGCGATCCGGTGTATTGGGACGAGAACAGCGGAGTCGGCTGCCAGTCTCCCGGCTGTCCCTCGCAGGCCCAGGAAAATACCATAGGCACAATTCCTTCGGAAGCGTTCTCGATGACACCCCAATGCGGCGAGAGGCCGGCGAGCGAGACGAAACCTGTCACCGTTCCGCCCTCTCCAACCCAGAGCTACCGCGTG
>JBARGS010000178.1:0-8991 GCA_049798495.1 Candidatus Korobacteraceae bacterium | reverse complement strand
GGCACTACACGTCCCTGAGCGCGCCCCCGCCCGGGTTGACGACGCCCGCGGCGTTCGTAGTCGGCATTGCGCCCGGCTTCCAGAATCCGCGTTCCTTCCAGGTTGCGGGCAGCATCGAGCAGCAGTTCACGCCCAAGATTTCCGTAACTGGCGGTTATGTTCACAACAGCACATGGGACTTGCAGCAACTGCTCAACAACAATCTTTTCCCGCCGACGTACGATGCCAATGGGTTGCCGATTTTTCCCGCCACGCGCCCCAATCCGGCTGTCGGACAGTTGCTGGTGAACGAATCGTCGGCCCACTCGTCTTACGATGGCATGACGGTGACGGCGAGCTTGCAGCTTCCGCACCGCTCGCAACTCGCGGCGAACTACACGTTGTCGCGGACGCGTGACGACAACTCAAACCTCGGTCCGTTCACTCTCGTCTCCGCTCTGAATCCCTTCAACCTGGCGGCCGAGGCGGCTTACTCCGCGTTCGACGTTCGCAACAGCTTCAACCTTAGCGCCATCACGAATCTGCCGCTGGGCTTCAAGTTCAATCCCATCCTGGTGGCGCGTTCGGGATTGCCATACACGCCGGTGATCGGCTTCGACACACAGAGCGACGCCAACGACTGGAACGACCGAGCCATAATCAACGGCTTTGTGGCGTCGCGAAATAGCTTGCGACAGCCGGCATTCTTCGATCTCGATATTCGCTTCGTCAAGGACATCACGCTGCCGGGCGAAGGCCGTCACCTCGACCTCTTCATGGACATCTTCAATCTCACCAATGCCAGCAATCGCAACTTTGGGACGCAGGCGATCAGCGTGTTTGGCACGCCCACCGCTCCTATCTTCAGCGCGGGACAGGCGCTGTTCGCCCCCGATACCAATCAGTTGGGCAGCGCGCGACAAGTGCAGTTCACGGTCAGAATAACGGCTTTCTAAGCAGGCAGCTTTGGCTTCCTCGGTTCCACCCCAACCACCAGAGAAAGAAGGGTCGACGGGCGTCCCCTCTCAACTCAATTACAGCGAGAAGAGTTTCGCCAGTCTCTGACGCCTTCGTCCAGTTCTCGGCCGCCTGCTCGAACTGCTTAAGCTTGGCTAGTGACGGGTGGAATCCGCGCGACGACTTGCCTCGAAAAGGAACCAGGTGCGCCGTTCGGTTTCATCGATCCAGACTTCGATCAGGCTGGCGGTGGCGATATCCTCATGTTCATCGCAGACGCCGTGAGCCTCGCGCAGGCGCGCGGCGAGCGTCTTGTTGTCTTCGCGCAACTCGGCAAGCATGTCCTCGGGTTCGACGTACTCGGCATCGTTGTCGGACACCCGTTGCAGTCGCGCTATGTGCCCGATTGAGCGCAGCGTAGTGCCACCTACCTTGCGGATGCGCTCGGCGATGGCGTCGGTCATCGCAAAAAGCTGATCCCCGTGCTCATCCAGAAGCAGATGGTAGTCGCGAAAGTGCGGGCCGCTCATATGCCAGTGGAAATTCTTTGTCTTCATATAGAGGGCGAAGACGTCTGCCAGAATGGCATTCATGGCGCCAGCGATATCCTTCGTAGCGCCCGCTTTCAGGTCCGTGGGTGTGACTAAGGGCGACAGCTGTTCGCGCTCCAAGCGCCCCGTCATAGACTTCGATTTCTTCATTGTCAGCTCCTTGATTGCCTAAGAATGATGCCCGCCAGCCAGCGGTGTTCCTCACGCGGCCGTCCCCGGCTATCCGCAGACGTGGCCGTTTACCTGGCCCCGCATTCCCCTCACAAACTCCGGTATCGGATGCATACCCCGGCATCTGGATCCAAAAACAGCAGTGGAACATCTAGAATCCAAGGTCACTGAGTCCAGGGTGGTCATCGGGGCGACGGCCCAGCGGCCAAAAATACTTGCGATCCGATTCCTCGATGGGAAGATCGTTGATGGATGCGTAGCGTGACCCCATCAGGCCGTCATCGTTGAACTGCCAGTTCTCATTTCCATACGATCGATACCAGTGACCCGAGTCGTCGTGCCACTCGTACGCGAAGCGCACCGCGATCCGGTTCCCGGTGAACGCCCAGAGTTCCTTGATGAGCCTGTAATCTAACTCTTTGGCCCATTTGCGTGAGAGGAATGCAATGATCGCCTCTCGTCCGTTGACGAATTCAGAGCGATTTCTCCATCGTGAATCCATGGCATATGCCAAGGCCACTTTTCCCGGATCGCGGGTGTTCCAACCATCTTCTGCGAGTCGCACCTTCTGAATCGCGCTTTCACGGGTAAATGGAGGCAAAGGTGGGCGTGTCATCGTCACTGGCGTTGCCATGATTTCTCCTTCTCAAGAAGTGTTTAGAATCGTGTGATTCTCCTCCAACTTCGGGGAGTAAATTCTTGCATCGACCGCTGGTCACAGGTCGACAACAATCTCTTCTTTAGGCTTGGAGCAGCAGATGAGCAGATTGCCTTCGGCGGGCTTTTGCAGAGGTTCGGGTTGATACGTTACCGAGCCGGAGATTAATCCGCTTTCGCAGGTGTGGCAGACACCCGTGCGGCAAGACCACCTGACGGTTACGTCGCAAGCCTCAGCCAATTCAAGCAAGCTGCCGAACTTCGAACTCCAAGAGACGCTTAGTCCGCTGCGGGCGAACGAGACGCTTGGTCCCGCGCCGGCAGGACCAGCGGGCGGGTGCGGCGAGGTTGCAACTACGTTGACGACCCCGGGAGTAATCGATTCGCCGGGCCCGAAGATTTCTGTATGAACGCAATTACCGCTGACACCCCAGCTGTCCAAGCCCGAGGTCAAATCTCGCAGGAACGACGGTGGACCACAGAGATAGAAATCAGCGTCACCGGGTGCGCCAATCTCCTGCAAGGCCGCCAGGCTGAGGCGGCCGGCGGCATCGAAGTCCACACCGGGTCGATCCTCAGGCCGGGGCTGGCTGTACCGGATGTGAGCCCTTCCGTGAGGTAGCACCTGGATCAACGACCGTGCCTCCTGAATGAAGGGATGATCGCTGCCGTCTCTGGCAGCGTAGATCCACCAGACTTCACGAGGCGACAACTCCGCCGCCAGTGCGTGCAGCATGGCTAGTACCGGAGTAGCGCCCACTCCTGCACTAAGGAGAACGACCGGCCGGTCGCCCGGCAACAGCGTGAAGCTCCCTCTGGGCGCGCTGACTTCGAGTACATCGTCCTGCCGGATCTGGGAGTGCAGGTATGTGCTGGCCACCCCATTCACTTCCTGCTTGACGCTCACGCGGTAGTGATCGCGGCTCGGACCGTCTGAAAGCGAGTAGTTGCGCAGCACCGCAGGCCCGTTTGGAGTCGGTTGCAGGCGGAGAACCACGAACTGTCCGGGCAGGGCGGGGCTGAGGGGAAGCCCATCCGCCGGTTCCAACACCAGGGATAAGACGCTTTTGCTCTCGCGGGTAATTCGTGACACTCGAAGACGGCGAAAGCCGCGCCACGCCGGCGGCGGCTCGCTCGGGGAACCTAACCCCGGATTTCCGCTGGTCGGCTTGCCCTTCTCCTCTTCCAGCAGCATCGTGCGAAAGGAGCCTTGCCAACCCGAACTCAGTGCGGGAATTTCGAGTGCCCGTTGCAGTTCGTCGCGGGAATGGCCGGGAAGATATAACAATGCGTCCGTCTGCGCGATCGTCATCTGCAATGGGCCGTCGGCAACCTTCACAATTTCATCGCCGCTTCCCACCTCACCTTCCTCCAGCACCCGGAGGTAAAAGCCTGGCCGGTGATGCTCCACCAGCAACGCCGGCATGCGAGCCTCATTCATGCGGATACCGACTCGGTAGCACGTAACGCGTGGTTGCGTTACTTCGAACAGCGCGCTTCCAATTCGATATCGGCCACCAATGCAAACCTCGTTGTCCGGGAGGCCTTCCACCGTGAAGTTTTCGCCGAACTGACCGAAGGAAAAATCCTTGCGCCCGAGCTGCTCCTCCCAGTACCGATAGGAGCCAAGCTGATACACGAAGACCGCACGATGCTCGCCTCCATGACCAGCTAGATCCCCCTGCCCATCGCCATCGATATTGAGTCGCCGGACCCTGTGCCGGCCCTGCACGGCAGTTTTCCATACGGCTGTGTAAACCGTCTTTCCCTCCCAGGAGATATTGCGCGGGAGGCCGACGTTAACAGACATTAGGCGAGCCATGGATGCCATTCTCCGCTCCAGGATTTCAAAGACTGATTGAGTCTTCGATCGCGCGAGCCAATTCGAGGAGGGTAATACTCATCCTTGACACGGTGCAAATGCCACCCCATCCCGCAATTCCCCAAACCATGTCGCCTGCGACGAACGGCTGACGCCGTCGGCGAAATCTCTCGACGGGCGGTCGTGGGCACGGTGGTCCAACGTTCACCATGATCGGAGTATTGAGACGGGTATCGCTGGCCAGGGGATGAGCGGCCGAGAAGCTGGAGGCAAAGGATAGGCCGGCTATTTTTTCAACGCTGCCGTGAAGTTGGTCACGACCGTCACCGATTGGCTGACCTGCTGGACGATTCGGTCCAGGAGGATTTTCTTCTGGTCGGGGGCCATATCGTAAAAGACCTGCGGCGACGACCAGTTGGCAATAAGTTGCTGAGCGGCGCCGAATTGCAGGGCGCCGCCGACGTCTTTCACCGGCACAGAGTAAAGGCTGAAGGTCGGGTCCATGTAATAGAGCTCTTTGCCATCCGCGCTCCATTTTGACATCGCTCCTCCGTTGGCCGAGATTTGCCATTTGCCTTGGCCGCCGCGAAACGCCGCCACATAAACTTCCACGGTTCCGGATTCATTCGATGTGTAGGTGAGCCAGTGCCCGTCGGGAGAAACTTTTCCGTTGGCGCTGAAAGATCCTCCGGTGTGAGGCACGACCAGCCAGGGTTTGCGCTCTCCCTCCAGCGGCAACGCCCAGATCTCGGGAGCTCCGCCCGAAGGCTGCCGGGAATAGATCAGGTATTTCCCATCGCTGGACCAATCCTCGGGAACCACCACTTGCTCATCGGCAAGCAAAAGTTCCTCGGCTGCGCTGCCGTCGGGGCGCTTACGATAGATGTTGGAGCGGCCGTTGCGATCGGATACATAGGCGATCCATTTGCCATCCGGCGACCAGATCGGGAAGCTGTTCATAATCGGTCCAAAGGTAAGCCGGGTGCGAACTCCGCGCGCCAGATCGAGCACCCAGATATCGCTCTGTCCATTGTCCATCGCCAGCGCGACCCGATCGCCTTGCGGCGAGATGACCGCGATTTGCAAGTTGGTGAGCTTCTCGGCCACGGTCGCGATCTGCTTGCCGCTGCGGTCGACCCAAACCAACTGCCAATTGCCGGTTCCCCCGCTTCCAAAGACCAACAGCCCGTCGCTGGAAGCCGAGGCATCCATATGCCAGGTGCTAACGTCGTTGACAATCCCTTTGGCCATGCTCTGTGGCTCTCCGCTCAATTTTCCCGAGGAGGGGTCGAACGGCTGGGCTATCAACTGGTCGCCACGCGCGAACAAAAGAAATCCGCTCGCGTAGACGGCGTCGGATTCAGAGTGGAACAGCGGACGGTTTTCCCGCCCATCGATCGAGGCATAGTACAGCGTGTTGTTGGCTGCCTTCGACGGGTCGTGATGAATGGCCACGTACAGGAAATGCTTCCCGTCGGGGAGGAAATACGGCCAGCGATGGGAAGTGTGCTGATTGCGGTCGACCTTGGTGATAGCAACCGGAGTTCCGCCGCTAGCTGCTACCCGCATCATTGGAGTTTGCGTGCCCGGCGAGAATAGGATCACTCCGCCCGGTCCCCAGGCGCCTCCGCGGCCGAATGAGGCATCGGCGATCGTTTGCGCCGAGCCGCCGTTGAGGTCAACGGTTTTCAATTTGCCGTCGGCAAAGAATCCGAGCGAGCGACCGTCAGGCGACCAGAATGGAAAAAGTGCATTGTCGGTCCCGGGCAGCGCACGCGCGTCCAGCGAGTCCATAGGACGCACCCAGATGGCGACACTGCTATCCGGCTTCATTGCGGTGAATGCGACCATGGCTCCATCGGGCGACAGAACAGGTGGTCCAGCAGAGTCACCGGTAAGGTTGAGCGACGTCTTCTCCGGAGGATTGATGACCGTGCGAATCGATGGCGTCGACGGGGCCGATCCTTTGAGGAACATTCCTGCCACGAGACCCAACGCCAAGGCAACCGCAGAGGCAATAATCGCCCAGAGCAGAACGTGACGTTTTTGCGCGGTCGCCGGCAATGGAAATGTACCGGAGGACGAACTCCCGCTCGCCACCCACTGCAATTCCAACTTCACATCGTGCGCTGTCTGAAAACGCTCCTCGGGATCCTTCTGCAGGCAGGTTGTCAGCGCGTGCTCGAACGCGGGCGGCGTCGAAGGCTTGACCGAGCTGATCGGTTCCGGATCTTTTTCCAGAATGGCCGATGCCAATGAGATTTGGCTCTTGCCCTCAAATGGCCGCTTGCCCGCCGCCATCTCATACAGCACCGCACCAAAGGCAAAAATATCGGAGCGCGCGTCAGCTTCCTTGCCTTCAATCTGCTCCGGCGCCATGTACTGAATCGTGCCAACGATGGTGCCCGCCGTGGTAAGGGGGCTTATGGGGCTTGGTCCGGTGGCCGTAGCAGCTGCCGCAGTAAACGACGGCGGAGCGGTTGACCCCGACCCTGCGGCGGCCAGGCTGCGAGGTTTCGCCAAGCCAAAATCCATCAGCTTGGCGCCGCTCTGCGTCAGCATGATATTGCCCGGCTTGATATCGCGGTGAACGATCCCCTGGCGGTGCGCGACCTCCAGTGCCTCGCAAACTTCGATCCCGATCTTCAGCGATTCTTTCAGCGGCAACGCGCCTTTTCGCAATCGCTGCGCCAGTGACTCGCCCTCTAGAAACTCCATCACCAGGAAGTCCACGCCATCCTGATGTCCGACATCGTAGAGCGTGCAGATACGGGCGTGGTTCAGCGAAGAAATGGAGCGCGCCTCGCGGTCGAAACGCTCCTTCGCTTCGGGGCTTTCAGATAAATGGCCGGGCAGGACCTTGATGGCTACCGTGCGATCGAGGCGTGTGTCCCGTGCACGGTAGACTTCGCCCATGCCGCCGGCACCCAGTGTGGATTGAATTTCGTAGGCAGCCAGTTTTGTACCGGGGGTGAGGGCCATCGTTGGGGGTCATTATATTCCATGAACGCGGTGTGGCCGGCATGACAGTCGAGCGGACAGTGTGGACGGATTGCCGGCAGAGTCGTGTTCCGCCGCCAGACGTCTACTCGGATTCGCGCCTGGTTGGTGGCGGTTCGTCTCCGTGCGGGATTGCTCCTGCGCCAAATCCACCTTAACCCCTCTTGCTTTCCAGACAGTAAAGTTACGTCACCTCAGCGGGAATTGAATTGCGACCAACTAAGTTGGCTGCGAAAATGGTCGAACCGCAATAAGGGAATTTGCGAGGCGCCCCAGCTAGGTCTGGTGGCAGGGATCAGTTGACTTATGAAGCTTTGTCCCCTGTGTGACACCGCCTATCCAAATCACCATACCAATTGCGAGAGAGATGGCGCGTCGCTCATCGCATCCCGCGATTTGGAGCCGGGAACGGTGATCCGGAACAAGTACCGGATCGTGAGGACACTGGGTCGCGGGGGTATGGGGACGGTGTACCTGGCAGATCATATTCTGCTGGGGCGGCAGAGGGCGCTGAAGTTCATGTCAAGCGATCTCAGCCAGGATCCGAAGCTGTTGAAGCGGTTTCGGCAGGAGGCGCAGGCGGCGATTGAGTTGCGCCATCCGAATGTAGCGGAGGTAGTGGATCTCGATCAGGCTGAAGATGGTTCTCCTTACATTGCGATGGAGTATGTGGAGGGTCGTGATCTGAGGCATGTGATCGATGAAGGCCCCATGGCGGTGACGCGCGCGCTGCTGATTGCCCGGGGCGTGACGCTGGGTCTGGGCGTGGCGCATGCCAAGGGGATTATTCACCGCGATGTAAAGCCGGAGAACATCCTGATTGCTGTGGGTGCTGGAGGCACGGAGACCCCGAAACTGCTGGATTTTGGGATCGCGGCAATCAAGGAAAATACATCGGAAATGAGCCGCACCCGGGGGCTTATGCTAACTCCCCAATATGCCGCGCCGGAACAATGGATGGGAATGCCCGCCGACCAGGTGGATGGACGCGTGGACCTGTACGCGCTTGGTTGTGTGCTGTACGAGATGCTCACCGGCCGCATGTGCTTTTATCCACACAATGCGCAAGGTTGGATGTATCAACATCTGCAGGGCGACCGGCAGCCGCCCAGCCGGGTGCGCGCGGAGTTGGGGCAGTGGCCGGGACTGGATGCGCTGCTCTTGCGGCTACTGGCACGGGAACGGGAGGATCGTCCACGATCGGCGACAGAGTTATTGCGTGAGCTGGATGGAGTCCGAGGTCGGAGGCCGGAGACGCTTGTTCTGGCGCAGGTGGAGACGCAGTCGCTGACGCAGGTCGAGATGCAGGCAGAGACACAGGTGGAGACGCAGATTGACTCGAGCGTTCCGTCGCGAAGAGGGGTAGTAAGCGGGACAGGAACTCTCGCGGTGGGAGAGAAGGCGTCGCATAAGAGCACTGCGCTGCGGTGGGCTATCGTGGCTGGAGTTGGCCTGGTTGTGGCTGCTCTGGCAGTGCTGGGAGTAAAGAAGTCTATGCCCAGTAAGCCCGTCGAGACACTACGCGAAAATTCGCGGGATGGTCTGCAGTATGCATGGATTCCGCCGGGAACCTTTGAGATGGGATGCTCTCCAGGAGACTCAGAGTGTAAAGACGATGAGAAGCCTGCGCATGCGGTATCGATTTCAAAGGGCTTCTGGATGGGGCAAATGCCAGTGACCGTCGGCGCATGGGAACAGTACCGGAAGGCGACCAACGCTCCGGCGCTGCAAAACAGCGACAGTCTGCACCGGGGAAGCCTGAACGGCGCTGGCTACGAAGACACTCCGGTGATTTTGGAATCGTGGGAGCAGGCGGCGAGTTATTGCCAGTGGGCGGGGATGACGCTGCCAACG
>JBARGS010000177.1:0-10448 GCA_049798495.1 Candidatus Korobacteraceae bacterium | reverse complement strand
CCATCAGGGCCACGAACGGCAGCCGGATTCAGAACGCCTTCGACCTCATGCGGATTGCCCGCCTGCGGCTCCATCAACATTCCCAGACGCTGCAACGAAAACCCACTCATGCCTGTTCCTCAATAAGTCGCGCCGGCTGATCAGAATCCGCTAAGCAAGCGATGATCGCTCGTACGACGAGTTTCGTCTCGTCGGGACCCTTGACTGGGATACAGTCGACACCTACTTGTTCGGCGGGATAGTCGTTCCCTCCTACGAACAAAGCATCTCCGATGTAGATCATTTCTTTTAGGGAAACGTGGAGGAGGTCTCGGAGCTTTCCGATGCCGTATGCCTTGTCAATGCCTGGCTTGGTGACGTCAATGGATGTCGAGCCTCCAATTCGGACAGAGAGCTCAGGAATGAAAGTGTCAAGAATCGCTTTGATCCTCTTCCGCTTGGCATAATCCGGGTCCCATTTCTCTTTCTCTTCCAAAGGAGCCTGCTGACCTAATGCGGAAAATGTTATCTGGCTTCCCCGGTCCTCAATTTGGTCTCCCCATAACTTTTCCGCCTTGAAGCCCTCTACTGCGAGCGCCTTCTTAAGAGAACTCATAATTTTCGCTCTTTCATCCGCGGTGAAATCTTCTTCATAGAGCTTTTTCCAATCTCCTGAATATTGGTAGAACTTTGTTCCGCAGGTAGGAAGCAGGGATAGATTCGTCAGGCGTTGATCGTGAGGAAGCTTGGAGACCACCTGCTTGTCAAACTGTGGCCAATCGCCACCAGAAATTACAGCTACTTTCACAATACCGAGAAGGTCATGCAGCAGTCCCAACATTTCGGGATCAAGAGCCGACTTGCTTTCGGCAAGCGTCCCGTCCAGATCAAACACAATTAGCTTTTTCACTATCCTCGTCCCCTAAACTATTGAGGCCTCACAACCGGAAGGTTTACAATCCCACGCATCGCTGATAGGACCATCACCGCAGCGGTGCGTTGAGCAGGTCGGCCAAACGGCGACCGCCCCAGAGCCGATATTGATAAATTGGTTCGAATCGCAGGGGGTACAGAAGTTGTTGACTCAAGAATCTTCTCTTTTGCTCTTACATACCATTGGCAGGCCCTGTCGCCCCGAGCGGTGTCCATGTGTGATTGCAAGCTCGTGGAATCGCCAGTGACGGCGGCGAAAATCATGGGCAGCCGCTTTAGCGGATGCCCATGCCCATACTTAAACAGTCAGGGAAAAGCCGGACTTCTGTTCGGCTTCGTGCAGCCAATACGGCGGCTGGCCGTAGTGACGGTGGAGCTGCTCCTCATATTCACGAGTGATGGGGCCAGATTCCGTGTACGCCGGGGCGTTCTTGATGACGTCCCGGGAGAGACCAAGGTAGACTTTTGAATCTGTCCAACTTACTCGTTGGATCCACGACGGGGAAACGAGTACTTTCTTGCCTGGCCACCAGTTCTTGGTTGCTACCTCAAGATAGCGGATAGCCCAGGTTTCATCGTCCATGACGAACCCTTCCACGTGGCCGATCTCGCCATCTTTTGCCTCGATGTGATAACCCGTGACGGCTTCATTACTGCGCAAATGTGAATCCCGGGACTCTCTTTGAATGCGGCTCGACGGCCCATCCTTAATGATAGACGCCGGAATCGGCAAGCCCGACGGATACAGCACGGGACCCCACATGTTGGGACCGATCCAATAATAGGAGTATCCGTAATAATCGAGGTATGCCGCCTCGTGTTGGCGGGAGACGGGTTGATGGGTGTCAATGCCAGGGCTATTTTTCACCTGTAGTTTTGTCAGCGCCACTTCTAACCGCCAGGCTTGCCAATCCGCGTGGACAATAGAAATGGGTGAGATCAACACTTGGCGGTCTCCAAGCCATCCTCCGGTTCCTACCGTCAGATAGCGGATGACCCACGCCTCATCGTCGAAGTAGAACTGATTTACGGTTCCGATGTCGCCGTCCGTCGCCCGGATCACCATATCTCTCAAATAAGCAGCATTTGTTAACATTGCCTTTGCCCTCCTATGCAACTCTGCACTGCATTGTTGCCGTCAACGATAGGTATGTAAGGCCTAAGACCAGATTCGCAAACAAACCAACTGCTGTTTTCGGCATATCAGCCTCCGTCAAAGCAGTCTGCACCACTGCATTCGTCAGCGCGCTCGGACAATCTCTGCAGCATTGCCTTGTTTCGGAATGTTGCCACCGCTTCTCGTTCTGCCTTCATCGGGGGTGGCACAGATTCTCTGTGCGTTGCCCTTGCCGAACCTCGCCACAAGTCTGTCCGTCACCACAGATGTACCGTCTGATTGCCGGATAAACTGCGCTGTGAGCCATCCATAGATTCGCTTATTGCCTGCCAAAATACTGTGCAGAATGACTCACTGCTGGACCTCGGGCAGAAAGGGAACACTGGCGCGCACGCATGCCCCAATGGCCGCCGGAAGGTTTCTCTGTTCTTGAGAAGCCCGAACTGACTCATGCAGAGTTAACTGACATTTGTCACGGTGAGCCGCAGGGAGCGCGTATGATTCCCCACGCGTGCTTGTCCAATACAGAACAGCTTGGTCGTGAGCGCGATGCCATAGTTAGGATTGGAAATTATCTTGATGGCAACAAGGGAACGGCAAGGAAGCGTCCAGCGACTGTTCTGGGCCAGCACCAGGAACCCGGACTACGATGATTATCGGACCGGTGATTGGTCAACATGGCCCGCTGGAAAACCGTGACTACTCAGGCGAACATGGAGAGCGGAATTTCCCGGGGAGAGGATCGTGTGTATGTGGCTTCATGGAGCAAGCAAAGTCGATTGTCAGCGATACTCTGGGGGCGCCGTTAGCGCCAGCCCCTCAATCCGTGAAGTAAGAGTTTCACCCCGCCGAGCGATTAAGAAACCAGGAAAGGACAAACACTATGTCAGTGGAACTGAAAGAACTCGATAACGGCAAACTGCTCGAACTGCATCTGACCGGCAAGCTGGTTAAGACAGACTACGAGACGTTTTTGCCAGCGGTGGAGCGGTCGGTCAAACAGCACGGCAAGCTCCTGATGCTTGTGGAATTCAATGACTTTCATGGTTGGACAGGGAGCGCGCTGTGGGAGGACATCAAGTTCGACGCGAAACACTTCAATGACATCGAACGGTTAGCGATCATTGGAGAGAATAAATGGGAAGAAGCAATGGCGGCATTTTGCAAGCCATTCACCACGGCCAAGGTCCGCTACTTCGATCACACCCATGCTGCCGAGGCGCGGGACTGGCTCGTCCAACAGTAAGGCAACGCTGCTTGGTGCATAAAATGGTAACTGCGTTGCTTCTCTCAGGGCGACTATCTAGGAATATGTGAGCCCGTTGCACCCGGCAGTGCATCGTTCCACCATCCCCCGCCCAGCGCCTGCAACAAAGTTGCCGAGTCGGAGTAGCGGCTAGCCACAGATATCGTGCGATCCAACGTTGTTTGCAACTGCTGGCGCTGCGCATCGAGTAGAACCAGCTGGCTTATGCCGCCAGCGCTGTAGCGCTGCGAGGCAATCTGATAGCTGGCCTCTGCCTGGGTGGCGGCTTCGGTCCGTGCCTGCAATATCTGCGCGTCATGTTGAATTGCCTGCAAGGAATCCGCGACCTCGCGGAATGCCTGCAGCACGGTCTGCCGGTAAACGCTACCGGCTTCCTGGTAGGCCGCCACAGTCTTGCGCTTCTCCGCCCTTAGTGCCCCGCCGTTGAAGATAGGTTGTGCCAGCGATGCTCCGAAATTCCAGATGTCGCCACCATTGGTCAAACTGGTACCGATACCTCCGCCACTTCCTGACAATATGATCTGCGGATAAAGGTTTGCGGTGGCAACGCCGACGTTCGCGCTGGCTTGATGAAGCAGCGACTCTGCTGCGCGAATGTCGGGGCGCTGCCGGACCAGCAATGAGGGCAGGCTTAGCGGCAGCTCCTGGGGAAGATTGAGACCATCGAGATTGATGCTCGCAACATGGGCCTCCGCTGGAGGCTTGCCCATCAGCACCGCCAGTTGATGATTGATTACATCAAGCTGCTGCTCCAGAGAAGGGAGCTCGGAGCGGGTCTGCGCTACCAGCGTGCGCTGACTGCGAACATCGTATTCCGAAATCCCACCGGCCTGATATCGCCGCTCCGCGATGTTGAGCTCCTTCTCCTGGAGCTCGAGCATCTGCCCTGTGATGTCGATTTGTGAGCGCAACTGCGCCTGCCGAATAGCGGCAGACACCACGTTTCCCGCCAGCATAAGTCGTGCCGCCTGTAGCTGCCAGCGTTCATAGGCAACTTGCGCATTCAGCCCTTCGACCAGCCGCCGGTTGGCTCCGAACAGATCCAACGCGTATGACACCGCCATCGACCCATTCAACAGATTGAACGGGGGCGGGCTAGGAAAGGGAATTCCAAAGGTGGCCAGGTCGAGTTGCTCTCGCTGGGCCGAAACATTGGCGCTGAACGCGCAACCGAAAGATGCTCGAGTCGTCCGCTTTGTGGTGAAGCGATATAAACAAACTTGCCTTCCACATATCCCTGATACGTATTCGTCGCCTTGCGCGAGCAGCCGGCCAGGGCGAGCGCGACTATGGCTGCCAAGGCGAGTGGCGCCAGGTGATCTCGTTCTTGAAGCCGCATGATGACCTCCTATTTCTTCGTTCCGGTGCGCTTTCTCGCCGCGCGATGTCCGCCATGTTGCAGCCCGTCCAGCAGTAATCCCGTAATATGACGGCGCATCGCCTGCCGGCTGAGCGGCTTGCGATGAAAGGTTTCAGCCCAGAAACTAACCGTCGCCATATGCAGCATCACCAGTCCCAGGGTGGAAAACACAGTCAACAGGGGATCGAGTTCCGGATTCAACCCTTGCCGACTTTGTCCCCGCGCAACTGCTTTGGCCACCATCCGCACCTTTTCGAAAGGCAGGCGGCAAAGCACCCGGTCCCGCAACAGGCCCCCTTCGTTGAGGATTTCGCGCATCCAGGTAGAGGGAATCCACGGCATCTGCTCGATCCCGTCCAACAACCGTTCGACAATTCCGCGAATCAGGTCGGACGCATTCGGGCCCGCTTCAACCGGCTCCCAGACGTGAGCGATCACGCGAGCGATGCGCTCTTCCACCACAAGGTCAAGTAGTTCGTCGCGATCTCTGAAGTAGTAATGCAGCATGGCGGGCGTCAGCCCGGCCCGTTTCGCGATCATGGCGAAGGTGGTCGCGGCCACGCCCTGTTCGGAAAACAGCTCGGCGGCAGCGGTCAGAAGTAGATCGCGTGCATTGCGCTCCTGACTGGCAGCCGGGCGACCGGGGCCGGCGATTGTTGCTTCCTCTCTCATAATTAAATAATGCATTAATTAAATACTTGGTTAGCTTTATTTGTCAAGCGACGTTGTAGCTTATCTGAGGTCGCTTTAACCTTGGTCAAATAGGGGCGCTGGCTAACCTTCTTTCAGCTGGACAGGGGCTGTCAGGCTGAAAGAGGAGAAGGCGCGACTTCGGGTCACGACAGCAAGTGCTCCATCGCAGTCGATGCGATTGCGTGTGTGAGCCAATGGCGGATGCCGAACTCTAAACAGGGATAATGACCACAAACTCCGCGATCGAATTTCTCATATGGCTGCTGATTGCCGCCTCGGTCATCGCCGTGCTGGCGGGGCGGCTCAGAGTACCCTACACGGTAGCGCTGGTAATCGGCGGCCTAGTGCTAGGTTCCGTTCGTTTGCCGATCGTGGCCACGTTAGTCAAGAATCAGCCGGACTGGCTTACGCCCAATATCGTTCTGGTAATTTTCCTTCCGGCGCTGCTTTTTGAGGGCAGCTTCAAGCTGCAAGTGCGCCAGCTTCGAGAAAATGCTCTTCCCATCGTGTTGCTAGCAACGGTTGGCGTACTAGCTGCCACGCTAGTGACGGGATTCGCCGTGCATTGGCTTTTGGGACTCCCTCTTCTCGTGGCCTTGGTATTCGGGGCAGTCACTGCCGCAACCGATCCCATCTCAGTCTTGTCGCTCTTCAAAGAGATGGCGGTTCCCAAGCGGCTCTCAATCATTGTGGAAGGCGAGAGCCCCCGTTTACGGTCTGGTGCCCTTCAGTAACCTGGTCCGGCGCAATATCCCCACGCGATGGCAGCACGTCTTAGTGGCAGGCGGAATTCGCGGCGCCCTCGCGCTCGCGTTGGCACTCAGTCTCTCGCGGACCTTTCCATATCGAGAACAAATCCTGGCTATGACGTTCGGAGTGGTGGCATTCACCACCATAGTCCAGGGTCTGGCGATCAAACCGCTACTTCACATGCTCGGCATAAGTACCGCCCGCGAGGATGCTTATAAGTTGGCGCGGGTTCAACAGATTGCCGTGTCGTCGGCGCGGTCGGAGCTGGATGAACTGCTTCGCAACCACCTTTTGTCCGGGCCCGCTTACGAGCAACTTCGGCAGGAACTTGATGAGCAGCTCGAACAGGCGAAAGGCCAAGTTACCGAGCTGTATGGGAAAGACGCGTCGCGAATCCTTCCGGAGATTCAAACAGCAAAATTGAGGCTGATCGAAGCTAAGCGGAGCGCAATTGAGCAAGCCGTCCATGACGGCCTCATCAATCAGAATACGGCTAACAAGATGATCGAGGCGGCGGACAAGGAACTGGACGGTATCACGGGTACGGAGTAAACCCGGTTGTGCCGTAACGGGTTAGCGTAGCCTCATAGCAGGTATTTGACGGCATCTTAATGACTTCCTAATTTTCGACCCCTAAGATGGAAGTGAGGGCGAGCCGTAGCGGGCAGATCGCTTGGTCACATTCGTCTGCGACCCCGAGCACGACCGGGACGGGATAGCCGTCGAACGCACTACGTCTATCGAATCACTACCTTCCGTCGCCATCTTCTACCTCTTCAACACGAACCAAACAAGGCGAGAAGGCGGGCCTTGGGTGAGACGGTGGTGAGAAGCCCGATGGTCGAGGCAGAGGGGCGCAGCGTCCGTTAGGAACCGAGGTCATCTATTAGGATTTATGCGGAGAGCTCCGAGGCGCGGTCACCGCAACGGAGTCTCGAAAAAGCGCGCACTATCGTCAGCGAATCAATAGGGGCGTCGGATCCAAGGAGGGAAATCATGAGCGACCAAACCCGCGTCAGCCATCCGCTCTACAACATTCTTCCAACCGAAATCGAGGGATTCGATTCTCTGGCAGAGCTTGCCCTGGACATGCGGTGGTCCTGGAACCATACTACCGACATAGTATGGCGCACGCTCGATCCCACGTTGTGGGAGCTTACTCAGAATCCCTGGGTGGTCCTGCAGACAGTCTCGCGCGACCAAATCGAGAGCGTGCTGGCTGATCCTGTTTTCCGCAAGAATCTTGATGAGCTGCTGCGAGCCAAGCGTCAGGCAGCGGGCAAGGCCGCATGGTTTCAGGAAAAGCATCCGCCAGCTTCCTTAAACTGCGTCGCGTATTTCAGTATGGAATTCATGCTGAGCGAAGCGCTCCCGATCTACTCGGGCGGCCTTGGCAATGTTGCCGGCGACCAACTGAAAGCCGCCAGCGATCTGGGCGTGCCGGTGGTCGGCGTGGGCCTCCTCTACCAGCAGGGATATTTTCGCCAGGTGATCGACAAGGATGGAGCACAACAAGCTCTTTACCCATATAACGACCCGGGACAATTGCCGGTCACGCCGTTGCGCCACTCGAATGGAGAGTGGTTGCGGTTAGAGATCGCGTTGCCTGGCTACTCGGTCTGGCTGCGCGCCTGGCAGGTCCAGGTCGGCAGGGTGAAGCTGTACCTGCTGGACAGCAATGACGCTGCGAACTTTCCCGCCCATCGAGGGATTACCAGCGAGTTGTATGGCGGGGGCCCGGAGTTGCGCCTCAAGCAGGAACTGCTGCTCGGAATCGGTGGATGGCGACTGCTCCGCGCTGTTGGGGCCCGCCCAGAGGTCTGTCACTTGAATGAAGGCCACGCGGCGTTCGCCGTCCTGGAACGGGCTCGCGACTTCATGGAAGACACGGGACAGCCCTTTGAAGCCGCGCTGGCGGTAACCCGAGCGGGGAATCTCTTTACCACGCACACAGCGGTAGCTGCCGGTTTCGACCGTTTCGCTCCGGCCCTCATCGAGCAATATCTCAGGTGGTATGCAGAAAAGAAACTCGGCATCGCCCTTCATGACCTGCTGGCGCTTGGTCGCCAGAACCCGAACGATTCGTCGGAGAGTTTCAATATGGCTTATCTGGCGATGCGGGGCAGTGGGGCCGTTAACGGCGTGAGTCGCTTGCATGGAAAAGTCAGCCGGCACCTTTTTCTCTCTCTGTTTCCGCGCTGGCCAGAGGACGAGATCCCGGTCGGGCACGTGACCAACGGAGTTCACATGCCGACGTGGGATTCTGGCCCGGCTGATGATCTTTGGACAGAAACCTGTGGCAAGGACCGCTGGCTGGGAACGACGGAAACTCTGGAGCAAGACATTCGCCGGATCTCCGACGCCAGGCTCTGGCAATTTCGCGTCGCCGCCAGCAAGTCTCTTGTCGAATACGCTCGCGAGCGATTGTCCCGGCAACTGGCCGCTTCAGGCTCGTCTGCTGAAGGAATTGACGAGGCGAAACATCTCTTTGATCCCAAGGCACTGACACTGGGCTTTGCGCGACGCTTTGCGACTTACAAGCGACCCAACCTGCTGCTGCACGACCCAGAGCGGCTGCTTCGTCTGTTGAGCAATCCTCAGCGTCCCGTGCAACTCATCATCGCCGGAAAGGCGCATCCGGCGGACCAGCCGGGGCAGGCTCTGATTCAGCAATGGATACATTTCATCCGTCGACCCGAGGCCCGCCCCCATGTGATCTTCCTGAGCGACTATGACATGCTATTAACCGAGCAGTTGGTGCAGGGCGTGGATGTCTGGGTCAACACTCCGCGGCGTCCCTGGGAGGCTTGCGGAACCAGCGGCATGAAAGTACTTGTCAACGGAGGGATCAATCTCTCGGAATTAGACGGCTGGTGGGCGGAAGCCTACACACCCGACGTGGGGTGGGCGCTGGGTGACGGCCAGGAACATGGCGACGATCCCACTTGGGATACGGCCGAGGCCAATGCGCTCTATGACCTGCTTGAGCGGGAGGTCATCCCGGAGTTCTACACCCGAAACGCAAGCGGTATTCCCACCGCATGGATCAAGCGGATGCGGGAAAGCATGGCACGGCTGACACCCCAATTTTCCGCAGGCCGCGCGGTGCGCGAGTATACCGAAAAACATTACCTCCCTGCAGCGGGTTCTTACCGCCAGCGCGCGGCGAACAAGGGCGCGGTGGGAAGGCAAGTGGTCGACTGGCAGCATGAATTGGATCGGAAGTGGGACTCATTGCGGTTTGGAGATTTGCAGATTGAAACCAACGCGTACCAGCACGTATTTAAAGTCGAAGTCTTTCTGAATGATCTCGGCCCGAATGCCGTGAAGGTTGAGCTCTATGCGGACGGAATTAACGGCGCCGATCCTGTACGGGAGGAAATGAAGTGTGCGCAAGTGGCTGCTGACGCATCCCGCCGCTACGCTTATCACGCGACGGTACCCACTACACGTCCAGCCACAGATTACACGGTGCGAGTGATACCGCAGCACTCCGGAGTGGAGGTTCCGTTGGAGTCCGCTCGAATCCTATGGCAACGATAATGAAAACGCCCCAACGCGAATTGCTTCATCGCATCTCGGAGATCTCCGCGAGCACTGACGTTCAGGTGCGCTCCTCTCCTCACTTGGGAACCCAGGAGAGACCAGCAGTGGCTAACGTCGCCGTTTCCAACTGTAATGACGAGGAATCATGCATGAAACAGCTAAAACCCCCGCATCCTGACAATCAATGGCGGTTCGTCGAGCATCAAGTTCGCGCTATTCGAGGGCCGGCGATCCGCTCCGACGGATTCTAGAGGGCGTGATTGAGCGAATTGGGCTACCGCAGGCAACCCTGCGGGTGAAGAGATTGAATCAGGCAGACAACTTTTGGCGAGTAGTGACGGCGCCGGATCGTACCGTAGCGGTCGGCGTTCTAATGGATTGGATCGAGGAGCGCGGCGCGCGTGACGCATTGGCCGCGGTTGGGCATCGCGTGGTGGATGGCGGACCGAAGTATTACGAACCGCAGCGAATCACTGCGGAAATGGTTGAAGAGCTGCGTCGGCTCAGTCCGTTCGATCCTGATCATATGCCGGAAGAGATCCTATTGACCGAGGCGTTTCATCACCGCTTTCCCGATCTGCCCCCACCCTATTGGTTCCTACAGCAAGGAAGCGTTCAATCTGCCGCACCGGCAGTATCCAGACTCGCCGTGGACGAAGAAAACGAAGTACTGGTTTAACTAGAAGCCATCTCATAAATCGTTTTGAAAGGGCACGGCTTCAGCCGTGCCGTCCAAAGGCTCGAAAAAACTGGGCTTTAGCCCCTGCGGGAAGCCGCGGTTTACCGAGCTGGTTCATTATGAG
>JBARGS010000176.1:0-2944 GCA_049798495.1 Candidatus Korobacteraceae bacterium | reverse complement strand
GATCCAGGCGATGCGCGTGAAGACGCTGGCTGACCACGGCGCCTTCAACGCCGCGGCGCAACCCACGAAGTTTCCCGCCGGACTGTTCAGCATTTGCACCGGAGCGTACGACTATCCCACTGCCTTCTGTGAGGTGGACGGCGTCTACACCAACAAGGCCCCGGGCGGCATCGCCTATCGCTGCTCCTTCCGCGTGACCGAGGCCGCATACCTCATCGAGCGCGCCATCGATGTTCTCGCCCTCGAACTGAAGACCGACCCGGTCGAGCTGCGCCGCAAGAACTTTATCCAGCCGGATAAGTTCCCTTACGCCTCGCCTCTGGGCTGGAGTTATGACAGCGGCAACTACGAAGCCGCTATGAATCTGGCGCTGGAAAAAATCGGCTATCAGGAGCTTCGCAAAGAACAGCAAGAGAAGCGCAAAAAAGGTGAGCTGATGGGCATCGGGGTTTCCAGCTTCGTCGAAGCGGTGGGAGCCGGACCAGCTCACACTTTCGATATTGCTGGCATCAAGATGTTCGACAGCGCGGAGATTCGCGTTCATCCCACCGGCAAAGCGATCTGCCGCATGGGAACGAAGAGCCAGGGGCAAGGGCACGAGACAACCTATGCCCAGATTGTCGCCCAGGAACTCGGCATCCCCGCCGCCGACGTCATGGTGGAAGAAGGTGATACCGATACCGCTCCCTATGGCCTTGGAACTTATGCCAGCCGCAGCACTCCCGTTTCCGGTGCAGCCACCGCGGTTGCCGCGCGCAAGATTCGCGAGAAGGCCAAGAAGATTGCCGCGCACCTGCTGGAATGCAGCGAAGAGGATCTGGAATGGGAGCCCGGCAAGTTCTATGTGAAGGGCTCGCCGAGCAAATCGAAGAGCATCCAGGATATCGCCTTCGCTGCCTATACCAACATGCCTGCGGGCATGGAGGCGGGGCTGGAGGCGGTTGACTATTACGATCCGCCCAATCTCACCTTCCCGTTTGGCACGTACATCTGCGTGGTCGATATCGACAAGGGTACCGGCGAGGTCAAAGTGCGGCGCTTTGTCGCCGTCGATGACTGCGGCAACATCATCAATCCCATGATTGTCGACGGGCAGATTCACGGCGGCTTAACCGAAGGACTGGCCATCGCGTTCATGCAGCTGATCGACTACGATGAAAACGGCAATGTGCAAGGCGGTAGCTTTATGGACTATCTGTTGCCGACAGCCGTCGAAACTCCTCACTGGGAGACGGGCAAGACCGTTACGCCTTCGCCGCACCATCCCTTTGGCGCGAAGGGAGTAGGCGAGTCCCCCAATGTGGGATCTCCCGCTGCCTTCGTTAACGCCGTCGTCGATGCACTCTCTCACCTGGGCGTGCGCCATATCGACATGCCCATCACGCCGTGGAAGGTGTGGAACATTCTGAAGGAGAAAGGGGTCGTAAACTAAGTTGGGGCTGCGGATTGAAAAGACCTTTCAGGTCGACGAACCGCTCGAGAAGGTGTGGAGTTTCCTGAGCGACCCTGCCAAAGTCGCTACCTGCGTGCCGGGCGCGAAGTTGACTGAGCGCGTGGACGAGAACAATTACAAGGGAACGATCAGCGTCAAGGTCGGGCCCAGCGTCACCGACTACAAGGGCGAGATCCAGATTATCCGCGTCGATGCGGTAGTCTACGAAATCGAGATGGTAGGCAAAGGCCAGGACGTGAAAGGCCGCGGCAGCGCTTCGATGACGATGACCGGCAAACTCGCGACTACCGACGGCGGCGCAACTCAGGTAACGAGCATTTCCGAAGTGAGCGTCGTGGGTATCCTGGCGCAGATGGGTTCACGCGTGATCACCGAAGTTTCCAACATCATGTTCGAGAAGTTCAGCAAGAACTTTCAGGCGCTTCTCGAAGCTCCGCAGGATCAACTGCTGGCTACGGGCACCGACGGGAAACCGGAGCCCATCAAGGCCGGGTCACTGGCCTGGCAGGCCGGCAAGCGTCTTTTCAAGCGCGACGACTCCTGAGGCTGTCATCGTTATGGAGTACTCGCCTCGTAATCCGGAGACAGCCGAAATTCAGAGTGTAGACACTCTCATCAAGGGGCTGGAGCGCTTTGGCTATGTCGCGGACCGCGCTCTCGCCACCGCTATTTTTCTTGTCAGCCGGCTGCGTAAGCCGCTTCTGATCGAAGGCCACGCTGGTCTGGGCAAGACCGAAGTTGCAAAGGTGTTGGCGTCCTTGCTCGGTACGCGACTGATCCGCCTGCAGTGCTATGAAGGGCTCGATGTCAGCTCCGCAGTGTATGAATGGAATTATCAGAAGCAACTGTTGGCGATCAAGATCCAGGAAAAAACTCAGCAGTCGGTCGAAGAGAAAGAGAAGCATATTTTCAGCCGCGAGTTCTTGCTGGAGCGTCCTCTGCTGCAATCCATTCTGGAAGAGAAGGCCGCGCCCGTGCTGCTCATTGACGAGATTGACCGCGCCGACGAAGCCTTCGAGGCGTTCCTGCTTGAGCTGCTCTCCGATTTTCAGATCACGGTTCCAGAACTGGGGACCATCAAGGCCCATCATCTTCCGTATGTGATTCTCACCTCCAATCGTAGCCGCGAGTTGAGCGACGCGTTGAAGCGGAGGTGCCTCTATCACTGGATCGACTACCCAAGCTTGGAGAAAGAAATGAAGATTGTCCGCACCAGGCTGCCGGGAATTGAGGAATCGTTGAGCACGCAGGTAGTGCGATTCGTGCAGGCGGTGCGCCAATTGGATCTTGCGAAGCCGCCTGGTGTTGCCGAGACGCTGGATTGCACCCAGGCGCTGGCGTCGCTGGGGAAGCGTCAGTTGGACGTCGAGGCGGTCGAGGAAACTCTGGGCTGCATTGTCAAGTCGATGGAAGACAGCGCGACTCTGAAGGCTGCCGGGGTAGAAAAATTGCTCATGCAAACTGCTTGATCCACTGCGGGGATGGAAATTT
>JBARGS010000175.1:0-4083 GCA_049798495.1 Candidatus Korobacteraceae bacterium | reverse complement strand
GCGTTTTGTACTGCTCATCGGGGTGGTGAGCCTTTTCGCCGATTTCACCTACGAAGGCTCGCGCAGCATCACCGGTCAGTTTCTCGCCACCCTAGGTACGAGCGCGGCGGTCGTGGGAGTAGTCGCCGGGTTGGGTGAGCTGCTGGGCTATGGTTTGCGCCTGGTTTCGGGCAAGCTCGCCGAACGAACTCAGAAGTTCTGGCCAATCACGCTATTCGGATATGTCATCCAGATGGCGTCGGTGCCGCTGCTGGCGCTGGCGGGCAACTGGCGGATTGCCGCGCTGCTCATCCTGACCGAACGAGTCGGGAAAGCCACGCGCAATCCACCGCGTGACGTGATGCTTTCACACGCGACGAAGGAAATGGGATACGGATGGGGGTTTGGGGTTCATGAGGCACTGGACCAGTTAGGGGCGCTGATTGGGCCGCTGGTAGTTGCAGGTATCGTCGCTCATCGCGGCGAGTACCGAGCCGCATTCGCCACCTTGCTTGTGCCGGCGCTGGTGACGCTCGCACTGATAACAGTGGCCCGGTTCTTATATCCGCGCCCGGAAGAACTCGGGGGTCACAAGCCCGAAACAGAAGGCGGGAAGCTACCGCGAATGTTCTGGGTGTATCTGGCCGCGTCTGCTCTGGTGGCAGCAGGCTTTGCAGATTTCCAACTTATCGCTTACCACTTTCAGAAGGCGGATGCGTTTCACGTCTCGTGGATCCCGATTCTCTATTCCATCGCCATGGGGGTGAGCGGAGCGGGATCGCTGGTGTTTGGGCGCTTGTTCGACCGCGTTGGCGTCGGAGTGCTGATTCCCCTAACCGTCGTCTCCGCGCTCTTTGCTCCGCTCGTTTTCTTCGGCGGATTCTGGGCGGCTGTAACGGGAGCGGCGATCTGGGGCTTGGGAATGGGTGTCCACGAATCGATTGTGCCGGCCGCGGTGGCGCACATAGTGCCGGTTGAGCGCAGACCCTCGGCCTTTGGGATGTTCACGGCGGGTTACGGCATCGCCTGGTTCGTGGGCAGCGCGATCATGGGCGTGCTGTACGATCACTCGATTACGGCAGTAGTCGTGTTCTGTGTAGTGCTTCAGCTCATGGCGGTTCCGGTGCTGCTGAAAGTCAGGACAATGTTGAATCCCAAGATGTCCTGAGACGCACCACCGGAACCATGGGATCACTAGCGGCTCGCGAGTTCCTGGCTCAAAGCCATCTCGATTTCTTCCAGCTCGGGAGCACTTAAGCTGAATTCCGCCGCGCCGACGACACCTTGCGCCTGGTTGCGGTTTCTCATGCCTACGATTGCTCCAGTGACAGCCGGATGCGCCAGCGTCCAGGCGATCGCTGCCTCTCCGGGCGAGCGGCCATAGCGGCTGCCGATCTCCCGCAGCAACTGGACGAGCCGCAGATTATGCGACAACAGGGGCTCCTGGAAGTTGGCATCTCTCCGGCGCCAGTCGTCCTGCGCGAGGGAAGCGACGCGCGCACGCGTCATGGCGCCCGTGAGGAGCCCGGAGTACATGGGGGAGTAGACGATGACACCGATTCCGTGAGCGGCTGCGAACGGTAGTATCTCTTTTTCCACATCACGCGACAGGAGCGAATATGGCGGCTGCAAGGAGCTGATCGGACCCAGATCTAACGCGCGCTTCATCTGCGTGACGTTGAAATTGGAGACGCCGATGTAGCGAACCTTACCCTGCCTTTGCAGGCGCAGCATCTCGCTCCAACCTTCTTCGATGTCTTCATCGGGTTCGGGCCAGTGGATCTGGTAGAGATCGATGACGTCGACCTTGAGGCGGCGCAGGCTTGCCTCCACTTCTTTGCGAATCGACGTCGCCTTGAGCGAGCCACTGATGCTCCCGTTCTCGTCCCACAGGCGCTCCGCTTTGGTAAAGATGTACGGCTTGTTCGACCATCCCCGCAGCGCACGCGCCACTACCTCTTCCGAGTGTCCGAGACCATACACAGCGGCTGTATCGATCCAATTGACCCCACTGTCGAGCGCCTCGTGGATCGCCGCGATAGACTCGTCATCATCCTGCGCTCCCCAACTCCATTGCCAACCGCCGCCACCCATGGCCCATGCGCCGATGCCGATGGGGGTGATCCTGAGATCGCTGTTTCCAAGTTGTCGTAAATGCATTGCGTTTTCCTTCCTCTCATCAATCCGTTGCCGGCTGCACGAAGGTTCTAACCGAAGTGCAGAACCGGCGATTTTTTCAATGCCTGCGATGCTTGTTAGGGCAACTGAATTGCCAGGGATGCGACGCTGCCTATTTCTTTCTGTCGAAGGGACTTGTGATGCAATCGGTGCAAAGGCGGAGACCTCTTGATCTGTCAGCGGTTCGACGGAACGTCAGTTAGTAGACAAAATCTTGCAAATTCAATGCGCCCAACAGGGCCTCATAGCAATCTATTTCAAAAGGCCTGTCTGAATCTTGCGAACACTTGTCGCTTCGTCTTTGGACAAACAAAATGTCATCTTTCGAAGCTTCCATACCGGTTATTACTTCGGATCGTTACCGTACCTTGCTGGAGATGTCACGGGCCATGGCTGTGCACACCAGCGTGGACGAACTGGTGCGCGAACTTGCCCGGCGCCTTCACGAACTGCTCGACTTCACCTATTTCACGCTGATGATCCACGACGATGAGCGCGACGTGATGCGAACGCACACGGTTCATCGCCTGCAACCCGGCCCGATTGCCGCCCCGGAATACTCGATGGAAGAATCGCCTTCCGCCGGCGTGTGGCGAAGCCAGGAGCCGCTGATCGTTGCCGATATCGCACACGAGACCGGGTTTCCAACGGTGATGAAGTTTTTCCGCCAGAACGGCGTCAGGTCGTTCTGCATCGTCCCCTTGACCACCGCAACCCGGCGGATTGGCGCGCTGACCTTCGGCAGCTCGCATCTCGATGCCTATCATCCCGACGACATAGAACTTCCGCGGCTGGTGGGAGCGCAAGTCGCTGTGGCGGTGGAGAACGCCATCAACTACCAGCAGGCGCGGGAGCTGCAGCAAGATTTATTGCACGAGCGCGACCGTCTGAAAATGCTTTTGGACATCAACAACGCGGTTACTTCCAATCTTGCGCTCGTCGATTTGCTACGGGCGATTGCCAGCAGCGTGCGCCGGGCGATTCAGTGCGATGCGGCGTTCGTTTCCATGCCGGAGAACAACGAATCGCTGCGGGTGCGGGCTCTGGAGTATTCGGATCCGCGTGGCTCCTTAACGGAAGAGACACTGATTCCGATGGAGAACTCCATCTCGGGAAGAACCTTTCGCGCCGGATCGACCTTTTTGTTTCGCACGGTCCCCGAGGGGTTGGGCAGGGAAGCGCAGCTAATCATGCAGGTGGAGCAGTTTCAGTCGGGATGCTTCGTGCCGATTCAGAGGGACGGGCGGACGCTCGGTATCCTACATGTGCTTGATCGCTCGCAGGATTTCTTCAGCGAGAGCGACCAAGAGCTGCTGGAGCAGATCGCACGGCAGCTGGCAATCGCCTTCGAGAACGCGTTGAGGTATGAAGAGGCCGAGCGCTCCCGGGGACAGATTGCGGAGCAGGCCCGGTATTTGCGAGATGAGATGCGCAATGAGCACAACTTCGACGAAATCCTGGGAGATAGTCTCGGGCTACAGGAGGTCTTGAGCGACGCAAGAACGGTTGCGCCGACTGGATCGACCGTGCTGATCCAGGGTGAGACTGGAACCGGCAAGGAACTGATCGCACGGGCGATCCACAATCTCAGCTCCAGTCGCGAAAATATCTTTGTCAAGTTGAACTGCGCCGCGATTCCCTCCGGCCTGCTGGAGAGCGAATTGTTTGGGCACGAGCGGGGGGCGTTTACCGGAGCGATCGCGCAAAAGAAAGGGCGGTTTGAATTAGCGGACAAAGGTACGCTGTTCCTGGACGAGGTGGGAGACATCCCCCTGGAACTGCAGCCCAAATTATTGCGCGTGCTTCAGGAGCAGGAGTTCGAACGGCTGGGCAGCAACCGTTCCATTCACGTTAACGTAAGACTGGTGACAGCAACAAACCGCGACTTGGGGAAGATGGTGGAGGAAGGCGAGTTTCGTGCGGACC
>JBARGS010000174.1:0-36444 GCA_049798495.1 Candidatus Korobacteraceae bacterium | reverse complement strand
TCACATGGGAGCGCTGGGTGTCATCGCGGGAACGATCTTGTCGTACCTGGTTGTGCTGATTGTTCCGCAGAGCATAATCGTGCGCGGCGTGCTCAAGACGGAATTGGCGCAGGAGAAGGCGCGGTTCGCGGTTCGCTCCTCGCTGTTCGCCAGAGCGGGGAAGAGCGAAAAGCTAAGAGCGAAGAGCTAAGAGCGAAGAGCTAAGAGCGAAAAGCGTTTTTCACACCACCAGAAACGGATTGCTCGCGCGCTCTTCTCCAATCGTAGTGACAGGACCGTGGCCGGGGATCACGATCGTCTCATCCGGCAAAGCCAGCACCGGCCCGTGCAGGGATTCCATGATCTTTTTGTAGGAGCCGCCGGGCAGATCAGTGCGTCCGATCGAACCGGCGAAGAGCGTGTCGCCCGCGATCAGTTTTTTCTCCGCCGCAAAATATAAGCAGATGCTGCCTTCGGTGTGGCCCGGGGTGTGCAACACGTCGGCGACGAACTTTCCCGCGTTAACCTTATCTCCAGTCGAGAGACTTGCGTCGATGGTCACGTTCTCCGGCGACTTCATGCCGATCCACGTGGCCTGCACGTCCAGCATCTTCAGCAGAGCGTAGTCATTCTGATTGAGCAGCACCGGCGCGCCCGTCAGACGTTTCAGTTTAGCCGCTCCGCCTACGTGATCGATGTGCGCGTGAGTCACTACGATTTGCTTCACCGTCAAACCGTGGCGCTGCACAACTTCCAGTACGTCCTCGATGTCATCGCCGGGATCGATGACGATGGCTTCCCTGGTTTCCTCATCGCCCACGACCGAACAATTGCATTGCAGGGGTCCAACCGGGAAAATCTCGTGAATCATGAATCCAAGCTACCATGAAAGCGCTGCGCCGCTCTAGGTGGAGGCGCTTGAGTTGAGGGGGACGGTTGCAGTACACTTCGCGCGTTCGCCGAATGCCGCGGTTGCGACGGACGCCTTCAATCTGACGACGCTGGACAGGAGACCTTGTGGATCGCATCCGCTTCGTGACGCATCGGGAGCAGCGAGTCCTGCTGCTCGACTTCACCGGTTGCACGGCAGAAGACGTGGCGGCATTAGCCGAACGCGTGCCCGGCACGGTGACTGCGGAACCGCTCGACTCGGTGCTGGTGGTGGCCGATTTCAGCGGGGCTGAGTTCAGCCGCGATGCCGTGGAGCGTATCAAGGTAGGCACCGCGCTCGACCGGCCCCACATTAAGCGCGCTGCGTGGGTGGGCGCCGAGAACCTTCCCAAAGCTCTCTACGATTCCATTCGCAGTTTTTCCGCGCGTGACTTCCCGGTCTTTCCTACCCGCGAGGCAGCGATGGACTACCTGGTGAAGTAAAGCGCACCTTGCCGCAAAACTAAAGCCTCCGCCACGGCAGAGGCTCTCACGTCTTCCCGGCTTGCGTTACTTCTGGGGAGTAGCCGGCGGCGCGGCCGGTTTCGATTGCGCCGGGGCAGACTTGGCAGGCGCCGAGCGCGTTCCCGACAGAACGGATGAGCCATGTCCGGAGTGGCGTGCTGTGACGATCGAAAGCGTGATTGACGTCACCATGAAGGTGATGGCCGCCCAGGTCGTGGCCTTGCTAAGTACGGTTGCGGCGGTGCGGGTTCCGAAGGCGGTCTGGCTGCCCATGCCACCGAAGGCAGCGGCGATGTCGCCGCTCTGACCGCTCTGCAGCAGCACGACGATGATGAGGAAGGCGCAAACGATAATGTGGATGGTGGTAATCAGGGCAACCATGTAGCTCTCAATCTCTCTTTAGGCGTTCCACACACGCTCGCGCATGGGCATCGCCGGCACTTGAAAATCTGTTCAACGTCGCTGCAACCTGGTGAGGGATGGTGCGGAAGGGGGGACTTGAACCCCCATGCCTTTCGGCGCCACCCCCTCAAGATGGTGTGTCTGCCAATTTCACCACTTCCGCACACACGTCCGGATGCAAAGGCATCGCGGATTCCAGGCAGAAACGTAGAGGCAAAATAAGTATAGCAAAGAGCAAAGCGGGCGGCGAAGCCGGCGGCTACGATTGGACAGATGCCTGTAGCGTCAACGAGAGGAACAATATCCCGGTCCGTCGCCTGCCGTCACAAAGGATACTGACGGTAGTATATTGGTAGGATGAAAGAAAAGACTTCTATCACACTGTCTAAGGAGGTGCTTGCGGAAGTGGATCGTATCGCGGGTTCGAAACACTCGCGTTCCGCAATGATCGAGCGGGTGCTCCGTAAGTACTTGCGCGAACGTAGGCGCGCGGCCCTCCACGCGCGCGACTTGCAACTGATCAATCAGGCTGCGGATGCACTCAGTGCCGAAGCCATGGACGTGCTGGAGTATCAGGCGCCTATAGACTGGTCGTCCGATACGCCTTCGGGTGAATCATCGTGAGACGAGGTGATCTCTATCGCGTCTATAAACCGGGCGGTCATGATCCGAAACAGTATCGAACGTTTGTAGTGGTAAGCCGCCAGGCACTGATCGACTCTAAGTTTCCCACCGTGATCTGTGCCCCGGTGTTTAGCAACGGTCAGGGGTTGAGTACTCAGGTGTCTGTCGATACGAGCGAAGGATTGAAACACACGAGCTGGATTATCTGCGACAACCTTGCGAGCGTGGCCAAGGCCGAACTCACAAATTACATAGGCTCACTCTCGAGCGCAAAATTTCAAGAAGTGGAACGTGCGCTAAAAATGGCCCTTGATCTACCGTAGATCTACCGTAATACGCTCCGCCGATCTGCAGTCAGTAGTTCACAATCTTCGTGAACGACACCGGATCCAGACTGGCGCCGCCGACCAGTGCACCGTCGATATCGCTCTCCGCCATCAGGGCTGAAGCATTGTCCGGCTTCACGCTGCCGCCGTACAGAATTCGCAGGTTTTGAGCGAACTCTTCGCCGAAGGCCTTTTCGGCTTCATGGCGAATGACCATGTGCGCGTCCTCGGCCATCTGCGGCGTGGCGGTTTTGCCGGTGCCGATGGCCCACACCGGTTCGTAGGCTACCGTCATCTTCGCCGCCTTTCGAGCAGAGATGCCGTTGAACGCCCGCATGCATTGGCGGCGCAGCACGTCTTCGGTCAGGCCAGCGTCACGCTCCTCCAGCACTTCGCCCACGCACACGATAGGTGTGAGCCCATTCTCCAGAGCGACCTCGAGCTTGCGATTGACAGTGTCGTCAGTTTCGTTAAAGTATTGCCGCCGTTCGGAGTGGCCGATGATCACGTGGGTGACGTCAATCGCCGTCAACATGCCGGCCGATATTTCGCCGGTGTAGGCTCCTTCTTTTTCCCAGTGCAGGTTCTGCGCGCCGATAGCGACATTGGAGCCACTGGCCGCCTCGACCGCAACCTGCAAGTCGACGAATGGCGGACAGACGACAATCTCGTCGCGTGTCTGGCTGGCGACCATGGGCAGGAAATCCTGAAAAAATTGGGCTGTCTGTTCGGGAGTTTTGTACATCTTCCAGTTGGCAGCGATGAGTTTCTTGCGCATGTAGGAGTCCGTCCGGATGATTGGAGTGTGAGCAGGAAAACTCCCAATTATAGGCCGTCGTTCCCAGTGTGCGTCAGCAGCAAATCTGCTTTCACGGTTTCTGCGTCGGCCGGAGCAGTACTTCGCTGATGAACGATTGCGGCTCCTGCGTCACCAGCATGACGACGGCATGGGCCACATCCTCGGGCTTCAGCATCTTCTGCGTGTCCTTGCCGCCGCGGCGCGGGCTGAAGTCGGTGTCGACCGAGCCCGGACAGATGACGCTGACGCGAATATTCTGCTGACGCAACTCTTCCGCTACGCCGTAGCTGAGTCCGTTCAAGCCCCACTTGGAGGCGGAATAGGCCGCGCCCCGGGGCAACGGATTCTTGCCGGCGAGCGATGAGATGTTGATGATGTGCCCAGCGCCAGCCGCGATCATCAGGGGAACGACGGCGCGCATCATGTAATACACGCCCCGCAAATTGGTGTTGAAGATCGTCTCCCACTCTTCAGGCGGAAGCTCGTGCAGCAACCCCGGGGGCCCGCCGACTCCGGCGTTGTTCACCAGGATGTCCACCCGTCCGTAGGTCGAGCGCAGGTGCTCGCCCAGGGCTTCCACGCTGGCCAGATTGGTGACGTCGCAGCCGACGCCCTCGGCGCGATGTCCGCGGGTGCCGAAGTCCTGCGCGGCCTGCTGGACGCGCGTCTCATCGCGGCCGGTCAGCACCAGGGTCGCCTCCAACCTGGCCAACCCGGCGGCGATGGCCAGACCGATACCGCGACCTCCGCCGGTCACGACGGCGACTGCTCCCGACAGCGAAACTAGGTCCGTGGGCTTCATGGAAACGCTCTCCTCGTCATATCGTCGGTTCCGGAATCAGGCCGCACCTCATCTGCATGCCGGAGCTACAGCTTCGCAGCTAGGCCGTGCATCGAATGGCGCAACTCCTCTTGGCATCGTACTGCACGCCAACACGTCTGTTCCTTGCCTGACGACAAATTGGTCCGGATTTCGTCCAAGCAAGCGAGAGAGTGCAAGCCGAGATCGGGAATATTTCCCCGGTAAGACAAGCCCCCCGAGCCCTATCCTGGATTGCGCAAGACGGCATCTTAAAGGCGCAGACATTGGCACCAACGGTAAGCAACTTGCTTAATACTAAGCCGCATACATATAATCCCGTTCTCCGCACTTTGTATTCCATTGCAGCGATGAAGGGCCCAGAATGCGGAGGGGTTTGCCCGCTATTATGCAGCCCGGAACGTTTTTTGGGCTGACCTTCCGGTGCGGGTTGCTAGGCGTGCCGGCGGGTGTGGTCAGCAGTTTCCCAGAAATCGAGGAGCCAACAGAATGAGAAAGTTCCTATTCACCATGTTGCTGGTGCTTGCCAGCGCGGCACTGGTCGAGCAAGCGGTAGCGCAAGCAGCCGGACAGGCTGCGCCAGCAGCTGGGCAACAGGCCCAGAAGAAATCAGGTCCGGAGATCAAGGACCCGGCTGAATATAACGCTTACGTGAACGCGATCCAGCAAACCAATCCCGCGCAAAAGGCGGCGGCACTGGAAGCCTTCCTGCAAACCTATCCCAACACGGTGATGAAGCAGGATGCGCTGGAGTTGCTGATGGTGTCGTACCAGCAGGCGGGCGATGCGCAGAAGATGCTGGACGCGGCGAACCGGGTGTTGCAGGCAAATCCAAGCAATGTTCGGGCGTTGGCGTTGCTGGCCTACACCTATCGCGCCATGGCGTCGCAGGGCGGCCCGCAGATGCAGGACAATCTGTCCAAGGCTCAGCAATACGGGCAGCAGGGATTGCAGGCTTTACAGAACATGCCCAAGCCCGACGGCATGAGCGATCCCGACTTTACCAAGCTGCACAATGAAATGACAGGCATCTTCGACGGCGCTGTGGGCTTTGCAGCGCTGCAGGCCAAGGACTACGCCAACGCGCAGAAGGATCTGCATGACGCCGTGGCCAATGAGTCCCAGCCGAACATTGCCGATATCTATCCTCTGGCCACTGCCGATCTTGAAGCGAAGCCGATGAACCCGGAAGGCTTCTGGTTTATCGTGAAGGCCGCGATGCTGGCGCAGGGAGCGGGACAACAGCAGATCCTGGATTACGGCAAGAAGAAATACATGCGCTACCACGGTTCGGACCAGGGTTGGGACGACGTCGTGAGTCAGGCGAAGGCGTCGACCAGCGTAATGCCCCCGGCCGGCTTCACCGTGGCGGCGGCTCCGCCACCGCCGTCTCCTGCCGAGCAAGCTGCCGATCTAGTGAAGAGCAAGAATCCCACGCAGATGAGTTTCGCGGAGTGGGAACTGGTGCTGTCCTCCGGCAATCAGCAAGCCGCGGACACGGTCTGGAACGCCATTAAAGGCAAAGCGGTGAAGCTGGGTGCAAACGTGATCAGCGCGACGCCGACCACGGTGCAACTGGCGGGCAGCGATGACGACATCGAGGCTAAGAAAGCCGATATCACGCTGACCATGGCGAAACCTATACCTTCGCGCCTGACGCCCCAGGTGGGAACGCTCATGGCCTTCCAGGGCACGGTCTCCAGCTACACGCCCAATCCGTTCATGATGACCATGACTGACGGTGTGCTGTTGGACAAGAATGGCAACCCCATCTCGACGGCGCCGCCGGTACACCACACGACGACTCACAAGTCACAATAGTTTCTTGACCAGCTAAGACCACGAGGGAGCGGCGAAAGCCGCTCCCTTTTTTGTGCAAAGGGATAAGTACGAGGAAACCTCTGAACGCGAAATGACCGCGATGATGGGGACGCGGGCGGCTATCGCAGCGCTCGTTTGTCGACCGGAATACTGTGTGCGCTGCGCGGCGGACGGCGCGTGCCGTTGCGCAGTCCCTTGGCATCAAGCTTGAGTTCCGCGATGGTGCGGCTGAGAGTGTTGCGGTGCATGCCAAGCTGGCGCGCAGCTTTGCATTGGTTGCCCTTGTTGTCTTGCAGCACGGCGAGAATGAACTTCTTCTTGAATTCGCTGACGGCTTCGGAATATGTTATGCCGCTTCTGTACATCTGCCCGATCAGAGCTTCCAGTTGATCTTTCACGATATCTCTCTTTTCACTAGTTCTAAGAATCAGCGATTTCCCGGCTCCCGAATCGTCACAACTTGCTGCCCTTCCCGTCATGTTCCGTCGGCAAATGCTGGGGCACCGTACGCAACAGGTTCCATCCCTCCCAGAAGCGCTGCCGTAACTCCGAGGGCGCCGCCCAGACCAAGGCGCGGCTGGTAACCAGCATGAACGGCGCAATCCGCGACTGCGGCAGTCCCCACTGCGGAGCGAATGCCGCTAGCGCAAGAACAAAGACCGCGTTGACAATGACGCCCCGGATGAAGCCGAAGGGCGCTCCCAGGAGCCGGTCGAACCAGCGCAAGCCGACACTGCGCATCATGGACCTGGTGATCCTCGCCAGGACGCTCGCCAGCAGCATGACCGCGAAAAAGATGGTAAAGAACCCGGCGATATTCGCCGCCCATTGCGAAGTCACGAAACGTTGATACCAGGCGGCGACACGCGGATATTCCCACGCCGCTGCCAGGTATCCGGCGACTACACCCGCCAGCGAGAAGAATTCGTGAAAAAATCCTTCGCCGATGGCTTGCAACACTGACAATAAAACGATGAGCACGATCACCCAGTCGAGGACGGACAAGCTCATCATCGGATTGTCTTTCCCTACGCCGGCAGCGGATGCCCGGTCATTTGGATATAAGCCTCAACGTACTTCTCGCTGGTGCGGGCCGCCACCTCGGGAGGCAATCCCGGCGCCGGCGGCTGCTTGTTCCACTTGATCGCTTCCAGGTAGTCACGCACGTACTGCTTGTCGAATGAATCCTGCGGACCACCCGGCTGATAGCTGTCCTTGGGCCAGAAGCGCGACGAATCCGGCGTCAGCACTTCATCGGCGAGCACCAGTCCGCCGGGAGTGCGGCCAAATTCGAATTTCGTGTCGGCGATGATGATGCCGCGCGTCTCCGCGTAATCGGCGGCGGTCTGGTAGATCCTGATGCTCAAGTCCCGGAGTTGCTCGCTCAATTCGCGGCCAGCAATCGTGACCATGCGCTCGAACGAAATGTTTTCGTCGTGCCCGCTGGTTGCCTTGATGGCCGGGGTGAAGATCGGTTCCGGCAGCTTGTCGGATTCGCGCAGGCCCGCAGGCAGCGCAATACCGCAGACGGAGCCGCTGGTCTTGTACTCCTTCCATCCCGAGCCGGAAAGATAGCCGCGCACCACGCACTCGACGGCGATCATGTCGGCTTTCGCCACCAGCATGGAGCGGCCGCGCAACTGCGCGGAATGCTTCTGCAACTCGTGCGGGTACTGCCGCACGTCAGCGGTCACAAGATGATTTGGGACGATGTTCTTCAGAAAATCGAACCAGAAGAGGGAGAGCTGGGTGAGGACGCGTCCCTTCTGCGGTATGCCGGTGGCAAGAACGTAATCGAACGCCGAGATTCGATCCGTCGCCACAAAGAGCAGATGATCGTTGCCGATCAGGTAAAGGTCGCGAACTTTCCCGCTGGCGTACAGCTCCAGGCCGGGAAAATCAGTTTGCAAAAGAACGTCGGAAAATTGAGTTGAGTTTGTCACGGTCGCAAATCGATTCGGAGAGTCGTCGGGTATTCTAAATTTCTCCAGTTGTTTGTCAATGCACTCGAAAAATCGGATTTCTCTCTCCCGCAAGATTCTGACAGGAAAATCCTTGACAACCGGTGGCGTCCTGCGAAACCAGCATCCCTGGCGGCTTTCAGCCGATCGACGCACCGCATTCAAGAATCCGAATAACAAAATCCCGGGAGCAATCGGAACGCAAGAAGTTGGAGCGCAAAATTCCGTCCCTTGTCAAGAGGGTGGGAGAAATTTTCGCAACGCTGAGCGTCCGGATCAGTCGGCCGAGCTGCGATGCACGCTGCGGGCGTCCTCAAGATAGTGGACGTCAGGAGCTCCGACCACTCCCGCCTTCTGCATGGCGTCGCGCAGTTCGTTGGAGTTCATGAAGCGGCGTGCCTCCTCGGTGCTGGCCCAATCCAGCAGCAGAACTACCTCGGCAGGATCGTCGACGTTGTGGAACAGGCGAAAGCCGGTTTCCCCTGCGCGCTTGCGGGTGTTGAGATGAGAATCGAAAGCTTCTTTCCATCGGTTGTAATCCGATACCTTGTGGCGTACCAGAACATGCATCATGAAAGCGCCTCCCTAAAAATCCGGATGTCTCCACCAAGATACGAAATCCGCGGCGGAATGTGAACCCCGAAATATGCGATGCCTGTGTGACGGGGGCGCTTGACGGTGACGCGCTTGAGCGCTATTGCTGCTGCCCGGTCGATGGGAATCGCCCGCATTCCAAGGCGCCTCAGGTCCAGTTTTGCGGTGCGTTATACTGCAGTCCACGCTGTGGGGAGAACTACTCTTTGGCACGCATCATCATTCGTTCCTCTGACATTCACGCCGCCGGATGTTTCGCGCTGGAAGATATTCCCAAGGGTACGCGAGTGCTGGAATACACCGGCGAACGCATCAGCAAGGCGGAAGGCGACACCCGTTACGATGGCCGTCCGTTTACTTACCTGTTCGGAATCGGCGACGGGGAAGTAGTAATCGACGGTCACGGCATGGCCATGTTCGTCAATCACTCCTGCGATCCCAACTGTGAAACGGATGAAGAAGATGACCGGGTCTTCATCAGCACCATCGCCGACGTGCGAGCCGGGGACGAGCTCACCTACGATTACTGGCTGTACGATGGCGATGACGATGCGCCCTGCTATTGCGGCAGCAAGAGCTGTCGCGGAAGCATGTACTCGCCCGAAGAGCTGAAGAAGAAGCGGCGAGCCGAAGCGCGCAAGAAAAAGCAGGCGGAGCTCGCGGCCAAGAAAAATGGCGCCCAGCGCAAGCTGGACGCGAAGCGCAATGGCGCCGGGAAAAAACGATAGCCCTGCTTCTTCGTCAGACGAAGACAAAGGCGCGAAGAGACTGTCCCGCAGGTCAGTTGCCGGTGAAAAACTCGTACATATCCGGCCCCGTAGCACAGGCGGCTGGGAGAACCGGAACTCCGACCAGCGTGAGCATGAAGCGACACGTACTTTGATGCTGGTACACCTGGATAGGCGTTAGCGAGCCGCTCGGCGGATATCCCAGCTGCGCGTTCGGACCCACCGCGATCCAGACGACGTTGCCGCCACCGAATTGTAGATCGCTGTCTTCCGACTCATCGAAGGTGATGAGCAGCATGCCACCGCCCGGCGTGTTGAAGTCGGGACTATTCAGCAGCTGGGGAATGTTGGCCTGCAACCAGGCATCGGCCTGAGCCAGCGTGCCGTCGTGTGCGTCGTGCAGCAGATTGGGGACGATGAATCCATAGTTGGGCAGGGTGTGGTTTGCGATGTCGGTGGCCAGTTGCGTGAACGGCACCAGGTTCTGCTGTTGCGAAGGATCGTTGCGCACATCCGACATGTAAGACAAGGGATTGTGCCGCTCGGCGTATTCACCCTGGTCGCCACCGTCGTAGCCCTGAAAGGGGATGGACTCGGAATATTCCCTCCACGTCTTTCCAGCGGCGAGCAACTCGCGCACCACGTTGTCGACGGTCACCGTCTGCGTGTAGCCGTCGTCGTTGGTGATAATTTGTCCGGTGGTCAGCATGAAGTAGTTGCCAATGGAGGGATGAGTATTGGCGAAGTACCCTTTGGCGAGTGAGTAGGTCTGAGCCAGGCTATTGAAGTAGGGCATGTCAGGGTTGCCGATGACATCGGAATAGCTGTGGTTCTCCTCCATCACGAGGAATACATGATTGACTTGTCCGCTGGGGGAACGGACCGCTTGCGATGCAGCCGTCAAAGATGAGGACGCTGCAGCACTTTGGCCCAGAAGCATGGCGGAGCTTAAGACAGGGATTGAGAAAGCCACCGCTAGAAACGCACGTAGCATGTATCTCCTCCGAAAGTGTGTGGAAAAGCGAGAACATTAACACGCTCCAGAAAGGAAGTTGCTGCATTGGATATCCAATTCGTGCTCTTATTCTGCGAAGCAGCGGCTTCGGCAGAACCGTTCCAGCAACGAGCCGCCAAAGCAGCGGGTGAATCGCCCACGCAGTTTGTTTGGGCTTGCCGCCCGGGGCTATGTATTTTGCCAGTGGCACACGCGCGCCCCACGGAGTACATACATAGGAACATGTCGTGAAAATGGACCTTGTGCGGTAAAGGCACACGGTCGTGAGGCAGATAGCAGCGATTCGATGGCTCTGGGCGGAGACAACCGAATCGGGGAACGAAGCTGACCGTCAGGCCAAATTCGCATGCGGAGGGATGACAGTGTCGAAGCATCACAAGAAAGACAAGCCAGGAAAGCCAGACAAGGAACAGAAACCCAAGCTGGTTGAGAAAGACTCCAAGGATCCGAAGGCCGCGAAAGCCATGGAGCCGGCGAAGGCGGTTGAACCAGCGAAACCAGCAAAGCCCGCGAAAGAGCCCACTGACAAGTTCGGCGAGGTGATCATAACCCCTGCCGCGGCCGCGACAGCGGCGTATAGCGATGGCCATCCCCTCGACCAGGTGCAATATCTGGAAGCGAAGATCATCCTGAAGCCCGAGCGCTTCGTGTGCGTGGACAGCTTCCGCGATTTCGGCAAGCTGGTGCAGCGTACGGCGAAGGCCACCAAGGTCGGCTTTGTTACCGATCCCAAGGTGGGCCGGCGTCCCGACATCCGGGAAATCGTCTTCATGGACACGCCCGACTTCCGCCTCTACAACAACGCGTTCATTCTGCGTCGGCGCATCCTCTACGTAGATGGTTTCCCGGTAGGCGATCCTGAGATTGTGTTCAAGTTTCGACATCCAGACGAGATGAAAGCGGCGGCGCTGGATGTGCGGCCCAACATTGCCGGCTCCTATCAGATCAAGTTCAAGGCTGAGGTCCTGCCGTTGAAGGACCAGTATGGCGGTTTCCGCGTGCTGTACTCCCACAACTGCCAGTTCGGCCTGAGCCAGATGCATGAAGGCGACAAACTCGGCATGTGGCAGCTGGCCCACGTTTTTCCCGCTCTCGGGTTGTTGAAGAAATCGAAAGATGAGCAGGTTGGCCTGGTGAACGAAGCGATTGTAGAAGAGGTGCTGCTGGAACTCGGCAACCTGGACTTCGGCAAAGGCGTGACCGCCCACTGCAATGTAGCGCTTTGGCGAACCCGGGGCGAGCACACTCCACTGGTGGGCGAGTTCGCGTATCAGGTGAAGTTCAACCGTGGAGATGAGGTTCACGCAAAGCCAAGGAAGCTGTGCGAGCAGTTCTTCATCACCTTGCAGCATGACGTGCAGGACTGGGTTTCGCTGGGCACGACCAAGACTGGCATGGTGTATCGTCTGAAGGGTAATCCGCCGCAGAGTCATGAATGACGCGATCGCGAAGTCCGCTCAGGATTCGGTAAACCATTCGACGCCGGCCACGAACATCCCGCTGCTGACCATCTTTCTGGAATTCCTCTTTATCGGGGCCACCAGCTTTGGCGGAGGAGTGGTGGCCTATCTTCGCAACGGCCTGGTCGACAAGCGGAAGTGGATCGACGATGCCGAGTTCGTGGAGTACCTGGCCATCAGCCAAACCCTGCCGGGGCTAAACGCAACCAACATGGCGGTGCTGGTGGGTGACCGGCTGCGCGGATTTCTGGGATCTTTGGCGGCGATCGTCGCCATATGCCTGCCGGGCGGCGCGCTCATGTTGGTGGCGGGAATGCTGTATCACCAGCATGGGGGCAAACCACTCATAACCGCAATGCTTCGGGGAGTGGCGGCGGCCGCCGTGGGATTGATTCTCGCCACCACCATTCAACTGGGGAAGAAATCAATCGCTCGCGCCTACGATCTGATCTTTGTCGGCCTGACGGTGTTTGGAGTCGACCAGCTTCATCAGTCGGTGCCGCGAGTGTTGATCGCGGTTGGGATCATTGCGATTCTCTGGTATCGGCCACGCAGGCCAGTCGAGGAGCCGAGCCATTGAATCAGATCATCGCGCTCATACGGGTGTTTTCCTATTTGTCGATTCTGACGGTCGGGGGCGGGCTGGCGGCGTTTCCCGAGATGAAGAATCTTGTCGTCAATGTTCACCAATGGCTCACCTTCACCCAGCTCATTCACCTGTACAGCATGGGACAGATTGCGCCCGGGCCGAATATGATGATGATCGTCTCGATCGGCGAGTGGGCGGCGGGAATTCCGGGGGCGATTGTTGTCCTGATCGCGTTCTTTGGACCGACGGCGTTGCTCGCGTTCTGGATTGGACGCCTTTGGGTGAAGCTGGAAAAGTGGCCGTGGAGGAATTCGATTCACCGCGGTCTGACACCTGTCTCCATCGGGCTGTTGCTGGCCGGTTGTTTAAGCCTGGCGAGGGGAGCGGTGACGGAATGGGTAACGCTGGTGATTGCCGGCGTCGTGCTGGTGATTCTGTTGCGCTCGAAAATTAATCCGGCCTGGCTGGTTTTGGGTGGAGCAGTCGCCGGCGGATTTGCCTTCTACCGGCCGTAGGCGCGGCAAACGACATCGAAGGACAACGAAGGGAGGAGTATGGGCAACGGTGCGGAGTCCGCCCGATTGCAGGAAGCGCGCACAGGCAAAGCGGCGTGGAAAAAGTGGGGCCCGTATGTCAGCGAGCGGCAGTGGGGGACAGTCCGTGAGGATTATAGCCAGGATGGCAACGCCTGGGATTACTTCACCCACGATCAGGCGCGGTCACGAGCCTATCATTGGGGTGAGGACGGCCTCGCCGGCTTCAGCGACGATAATCAACTGCTTTGCTTCAGCCTGGCGCTGTGGAACGGCAAAGACCCAATCCTGAAGGAGCGCCTCTTCGGGTTGACCAACGGTGAAGGCAATCACGGCGAGGACGTCAAAGAATATTACTTCTACCTGGACAGCACGCCGACCCACTCCTACATGAAGTATCTGTACAAGTATCCGCAAGAGGCGTTTCCTTACGACAATCTGGTAAGCACCAACAAGCACCGCACTCGCACCGACATGGAGTACGAGTTGCTGGATACGGGCGTCTTCAACGACGACCGCTATTTCGATGTGTTCGTGGAATACGCCAAGGTGACAGCCGAAGACGTGCTCATCCAGATTAGCGTAAGCAATCGTGGAGCGCAGGCGGCATCGCTGCACGTTCTGCCGAGCCTGTTGTTCCGTAACACCTGGACGTGGTGGCCCGGAACGCCGAAGCCCGGCATGAAGCAAGTGACAGGGAACAAGGGAATGGCTGTTGTAGCGGCTTCCCGCGCCGAACTGGGAGATCGCTTTCTCTACTGCGAGGGTGACATTCCCTTGTTGTTCACCGAAAACGAGACCAACAACGAACGCATCTTTGGAACGCCCAACACCACTGCCTACGTCAAGGACGCAATCAACAGTTACCTGATTCACGGAAAGCAGGATGCGGGCAATCCTGATCACACCGGGACCAAAGTTGCGGCTCACTATCAGGTAACCGTGGGCGCTGGCGAAACGGCAACCATTCGCTTGCGCCTGAGCAACACAGCGCCGGCCACCATCGGCGATCCGTTCCAAGACTTCGCCAAGACCGTGGACACGCGCAAGGACGAGGCTGACGAGTTTTACCAGGGCGTCATTCCGAAACGGCTTACCGAAGATGAGGGCCGGGTGATGCGCCAGGCGCTTGCGGGAATGCTGTGGACCAAGCAGTACTTCGGCTTTGACGTGGACAAATGGCTCGAAGAGCATGGAGTGGATCCGTTACAGGCAGGCGGCAAGGGAATTCGCAATCGCGAATGGTTCCACATGGTGAACGAGCACGTCATCTCCATGCCGGACAAATGGGAGTATCCCTGGTACGCGGCGTGGGACCTGGCCTTTCACACCATGGCGCTCAGCGCCGTCGACGTGGATTTCGCCAAAGAGCAACTTGATCTGATGCTGCAGGAATTCTTTCTCCATCCCACCGGACAAATTCCTGCCTATGAATGGAACTTCGGCGACGTCAATCCGCCCGTACACGCCTGGGCCACGATTTTCCTGTATCGGACGGAGCAGGCTCTGCGCGGCGAAGGCGACATCGAGTTCCTTAAGCGTTCGTTCGCCAAGCTGATGCTCAACTTCAGTTGGTGGGTGAATCGCAAAGACCGTTTCGGCAAGAACGTCTTTGAGGGCGGATTCCTTGGACTGGACAACATCGGCGTCTTCGATCGCAGCGCTCCTCTGCCCACCGGAGGCTCGCTCGAGCAGGCCGACGGCACCGCGTGGATGTTGCTGTTCGGGCAGAATATGGCGGAAATCGCCATTGAGCTGGCGGCGCGAGACCCCTTTTACGAAGACATGGTCATCAAGTTCGCCGACCATCTTCTCTGGATCGCGCGTGGCATGAACCAGACCGGCCCCGACGGCATGTGGGACGAAGAGGACGGATTCTACTACGACGTGCTGCGCCTTCCCGATGGCACGGCGCACCGGCTAAAGGTGCGCTCCATGGTGGGGCTGTTGCCGATCTGCGCCGCTACAATCATCGAGCCCTGGCAGCGGGAACGTGTTCCGAGAGCCAATGCCTTGATGCACGAACGCCTGCAGCGCATGCCCGAGTTACGCCAAAGCATTCATCCTACCGGCGTGGGTCACCTCGGGTATGGCGGGCGCGGTATCGCTGGCGTGGTCAATCCCGAGCGACTCCGCCGAATCCTGACTCGCATGCTCGACGAACAGGAGTTCTTCAGTCCGTACGGCATTCGGGCGCTCTCTCGCTGCCATGCCGAGCATCCTTTCGTGGTCAATGTGGGAGGTCAGGAGTTTCGGGTGAGCTATTTGCCGGCAGAATCCGATTCAGGCATGTTCGGCGGCAACTCCAACTGGCGCGGGCCCGTCTGGATGCCGGTCAATGCCCTGATCATTCGCGCCTTGTTGACCTACTACCTCTACCACGGCGACGCCTTCAAGATTGAATGTCCCACGGGATCGGGACGCATGATGAACCTCTTTGAAGTGGGCCGGGAAATTGCCAACCGCCTGGCCAAGATTTTCCTTCGCGACGACTCCGGCCGTCGACCGGTATACGGCGGCACGGAGAAGTTTCAGACCGATCCTCATTGGAAGGATTACATCCTGTTCTACGAATATTTTCACGGAGACAACGGCGCGGGCCTGGGAGCGAGCCATCAGACGGGATGGACCGGCCTGGTCGCCAAGTTGCTGGAAATTTTCGGCCGCCTCGATGAAAAGGAATATCTCGAGTTGGGCAAGGAAGACTCGTTTGTGAAGAAGAAGATTCTGGTCCAAGACTTGTGACGCCTCGACCACGAAGGGTCTTCGCTACATCACGGCTGCGTTCACCGTGCGAAGTATCGCATCCGTCAATGGTATCGTCGGCTGCCAGCCGGTTTGCTCGCGAATGCACCCCGTGTCGTACCAGCGATTCTGAAGTGAACGCTCCAGTTGGCGACGCGAGAGCCGCAAGTCTCCCATGGGCAGCATCGGGCGAAGCAACTCCGTGATAGGTCCTGCGATGTGCAGCGGCCACGGGGAAGAGAAGCGCGTTGTCGTGCCATCGATGGAGCTCTTAACTTCGTGATATTGGCGAAGCGTTAGATCGTCGTCATCGACGATGTTGAATTGCCGCAAGCCCGCGCCGCGGTTGGCCGCCATTTGCATCGCATCCACGAAATTCTCGACGTAATTGAGCGGGATGCGGTTGTCTGCGCGGCCGAAGACGACATTCGTTTTCCCAAGCTGGAACGCAAGAATGCCCAGCGGAAGCCGCCTTCCCGGTCCGTAGATGATTCCGGGGCGAAGGATTACCGCCGGCATTCCCGTCCGCTGCGCAAAGGAGCTGACCAGGCGATCGGCGGCGGTTCTCGATTCTGAATACGGGTCGCGCTGGGCGGGCTGCTCGTCGAAGGGAGTGTCTTCATCGATTCGCGCGCCCTCGGGGATGGGGCCATACGCTGCAAGCGAGCCGACGTAAACGATCTGGCCGGCTTTTTGCTGCGCGCAAGCGGCGAGCACGCGCTCCGTGCCGGCGACGTTGGTTTCCAGATAATCTTGACGCGAACCGGGCGCGCCGACTTTAGCCGCGAGGTGATAGACGATGCTGGCACCCTTGACCGCGCGCGCGATCGAGTCCGCATCCGCCAGTTCGCCGGTGACGATGTCGGCGCCCGCACGCCGCAGAGCGTCGGCACGCGGCGATGGGCGCGCCAGAACTCGCACCGGCGTTCCTTTCGCCAGCAGATCGCGCACCAGAAAGCCGCCGACAAATCCGGTACCGCCGGTTACGCAAACGAGCATGCTGTGTTGGAGAGCCGGTAGTGGGTCAGTTTGTTTGTCATCCCGAGCGAGCTTCTTTTGCGAGAGAGGGATCTAGGCGTGCCGATTCGCGCCGGCGCGCGAAAGGCACGCATCCCTATTCAAACTGACTCACTACCGAAAAACCCGCGTCCTCGACCGGGCTTTTGCTCGTATGTTAGATTACACTTTCGTTTTCCAATCGAGTCGCAGCGCGGGAAAATCGCGAGAGTTTCGCTCCGGCCTATCCGTGGTTGCCGGTCTGTACAATTGAGTTCCAGTCATCGAGAGAGAAACAATTGACGATCGCGGGCTACATAGTCCTGATGGTCGCCGCCATCCCCGGCATTTACTATCTGCTGGCGATCTACAGCGCAAGTCGATATCGCCGCGTGTCGCGCGAAGAGAACCCGCCCAACACGGATTTTTTCCCGCCCATCAGTTGTCTGAAGCCGATTCGCGGCCTGGATGAGGACGCGTACGAAAACTACGCCAGCTTCTGCCGCCAGGATTATCCCGAGTACGAGATCGTGTTCTGCGTCGACGGAGACGACCCGGCGCTTCCGGTGCTGGAAAAGCTGGTCGCCGACTTTCCCGAGCGTCAGATTCGACTGCTGTTTGGCTCCGGCCGCAACGCCATCAACGACAAGATCGCTCGCCTGGTTCGTCTAGTCTACGAGGCGCAATACGATCTGCTGGTTATTACCGACGGCGACATTCGTGTCGAGCCGGATTACTTGCGAGCGGTCGCGCACCCCTTCCGCGACCCCAAGGTGGGCGGCGCGACCACGCTGTATGTCTCAACCGAGGAGACTACGTTCGTGCAGGAGCTGCAATCGATCGGCATGATCTCCGACTTCTTCGCCGGCATCCTGGTCGCCTGGCAGCTCGATGGCGTGAAGTTCATGTTTGGCCAATCGATCGTCACCACCAAACAACGCATTGCCGGCTTCGGGGGCTACGAGACCATCGAGAATCGCCCGGCGGACGACCTTAACGTGGGCCGGCTGGTAGCGGCGCAAGCCGAGGTCAAGCTGCTGCCGTACGTGGTGAAAACAGTCGCTGACTTCGCGTCGCTGAAGGACCTGTTTTATAAGCGGGTGCGTTGGATGACCGTCATGCGACTGGTGCGGCGGCAGGGTCACCGCGGCCTGATATTCACCTGGGGGCTGATCTGGGCGCTGATCGCGGTGGCGACGCATCCTACGTGGCGCGTAGCTGTGGGCTATCTGGGCAGTTACGTGGTGCTGCGCGTCATCATGACGTGGCTGATCGGAGTGCGCGTGATGGGTCAGAGGGGACTGTGGCCGAAGATGCTGCTGATTCCGCTGTGGGACGCGGTGGCGTTCATGATCTGGGTGGCGAGCTTTGGACGGAACACGATTCGGTGGCGCGGATTCGACTATTACATACGGGATGGAATTCTGGTGCCGGTGAATCCGGGGAACACGCCGCTCGGGAAGAAGTAGGAGTTTGGATTGAAACCGATATAGCCGGCAACACTCGTGGGCTAACGCACGGGTTCGAAAACTGCCGCATTTGGCATGATTGAAGAGGCCGCTGAAAAAGTCCGCAAACACAAGACGTGCCGTCGGCTGAAGCCGACTCGCAGTCGGAAATAGAGGGCTTAGGCGCCAGCCTGAAGGCTGGCTCTACCCGAACGTTTCGAAATCCAGGCTTTTTCGGCGGCCTCAGAAGTCGTGCCCTGATACAGGGCTACGAGTGACTTACAGGCGCTTCTCGAAACTTGAAACTTTGAAAACGTACTCATAATGCCTAAAGTAAGAGTTGCCATCGCCGGCGCCGGAGTTTACGGCGCCACCATCGCCATCCGCCTGGCGGAACAGGGCCACGACGTTCATCTCTTCGATCCTCTTGGTGTGCTGAACGCGGCATCGGGGATCAATCAGTTTCGCATTCACTCCGGATATCATTACCCCCGCAGCCCCGAGACCATCGAGGAAACGATGGGCGCGCGCCAGGAATTTCTCGAAACCTTTGCGCCCGCCATCGTGCGCAACAGCCATCATTACTACGCCATCCCGCACGAAGGCTCGCAGACGCCCCCCGAGTTGTTTGAAGAAGTGATGCATAAGTACAACTTCCGCCTCGATCCTTGCCGCCCCGAGTGGATGAACTTCGACTTCATCGACAAGTGTTACGAGGTGGAAGAGCAGATCTACGATCCCGAAATCCTACGTGAGCTGCTGAGCGAGCAAATCCAGGCCCTGAAAATCACTTTTGAGCAGCGTGTCTTCAGGGCTGAGATGCGTCCGAATTACGACTTCGTAGTGTGGGCGACGTATGGGCTTGGACCATCGCGCGGATTGTTTAAGTCCGTGAAGTATCAGGTGGCGGAGAAGATCCTCATCGAGCTGCCAAAGCATTTGCAGGGCATCGCGCTGGTGGTCGTAGACGGGCCCTTCACGGCCTTTGATCCTTACGGCAGCTCGGAGCGGTCGATGTGGGGCTCGGCCAAGCATTCCAACCACTGGACCACCACCGATCCAAACGAGCCCATTCCCGAGAAGTACGCATCGCTGCTGAATGGACCCGGCTTCGAGCCCATCTCCTGGACGCGCTTCGAGGCCATGCGTCAGGATGCAACCCTGGCCGTCCCGGACTCCGCGCAGGCCAAGTATCTCGGCTCGCGCTTCACCATCCGCGTGGTGGAAAACAATCCGGCGCAGGACCGGCGGACGCTCTATGTGCAGGAGACAGCGCCGGGAGAGCTTCACATTTTCTCCGGGAAAGTGGTGAGCGCGGTAAAGGCGGCCCGACTGGTGTGCGAACGAGTCGCCCAGGGATAGAGTGGCGGCGCTTTGACCCTCACCCAACCCAACTCGCCCAGCGAAAAATCCTCCTCGGGACTGCTTCGGCAAGTCGGTCTGTTCGACGCCACCATGATCGTGATGGGCGGCATTGTTGGCGCAGGCATCTTCATCAATCCTTACGTTGTCGCGCAGCGGCTGCACACGCCAATGTTGATTCTGGGCGCGTGGATCGCTGGCGGAGTGGTGGCGATGCTGGGAGCCTTCGTCTATGCGGAGCTCGCGGCGCGGCGTCCCACCGTGGGCGGACAGTATGCTTATCTGCGCGAGGCCTTTCATCCGGCGCTGGGCTTCCTTTACGGATGGGTGCTGCTGCTGGTGATTCAGACGGGTGGCATGGCCGCCGTCACGGTCACGTTTGCCCGCTATCTGTTGGAACTCACAGGTTGGCGGCTGCCGGAACGCCTGATCGTGGTTGTGACCATGGCCGTGCTGACGATCATCAACTGTCTGGGCGTGAAGCTGGGCAGCCGTGTGCAGAGTGTGCTGATGCTGCTGAAGATTGCCGCGATCGCGGGGCTGATCGGGGCAGGCTTGTTTCTGGTACGTTCGCCGCATCGCCTGCTCCATCCGGTACTGGATCGTCCGCCATCGTTCGATTTGCTGACCGCGGTCGGCGCAGCCATGGTGCCTGTGCTCTTCGCTTTCGGAGGCTGGCAGACGACGAACTTCATCGCTGAAGAGATCAAGGATCCGAGGCGGAACCTGTCGCGTGCGCTGGTGATGGGCGTGGCCGGAGTGATCGTGCTTTACGTCGGCGTGAATTTTGTTTGCGTGCACACTCTGGGCGCGCAAGGGTTGGCGGATACGAAAACGCCGGCGACGGCTGTGATGCGAGTGGCGATGGGCGATACGGGAGCGCGCCTGATCGCGTTGGGAATTGCGGTTTCGACGCTGGGATTTCTCAGCCAGTCGGTGTTGACCGCGCCGCGCGTCTACTTCGCCATGGCCCGCGATGGATTATTTTTTCGCAGCGTCGCCCGCGTCACCCAGCACACCCATGTTCCCGTCGTAGCCATTATTTTGCAAAGTGCGTGGACGGTTGTGGTCGCGCTTTCCGGCCGCTATGACCAGATTCTGAATTATGTTGTGTCGATGGACTTCCTCTTTTTCGGACTCACGGGCGCGAGCCTGTTCGTCTTCCGCAGTCGGGCGGCGAAGGCCGCGCGGGAGACGTCACCGGGATATCGCGTGCCCGGCCATCCATTTACCACCGCAATCTTCGTGCTCGCATGCTGGCTGGTGGTGATCAACACCATCTACAAGTATCCGCAGAATAGTTTGCTGGGCATGTCGATTCTGGTGCTGGGCCTGCCCGTCTACGGCTACTGGGCCGCAAAGCAGAAGAAGGAGGGAAGAAGCGTCTGATGCCATCGCGTACGCACGCCGGCTCGCCTTACATGCAGTTCGCCAAGCTGCGCTCGGCAGCCAAATATAACCTCGCGAGCAGCGGCATCATGAGCTACCCGCTGGCGGAGCTGCCGGTGAAGATCGAAGATCTGGAGATCTGCGGCCCAACGCTGTGTGGCTACGAGCCATTGAAGCAGCGGTTAGCGCAACGGAACGGCGTCGATCCGGAATGCGTGGTTACGGCTGCTGGAACGTCGATGGCGAATCACTTGGCGCTCGCCGCCACGCTGGAGCCGGGCGAAGAGGCGCTGGTCGAGCATCCGACGTACGAACTATTGGTGAGCACTCTGCAATATTTGGGAGTAGAAGTCCGCTACTTCGAGCGCCGACTGGGGAACGATTTCCGCGTTGATCCGGAGGAAGTTGAGCGGCAAATCACATCCCGCACTCGACTGATTGTCCTGACTAACCTCCACAACCCCAGCGGAGCTTACGTGGATGAAACGACACTGCGCGCCGTCGGCGAGATCGCGAAGAAGCATGGCGCTCGCGTGCTGGTGGATGAGGTTTACCTTGAGGCGATGTACGAGCAGCGACCTCGTACGGCATTGCACTTGGGCGAACACTTCCTGGTGACCAGCAGTCTTACCAAGGCCTTCGGACTGAGCGGTCTGCGTTGTGGCTGGGTGCTGGCGGCATCGGAGCTGGCGCAGCGCATGTGGCACATCAACGATCTCTACGGCGTGAATGCCGCCTTTCCCGCAGACCTGCTCAGCGTGATCGCGCTCGATCATCTCGATCTTGTCACCGCCCGGGCGAAGGGATTGCTGCAGACAAACCGTCCTGCGCTCGAATCCTTCCTGCGCTCGCGCGACGATCTCGAGTACTTGCTGCCGGAGTTCGGCACGATCGCGTTTCCGCGATTGAAGTCGGGGAGCGTAGACGAACTCGACCGGCTGTTGCGACAGAAGTACGAAACCAGCACGGTGCCGGGAAGCTACTTCGACATGCGGCAACATTTTCGCGTGGGGATTGGCGGTGATCCTGAGATGACGCACACCGCCTTCGAGCGGCTGGGAGCGGCGCTGGACGAGCTGCGGTCATGAGTAAGTTGGCGCGGGACGCCGGCTCTTCGTTCAAGTAGCGGGCAGGTAGCGTTCGAGGATCCGCTGGCTTCGTTTTCGAGGTGGCTGGTTGTTTGTATAATGAAAAAGAGATCGCGGGCAGTCCTCGCGATCATCCCTACCGCCGTGGGGCTATAGCTCAGCTGGGAGAGCGCATCGTTCGCAACGATGAGGTCGTCGGTTCGATCCCGACTAGCTCCACCAAATTTTGGCTCAATGTTTTCAATGGTTTCAACTGAGCCGCATTTGGGTTGTACAATTCTTGTACAACCGAGCAAACTCAGGAATCGCAGCATCTCTCCTAAGGGAGCAAGAAAGATGCTGACGGTTTAAACGCGCCACTCGCAAAAATGCCCGCACCGCGACGACATCGCATGGCGTCGTTGCCGCTGCCCCAAGTGGATTCAAGGCACTCCCAGCGAAGATCACGAATTCCTTCGCACCAGCGCGGCGACGCGCACTTGGGAGCAGGCAGAAGAAAAAGCTCGAAAGCTTGAAGAAGAGGCGCGGCCCGGTGCGCGCAAGACCGCACCAGCGATCACGATTGAGGAGGCGGTTGCAGCCTATCGCGCCGACGAAGCCGCCCGCTGCTTGTCGAAGTCAACCACGAACCAGAGCAAGACCCTCTTTCAATTTAATCTGCTGGCATGGGCGGCGGCAAGGGGTTCGTCCGGTTAGCACTCGCCTACCTCGGGTTGAGCTTTGCGTTCGGATATCAGTTTTATGGGATGACACCCATTGCAGGTTTCGACTACTGGATATTTTCTGGGGCTTTCGGAATTGCGCTGCTTCTTCCTTACATCGCTGACCGCTATCTGGGACTTCGCTTGCCGGGTTTGAGCCGAAGCCTGGTCTTTCCTCTGGCGTTCGTGACATCCGAGTATCTGGTTTCCCTCGGCAGTCCATTCGGAAGCTGGGGTTCCATCGCGTATTCGCAGTACGAAAACCTGACGCTACTGCAACTGCTGAGCATCGCCGGGCTATCTGGCGTCGGCTTCCTGATCGCCTGGTTTGCGGCGGTGGCTGCCGCACTGTGGGAAGCCGGATTTGCGCTCCCCAAGGTCCGGCGAGAGTGCGCCGCTTTCGCGCTTTGTTTGGCCGCAGTGTTGCTATACGGAGGCGCACGACTGACAGTGTTCCCTCCGTCATCACAAACCATTCGTGTTGCCTCGATCACTCGCCCTGGTGTCAGCCTTTTCTCGGCAAGTGAAAGCGAGGAACAGAGCCACTTCTTTTCCGGTGAACCGGTTAGGGCTGAAGAGGTCGTGAAGGTTCGACAGCGATCGAACTCCATTACAGATTTCCTGTTGGAACGCGCCGATGGTGAGGCACAGGCCGGAGCCAAGCTAATCACTTTCGGAGAAATAAACCTGCCGGTCCTAAAGGAAGACGAGCCGGCCCTGATTCAAAAAGCGCGCGACTTAGCCGAAAGACGGGGCATTGATATGGGCTTGCCGTTGGCCGTTTTGAATCCGAACCACAGGCCCATGGGGGAAGACAAGCTGGTGATGATTGATCCGTCGGGCCAGATCGCGCGGGAATATAGCAAGAGCCGGATACCTCCCGGGGAAGGGGCGATACTTCCAACTGGTTCGGGGCGCCTGCCGGTGATGGAAACGCCCTTCGGGCGATTGGGTGGGGCTATCGCTTTCGACATGGACTTTCCCGGCCTCCTGCTGCAGCTCGGCCGCAAGCGTGCGGACTTCGTGGTTGTTCCGGAGAACGAATACCCGGCAATCGATCCTCTGCACTCTCGTATGGCGCTTTACCGGGCGGTCGAGGAAGGTTTCAATTTGTTGCTTCATGCGAGCAACAGCCTCTCACTCGCGTGCGACTATCAGGGGCGCGTCTACGGCGTTATGGATCATTATCGTGCCGCGGACCGGGTGTTGATCGCGCAACTGGCGACCAAGGGCGTCAGCACGATTTACTCCCGGGGCGGTTATCTGTTCTCTTGGCTTTGCATGGCCGCACTCTGCCTGCTTTTGCTGGCGACGGTTGTTCGCGGTCACGCTCGAGTTTGAAAGATTCAGGGCAGGAGAATATGGCGATAAGAAGAGCGGGGTCGTCACTGCCGCGGTGATGGCCTATTGGACACCGGCCACCTTGTGGCTGCTGAGAGTGTCCACGATCATCAAGTCTCCAGAGGACGGAGACAGTTACTTCACCGCTCGATATCAGGAGAGAGACAAGAGCTGCGGCTTAGTGTCCTTGTCCATGGCAGCGCTTGCCAGTGGCGCGGGCATTTCCTGGTCCTTGTACTGAAGCTGGTAGAGCTTCCAGTAGATGCCGCGCTGCGTCAGCAGTTGCTGGTGGGTGCCGATTTCGCGCACCTGGCCTTTGTGCATAACGATGATTTTGTCGGCGCGTTGGATGGTGCTGAGCCGGTGGGCGATGATGATCGACGTGCGGCCCTCGACCATGCGGGTGAGCGCCTCGCGCACGCGGAACTCGGTTTCGGTGTCGACGCTGGAGGTGGCCTCGTCGAGGACAAGGACCCTGGGATTATGCGCCAGCGCGCGGGCGAAGGAGATGAGTTGCTTCTGGCCCGTCGATAACGTGCTGCCGCGCTCGCGGACCTCTTCCTCGAAGCCGCCGGGCAGCGAGCGAATGAAATCGGCGACGTTGACCTGCTCGGCCGCGTCTTCTACCGACTCGTCCTCGATACCTCGGGTGCCCAGTCGAATGTTATCGGCTATGGTGCCGGAGAACAGGAACGGATCCTGCAACACCACACCATAGCGGCGGCGCAGTTCCGTCAGCTCCATCTCGCGGAGGTCGATGCCGTCGATGCGGATGGCGCCCTTCTGCACATCGTAGAAGCGCAGCAGCAGGGAGATGATCGTCGTCTTGCCGGCCCCGGTGTGACCGACGATGGCGACGGTCTCGGCCGGATCGATGGCGAACGAGACATCCCGCAGCACCCAGTCGTACTCTACTTCGGCAACCGGATCTGCTTGCGATCCCCCAGGACCGTTCGATGGGACGACGCTCACTTTGAGCTTCTCGCCCTTGCTGGCAGCTTCCTCCGCGGCCTGCGCCAGGGTGCGATAGGCGAACCACACGTGGTCGAACTCGATGCGTCCGGGACCTTGTGGAACCTTGGGGGCGGCGGGCGACACGATCTCGGCGGGTGTATCGAGCAGCTTGAAGATGCGCTCGCTCGAGGCCATCGCCGATTGCAGGATGTTGTACTTCTCGCTCAGGTCCTGGATAGGCCGGAAGAAGCGCTGCGCGTATTGCATGAACGCGACCAGGACGCCCAGGGTGACGAAGTTCCGCAACACTTGATTACCGCCAAACCAGACGACGCTGGCAATCGCCGTCGCCGAGAGCACTTCGACGACGGGATAGTAGACGGCATGCGCCAGGATCGCGTCTTTGAACGCATCCATATGCGTGCGGTTCACCTTCTCGAATTCTTCGTAGGACCGCTTCTCGCGGTTGAAGAGTTGCAGCACGACGATGCCGGTCACGTGCTCCTGCAAATATGCATTGATCCTGGCGATAGCCACGCGAATGCGGCGGTAGCTGTCACGCACTTTGCGGCGAAAGATCGAGGTCGCGTAGAAGATGAGCGGCAGCACAGCAAAGGTGATCAGCGCCAACCGCCAGCTCATGTTGAGCATGATGACCAGAATGCCGGCCAGCACGAAGATGTCTTCGAAGATGGAGACGACGCCGGCAGTGAACATCTCGTTGAGCGCGTCGACGTCGCTGGTCACGCGTGTCACCAGGCGGCCAACAGGGTTCTTGTCGAAGAATGAAATGTGCAGACGCTGCAGGTGACGGAAAATCTGTGCCCGCAGATCGAACATCACCTTCTGCCCGGTCCACTGCATGATGTAAGTCTGGGTGAACTCAGCCAGGAAGCTGACCAGAAGCAGACCCATGTACATTCCGGCGATCTGGGCGATGCCAGTCAGCGGATTGCGGCTGAGGAAGCGGTCGAGCAGGGAATGAGCTTCGGTGCGGTTGGCGAGGTACTTGTCGATGGCAACTTTAGTGAGGTACGGGCCGAGTACGTCAGCCCCCGCCTTCAACACAATGGCCACCAGCGCCACCGCCACTTGCCAGCGATACGAGTGCAGGTAGGTGAGCAGACGCCTCATCAACCTGGCGTCATATGCTTTGCCTAATACCTCTTCTTCCTGAATGGCCATGGCCCTAAATCGATTGTATACAAATGCCGGAAGTCATTAGACGAGAAGCCGGCGGGAGAAGATGGAAAAGGTTGAGGAAGACGGGGAAGGGCTGATCATAGTTTCGTCAACACCAGCGCCGAGTTCTTCGAGCCGAAAGCGATGCAGTTGCAGACGGCATGTCTGACTTCAGCGCGTCGCCCGGTGTCGGGAACGTAATCCAGGTCGCATTCCGGATCGGGCGTTTCGAGATTGATGGTCGGCGGGATCTGCCCGTGATGCATGGCCACCAGCGTCGCGGCTATCCCCGCAGCGCCACAGGCTCCCTGGGGATGCCCGATCTGCGACTTCAAGCTCGACATCGGGGTTTTGTAGGCTTTCTGGCCGAGCGCCAGTTTCAAAGCGCGGGTCTCGATGCGGTCGTTGAGTACGGTGGAGGTGCCATGCAGGTTGACGTAATCGATGTCATCCGGCGCGATGCCGGCATCTTCCATCGCCATCTGAATCGCGCGGGCCGGTTCTTCGCCGCACTCCTGCAACCGCACGCGATGGAACGCCTCGCAGGTCGATCCGTAGCCTGCGACTTCGGCGAGGATCCTGGCGCCACGTGCGCGAGCATGCTCGTACTCTTCAAGGAAGAACATCCACGCTCCTTCGGCAACGACGAAGCCATCGCGATCGGCAGAGAATGGTCGCGAGGCGCGCTCCGGGGCATGGTTCCACGACGCGGTCATAATCTTCATCAATGTGAAACCCTTCATGATGCCGGGAGCGATCGGCGCATCAACACCACCCACCAGCATCATGGGCAGAAATCCAAACTGGATCTGCCGCAATGCGTATCCGAAAGCGTCCGTCGATGAGGTGCAGCCGGTGGTGATGACATGACTCATCCCGCGCAGCCCGAAGCGCATGCTGATTTCGCTGGAGAGCGTGCCCATGGTTCCGCTGGGAATGCAGAACAAGCTGACGTGCTTGACGTTTCCGGTCAGCCACAGCCGGACCTGCTCTTCGGAAAACTCCTGCGCGCCGCCGCCCGAGCCCAGCACCACGCCGATTTCGCGCTGCTGTTCCAGAGAGAGCTGCGAAGTGTCAATGCTGGCGTCGCATAGCGCTTCGGTCGACGCGGCCAGGGCAAGCGGCACGACCCGCGAGACGTGCTTGCGCTCGCGTGCGTCGACCCACGCCAGCTCGTCGAAGCCTTGCACTTCGCCGGCAATCTGCACGGGAAGGTCGCTGGCGTCGAAGGTGCTAACGCGCCGTACACCGCTGGTTCCGGCAAGAATGGCGCGGCAGAAGGCCTCGTTGCCGATGCCGTTCGGGCTGACCACTCCCATCCCTGTGATGACGACGCGTTTCTTCATAAAGGCGGCATTTGGCACTTGGCAATTAGCTGTATTAAGTCGCTCGCACCTTGACATCGAACCAGTCTTCGATGCTATCAGCTAATTGCCAATTGCTAAATGCCAGTGCCAATCGCTAACTGCTGCTTTCCGCCTGCTACTCTATTCCCTAGAAGGGCGCTCTGCGAGTCTCTTGACACAAGGAATTTACATTTCCGTTCCGTTTTGCCGCACCAAATGCAGCTTCTGCAACTTTGCTTCGGGAGTGTTTTCACGCGCTGTGTTCGATCGGTACCTAGCACAGGTGTGTTCGGATATCAGCACCGCGCCGGAAATAGCCCAGCAGCTCGGCGCCGTTCTCGACCGGCAGGTAGACTCGATTTACCTCGGCGGCGGAACGCCTTCGGTCCTTGCTCCTGATCAGTTACGACGAATCTTTCAGGCCACCCGCGACAACTTCGACGTCGACCATGCGGCGGAGATCACCGTCGAATGCGCACCTGGCACGATCAGCGACGAGATCCTGGAAAGTCTCCTCCGCTGCGGAGTGAATCGCGTCAGCCTCGGTGTGCAGTCGTTCGTGGACCAAGAAGCTTCTTCCGTTGGCCGGCTGCACACGCGAGCGGTCACACAGTCGGACATTGCGCGACTGCGCGCCAGCGGCATCGGGAACATCAGCGTTGACCTCATCGCCGGCCTGCCGCATCAGACCGCCGAGAGCTGGGATTTGTCTCTGAGCGAAACGCTCGCCACCGGTGTGCCGCACGTTAGCGTTTACATGCTGGAGGTGGATGAGGAATCGCGCCTCGGCAGCGAACTGCTGGCGGGAGGAAGCCGCTATCACGCGCACTTCGTTCCCGACGACGACCTCACCGCTGACCTGTATCTCATGGCATGTGAACGTCTGGAGCGCGGCGGCGTGCATCAGTATGAGATTTCGAATTTCGCGCGGCCGGTGACGCATGGCATCGGGTTGCGGGATTCACGGCACAACCTCAAATACTGGACGCGGCAGCCCTATCTCGGCTGCGGTGTCGATGCGCATTCCATGCTGTCGGCGGGACCGGAGCTGAAGGGGAAGGGAGTCGAAGCGGTGCGCTTTGCGACGGCGGATTCGCTGGAAGCGTTTTCCTCTGGCGCCCCCGCGGTGCGGTTGTCACAGCTTCAGAAATCGTTCACATTAGTCGACGCGCAAACCGCGTTGGAGGAATCGTTCTTTCTCGGCTTGCGCCTCAACCAGGGTATCCGCCTCGAGGATCTAAGCAGCAAGTTTGGAGATGCCGCTATCGAAAGCTGCCGGCCAGCGATCGGCGAACTGATCGGCGATGGCCTGCTGGAGAGAGAAGATGGTTGCCTGCGCCTCACGGCCCGCGGACGGTTGTTGTCGAACGAAGTCTTCGCATCCTTCTTACGCGAAAAGGCGTTGAACCACAGAGACACAGAGGCACGGAGTTGAAGGAAATTTTCTCCGTGTCTCCGTGCCTCTGTGGTGAATTCGCTTTTGCCTCGTTACACTTAAGGTGATGTACACCTCTGCCTCCGAAAGCGAGCCTCTGTCCATGAGCTTGACCACTCCAGCCATTGATCTGCGTAGCGACACTGTCACCAAGCCTTCGCCGGAGATGCGCCGGGCGATGTTTGAAGCCGAAGTTGGCGATGATGTCTACGCGGAGGATCCCACGATCAACCGCCTGGAGAAGCGGGCGGCGGAGATCTTCGGTCGCGAGGCGGCGCTGTTCGTTCCCAGCGGCACCATGGGCAACCAAATCGCTGTCAAGTTGCACACCCATCATGGGCAGGAGGTCATTTGCGAGGAACGCGGCCACGTCTTCAACTACGAAATGGCCATGATGGCGCACTTCTCCGGCATCGTGCCTCGCACCGTCTGGGCGGAGGATGGCGTTTTGACCTGGCAGCATGTGCAGTCGAAGCTTAAGACCAAGAGCTATCACGCAGCCAAGACTGGGCTGGTCTCGCTGGAGAACACGCACAACATGGCGGGAGGCACCGTCACGCCGCCCGCGATCTTCGATGAAGTATGCGATCAGACGCACGATGCCGGATTGCCTGTACACCTCGACGGTGCGCGCGTGTTCAACGCTGCAGTCGCGCTGGGAATTCCGGTCGCGCGCCTCACGGCGAAGGCTGATACGGTGATGTTCTGCCTGTCGAAGGGACTGGGCGCGCCAGTCGGGTCGCTGCTGGTAGGCAGCGCGGAGATGATTGACCGCGGACGCATCTACCGTAAGGCGCTGGGTGGTGGCATGCGGCAGGCGGGCATTCTGGCGGCGGCCGGCCTTATCGCCCTGGAAGACGGCCCGAAGAAGCTGGCGCAGGACCATGCCAACGCGAAGTTCCTGGCTGAGGGGTTGGTGCAGCTTCCGGGTATGAAATTCGACCCGAGCAAAGTTCAAACCAACATTCTGATTTGCGACATCTCTGGAACGGGTATGACTTCGGCGGAGTTATCGCAGAAGCTTGCAGTGCACGGTGTGCTGGCGAATGGAGTTGGGCCGGAGCTCATCCGTTTTGTCACTCATCTTGATGTCAGCCGGGAGCAATGCGCGAAGGCTCTGGAAGTGATGGCAGCGGTTTGCTGTGCGTCGGCGGGAAGACGATCCTAGGACGGCTTTTTCAACTGCAGACGAACAGCAGGTCCCTCCACGCGGCCTTCAGGCCGTCCGTAGGTTCTGGCAAACCATAGCGGCTTTAGCCGCTGCGGAGTGTCGACTCACAGAGAAAGAGTCTCACCCATGATCCGAGCCATAGACAATCCGCAATGGGCGGCGCGCACGGCGAAGGCAGTGCTGCTGATCCGTGTGCTCGTGGGCTGGGTGTTCCTCTCCGAAGGTATCCAGAAGTTCGTTTTCCCGGTGCAGCTCGGGGTTGGCCGCTTCACCAAGATCGGCATTCCTTCCCCGCAGATCATGGCGCCTTTCGTGGGAACGGTCGAGATCGTCTTCGGCACATTGCTCCTGATCGGATTGCTCACTCGCCTGGCGGCGATTCCGCTGCTGGGCGTGATTCTGACGGCGATTGCAACCACGAAGATTCCCATGATCGCCAAGACTGGGATGTGGAGCATGTTGCACGAAGCTCGTGCCGATTTCAGCATGTTGCTGGGACTGCTGTTTCTGCTGCTCGTGGGAGGGGGTACGTGGTCGATGGATGCGAGACGGAGAAGGTGAACACGCTCACGTTGAGAATTGTCATTACGAGCGCCTGCTTTTGGCGCGAGGAATCTGCTTTCCGTCGCACCGGCAGAAAGCAGATCCCTTCGCTACGCTCGTGATGACAATTTCTACCTGAGCTGCGACTGGATAGACGCGCCGCCATCACAACCTCCCTCTCCGCCTTGCGATATACTTTTGGGTTCATCGATCCATGTTCCGAGCAGTCGTACCTTTCCTGCTCTCATCGAAAAAGGAGAAGTTCCTTCTATGTCGTCCACAGCCGTTTCCTCCGCTGTTACCTACGCTCGCGAGAATCAGAAGCGCTTTCTCGAGGAGTTGAAAGACCTGCTGCGCATTCCCAGCGTCAGCACCGACGAAGAGCACAAAGCTGACGTGCGCAAAGCCGCCGAAGTGGTGGCCGCCGACCTCAAGCGCATCGGCTTCGAGAATGTCGAGATCATTGCTACCAAAGGACACCCGCTGATCTACGCCGACTGGCTGCATGCCGCGAGCAAGCCTACGGCGTTGTGCTATGCGCACTACGATGTGCAGCCGGCCGAGCCGCTGGACGAGTGGCACACTCCACCGTGGGAGCCGACGGAGCGCAATCAGAACATCTACGCGCGCGGCGCGGTCGACGACAAGGGCCAGCTCTGGATGCAGATGAAGGCCTACGAGTCGATGTTCAAGACCGGCGGCGGCAAACTGCCCATCAATGTTCGCGTGCTGTTTGAGGGTGAAGAGGAAGTAGGCGGCGAGAGTATCGAGGAGTTCGTCAAAGCCAACGCGACCAACGGCAAGCTGAAAGCTGACTTCGCGCTGGTCACCGATACTGAGCTGTTTGCGCCCGACCTTCCCACGCTGTGCGTCGGCCTGCGCGGTCTGGTCTACACCGAACTGGAAGCCCAGGGCGCGAAGACCGATCTGCACTCCGGCGTCTACGGCGGAGCTGCTCCCAATGTGATATTCGGGCTGGTCGAGATACTCAGCAAGCTGAAGGACGCCGACGGCAAGGTCCTAATCCCCGGCTTCTACGACGCGGTCGAGAAGCCGACGGACGACGAGCTGAAAGCCTGGGAGCGTCTACCCTTCAACGAAGAGGAATATCGCAAGGCCGAAGTCGGCTCCGATGTGCTGACCGGTGAAGGCGGCTATTCCGTGCTCTATCGCACCTGGGCGCGTCCCACGCTCGAGGTGCACGGCATCGTTGGCGGCTACCAGGCGCCAGGCGCAAAGACGGTCATCCCCGCCCGCGCGCAAGCCAAGGTTTCGATGCGTCTGGTGCCCAACCAGGACGCAGACGACATCTTCAAGAAGTACAGCGACTACGTGAAGAAGATCACGCCCAAGGGCATCAAGATCAACATCAAGATCCACAGCAAAGGTCCGGCTTGCGTGGTGAATACCGACAACCCTTACGCGAAGGCGTCGGTGGAAGCGATGCACGAGATCTTCAAGAAGGATACGGTGTACATCCGCTCGGGCGGCTCGATTCCCATCGTCACCCAGTTCGATAAAGATCTAAAGATTCCCAGCATCATGATGGGCATGGGCCTGCCGGACGACAACCTGCACGCTCCCAACGAGAAGTTCCACATCCCGAACTTCTATCGTGGGATCGAGTCGATCATTCGCTTCTTCCAAATACTGGGAGGACAGTAATCAGTGGCTAGTGATCAGTGATTAGTGGTTAGGGAAGCTCTAATTAAGTCCCGGTTTTGAAAGGGCACGGCTTCAGCCGTGCCGCAAGCATCGCAAAATCAACGGGGCTTTAGCCCTGAGGCAAGTTCGACAAGTTATTCAGAGTCTCCTTAGTGGTTGGTTAGAGTACGAACGGGTGCCCCACCCAAGCCGCTTTTGCTTGGGTGGGGTTTTTTCTATCCAAGCTCGTCAGCGTCATTCAGAAAAGACCAGAACATATCCGTTAGGATCGGCTACCTCGAACTCCGAATCGCCATAAGGCCGCTTCACCAGTTCGCTCTTCACGGGGATCCGTTGGCGGACCTCTTCGTAAAATTCCCGCACACCTTCCATCCGAATGTAAGCGTCCCAGCAACCTCCGGGACGGCTGATCTCGGCTTGCGATAGCCCTCCAGCCGTAACAGCATGATCTCGACCGCATCGCGCTGCGGGCTGGCATAAACGAACGGCGCAACTTTAGGAAAGAAAGTGGCTGAGAAGCCCAGGTTTTGTTCGTACCACTTCGCGGTGGCGCCCACGTCGACAACCAGAAACGTCGGTGCTGCTGATCGCAGCTTGGCCTAAATCGCAACTACCTCCAGGCTCTACGGAAGCTGAGTAAGTCTTGTTTTGAGAAGGGACGGCCTTTCAGGCCGTCCGTTAAGTACCCGAAACCAATGCGGCTTTAGCCGCTGCGGGACCTCGCTTTCACTGATCAGAGTTTCCCTACCTCTTACTCCATAAGCCGCAGACAACTCTGAGATCCAATAACGGAGAATTAGTATCCACCCCACGCGAAGTCGGCGCGGGGTGGAAGCAACCAACTACTTCGGATTAGGCATGCTCGATCCAGCCGGGCAAAAGGTTACAACATAGCCACGATTGGTGCTGACCGGGCAGCCTACCTGTTTGTCGTCGGTGGGATGCTGATAGGCATCGGGACAACTGGCCGCGAAGCACTTGCCGCCCTTTACCTGTGTGCCTTTCGTGGTGAAGTTGCAGTTCTGGTTGGTAGTCCACTCGATAGGCACGTTATAGAAGATTACGGCTGCCTTATCCACACAATCATCGGGATTTGCGCCGGCGCTCCCGCATAGCTTCGGCGGCGAATGCGGACCCGAGCCGTAGTTGGTGCTCAGGTTGACGAAGTCGACGCCGCCGGCGTTCGGGGTGAACTCAAAGTGCGTGCCGAAGGTCCCATCCTGCACCATACCTTTGCCGCAGCAGTTATGCTGCTGCGCGCAGATGCCCCGTCCGCTGAGACTGGGATTGCAGTAAGCGGCGTACTTGGCGTCGTTGCCTTCCCACATCCATCCCTCACGCTGCGTCGTTCCGGGAGCTCCGCCAAGGTCGGTCCAACCATCGCAATTCGGGCACTGGTTGTCCTGCAAGTTCGGGTAGGGGATGAAGCGGTTCTGGCCGCCCTGATTGAAGGAGGAAATCGGGATCGACTTACTGCCGCCGGGAGCCAGCGTGCCTATCTGCGGTCCGGTGGAGTTAAAGGTGAGGCTGTACTTGCAGGAGTTGACGAATTTAACCTGGCCGGCATCCTGTGCGGCGCAGATCGTTGGGAGAGAAAGTACAACCAGGCCCGCTATCAGAATCGCGATTGCGACCTTCCGGCTCGCAACGCTCTTCCTAAACTCGGTGGCTGCGTTCATAGTTTCCTTTATTTACATCGTAGTTTTCTACTCCAGAGAACAAGCAACGGCATTGTAGTGCGAGTAGAAGTTTTTGCAAGAATAAATCGGCAGGGAACGGCTTCAGGGACGAAGCGGGGCAGACCGTGCATTGCGAGGAACGACGGGAGTCCAAGAACTTAGGCTAAGGAGCCCGTGATCCGGAAGCCGTCTCATAAATCGCTTTGTATCAGGGCACGTCCTCAGACGTGCCGGAGCTGCTAGTTTATAAGTGGGCTTCAGCCCCTGCGGAACCTTAGATTTTGCAGGAGCTAAAAGCCCTGGCTGTTTACCGCGACTTGTTCGGCACGACTAAAGGTCGTGCCCTGATACGAACCGAGATGATTTATGAGATGAGCTGGCGCTGTTGACATCCCCTTGGCCGTCCCTGCCGGGACTCGGAACCCATTCACGCTGCCTACCCAGGACTTCGTCCTGGGCTAAACTGAGCCGTCCCGCGTTGCGGGACTCGGATTGTTGCACGTGAAAACTGCACTGTGAACCAGCGTAACTTGACGCGGATGGAGGATGTCAACAAAGCCTAATGGCTTCTCGCTAAGGGCTAGTAGCAAAGAGCAAAGAGCAAAGAGCAAAGAGCAAAGAGCCGTCTTCCTCACTGCTGCGGCGTGCTGTTCTGTTGTTGCTGCTGATCCGGCTGCTGCGCCGTTGGCGGCTGCTGATTGTCCGGCAGAGGCATCAGGAGTCCGCCGTTGGGATTGGCGACTGGCGGCGTCGACTGCTGCGGCTCAGAGGACGACGGCGGCCGATGTACCTCGATCGGTTGCTGGTTGTCCGGCAGTGGCGGCAGCAGTTCGTTGCCGCTCGGCTCTGGCGAGGGAGTCGGATTCTCCCGCAGCGGCTTCGGCGGAACTGCCGGCTCCAGGACTGGCTGATTGTTGCGATAGCGCAAGACCACCGGTCCGCCTTCCGCACGGCGCAGCGAGGCCGCCTCTTCGGTCGCCTTATTCACCGCATCATCGCTGTCGCTGGCGACCGCGGCCAGCTTCATCCCCTCAACATCCTTGCGGCTGGCATACGCCACCCGCATGCTTGACTGATCGGCTTCTCGGGCTTTTCCGTAGTAATAATCGGCCGTCTCGCGATCGCCGTCCAACTCCGCCAGATAGCCCATATTGTTCAACGCGAAGGCATTTTTCGGATCGAGCTCGTAGGCCTGTTCAAAGTATTGCCGCGCCAGAGTGTATTCGTTGCGATTGATAGCGGCTACGCCACGGGTATTCAGGCGGGCCACCTGCGCCGAAACGTCCTGCTCGCGCGCCATCAAGCTGCGAACCTTCTCTGCGTTGCGTTCGGCGATATCGCTGATGGCTTTGCCCCGCCACGATTGATGCACGGTAACGACAATGGCGGTGTTCGAATGCTGGCTGGCCGCCCGTGTATAGAACTCGTACGCCTGTTCCAGTTCACCTTCCTGCTCCCGGGCAAACCCAAGGTTATTCAGGGTGAACGGGTCGTTCGGGTCGAGCTTCAGCGCTTTCTGCAACGCCACGTCCGCTTCCGGGGCATGGCCTTTTTGCAGCAAGCCGATGGCATAAACATTAATGCGGTTGATCTGCATCTTGGCATCGGCAGCATTGGCCGCGATCTTATCGACCGGCTGTCCCACGGCGGCGCGCTCCGTCGACTTGTAGACGACGGCATCCGAGCCCTGCTCCTGTGCCAGCGTGTAATAGCGTTGGGCGCGATCGGCCTGTCCCTCGATCTCAGCAATGTAACCCAGGTTGTTCAGCGTGAATGGATCGTCTGGATCGATGAGGTACGCCTTGTAGAAGAGCGACTTGGCCTTCTTATAGTTGTGCTTCTCGACGTGCTTCACGCCATCCTGATTCAGCTTCTGAACCGGCGTCGGCTTGGTGCGTTTGGGGAGGCTGATGGTCACGTCTTTGGCAACGGCGGAAAGCGCCAGAGCGCACGTCAGCAGGCCAACACAAAAAAAAGGCATGGCAGTTCTGCTGGTCTTTTTCGTAGGACGGGGAAGGTATCTCATGCCGCTTTCCAATGCCAGGCCTCCACCAAAAGAATCAGTCTTCTGGCAATTCGTCTTGTGGATCTTTATATCGGCGGTTGCGGCACGACTGAAAGCCTGCCCTGAGTGCAGCCAAAGGGTCGTGCCCTGATACAAAGCCCTTAGACCAACAGCCACCAGCAAACCGACAACTGACAGCTGACAGCTGACAGCTGACAACTGACAACTGACAACTGACAACTGACAACTGACAACTGACAACTGACAACTGACAACTGACAACTGACAACTGACAACTGACAACTGACAACTGACAACTGACAACTGAATAGTAGATCGGATTTCCGC
>JBARGS010000173.1:0-2282 GCA_049798495.1 Candidatus Korobacteraceae bacterium | reverse complement strand
GTATAGAAGAGACCATTCGGTTCTCCCCGGAATCCCTAGGATGTGTGATTAGCCCTATCCGAAGGAGCTTACGCCCGTGCCTGGATTGCCTCTCGACTCTCCCGAACAGATCGAGGCCCGATTCCCGAAGCTCGACGCCGGGCAAATTGCAAGACTCGCGGCCTTTGGGCGGCAACAAGACGCGCAGGCACGTGAAGCATCGGATGTTCTGTAGGATGGGGTGCCTGCTCACCAGCCGGAACCGAACGTGCACAAATCACAGGCCCGCCGCAAAGAGCCCGATCCAGTTCGGAGCTCTGTAGATGTTTGGAGCGCGCCTGTCCACCCACTCTCAAGTGGCAAACATAAAGGAGTGTCGATGAGCGAACTATTGAATTTGGCAGTCGAAGCACACGGGGGCCTTGAGCGTTGGAACAAGGTGAAGGCGATCAAGGTTGCGGCATCGATTACGGGCGCGATCTGGTATGTCAAAGGCAAGGCAGACTTTCTCAAAAACGTGGTATTGACGGCGGAGACGCGGAACGAGCGCCTCACCGTGGACTTCCCAGGCCAAGACAAGCGCGCGGTCTTCGAACCAAACCGCATTGTGATCGAAAGGGTGGATGGAACCCTAATCGAGTTACGGGACAACCCGGAGAAGTCGTTTGAAGGCCAACAGAGAGAAACGCCCTGGGACGAGATTCATGTGGCTTACTTTGTTGGCGAGGCATTGTGGACCTACCTCAACACGCCGTTCCTTTACACCCATGACGGATTCACTACCCAGGAGATCGCATCGATTCAAGTCGAGGGCGAAACCTGGCGCCGGTTGAAGGTAATCTTCCCAGATAGCGTGAAGAGCCACACACGGGAACAGATCTCCTGCTTTGGACCCGATGGGCTGTTGCGACGGCACGACTACACGGTCGACATTCTAGGCGGCGCCACCGGGCTCAACTACGCCTCGGACTACCGTGACGTAGACGGAATCATTGTGCCGACCAAGCGTCGAGTGTACGCGTATGAAGGCGATTACCAGCTGGTGAAAGAGCCGTTGCTGGTTGCCATCGATATGAACGAGATCACGCTTCTTTAGCCGGCACTCAAGACAGCTAAGTGAAAGGTTCGCAATGTTCAAGGATTCGCTCTTTATTCGGTTGCGGCTCGGTGGCATGCAGCTTCCAAATCGAATCGTCATGGCGCCCCTCACGCGGATGCGCGCAGGGACCGACAACGTGCCGACCGCGATGAACGCCCAGTATTACGCTCAGCGCGCCTCAGCGGGTCTCATCATCTCGGAAGGAACGGCAATCAGCCCGGATGCTCATGGCTATCCGCATGCTCCGGGGATCTACACCGAAGAACAGATTGCCGGTTGGCGTGTCGTCACGAATGCCGTTCATGCCCGCGGAGGACGGATTCTCATGCAAATCGGCCATCACGGACGAAACTCGCATTCTTCGTTGAGGCCGGATGGCTCTGTGCCCGTTGCCCCCTCAGCCATTCCCCCGGATATTCCTGCCCTCACCAGGGAATTCCAACAGGTCAAGGCTGAAGTTCCTCGTGCCTTGGAAACCGCTGAGATTCCAGTCATCGTATCTGCCTTTGTGCAAGCGGCTCAGAATGCGATCACGGCAGGATTCGATGGCGTGGAGTTGCAGGGCGCAAATAGCCACTTGATCGAGCAGTTTCTTGAGGACGGATCGAACATAAGGACGGACCGGTACGGTGGTTCGAAAGAGAACAGAGCCCGTTTTCTCCTGGACATAGTTGAGGAAGTCGGCGCTGCGATCGGCGCGGATCGCCTGGGGGTGCGTCTTTCGCCCTTCGGACAGTATGGGGGCATCCACGATCGCAAGCCGAGAGAGCTCTTCACCTTCGTGATTGAAGAGCTGAGCAAGCGCCACCTTGCCTACCTGCACCTGATCGAAGCTCGTGGATCTGAGATGGGCTTGACGGACGAACTGCACGAGGACGCCATAAACAATGCGGTGCTGTTCCGCTCTGTATTCCAAGGGCCGCTACTCTCTGCGGCTGCTTACACGCCGGACAGCGCAGCCGTGGCCATCGAGCAAAAGCACGCAGACGCAATCGCCTTCGGTCGACTCTTCATTGCAAATCCAGACCTGGTCGAGCGGATTAAGGGAAATAATCCATTGAACCCTTTTGATCGCTCGACGTTCTATGGTGGTGCCGAACATGGTTATACGGACTACAAGATGTTCGGAGACGCCGCATGAAGGTCTCGCACCTACCCCTCAACCTGATGCACCTGGCTCAGAGAGATCGAGTTACGCCCACCC
>JBARGS010000172.1:0-27341 GCA_049798495.1 Candidatus Korobacteraceae bacterium | reverse complement strand
AGAATTAGCGCACTGTCATTATGACACTGCCCCTGCCCGCTGCTCCTCGCCTTCGATCCGGCGTTCTTGATATCCTTAATCCTTATGCTAGACCTTGCCTTTGTACGTGAGCACTTATCCGTGGTGGAAGAGAAGCTGCGCAGCCGTGGCGCGAACCCTGAAGAAGTGCTGGGAAACTTCCGCGAGATTGATACGCGCCGCCGTGCGCTGACCCACGAGTTGGAGACGGCGCTGGCGCGCCGCAACGAACTGAGCAAGAAGATCGGCCCATTGATGGGCGCGGAGAAGAAAGGTTCGATCACGCCGGAGCAGAAGGCGCAACTGGAGTCGCTGAGTGCCGAGATGCTCAAGCTCAAGGAAGGCATTCCGGCCATGGAAGAGCAGGCCAAGGCCGCCGACAAAGAGCTCTACGACATTCTGGCGACGATTCCAAACCTGCCGCACGACTCGGTTCCGGTGGGCAAAGATGAAACGGCCAATGTTGAGGTGAAGCGATGGGGCACGCGGCCCGAGTTCGACTTCACTCCCAAGCCGCACTGGGAGTTGGGCGAGCAGTTGGGCATCCTCGACCTGGAGCGGGCGACCAAGCTGACCGGCGCGCGCTTTGCGCTCTACTGGGACCTTGGCGCAAAGCTGGAGCGCGCGCTGATGAACTTCATGCTCGACCTGCACACCCGCGAGCACGGCTACACCGAGGTCTTGCCGCCCTTCCTGGTCAATGCCGATTCAATGTATGGTACCGGGCAGCTGCCGAAGTTCGAAGCGGACTTGTTCAAGGTTCCGCACGGCGAGAAGAATCTGTACCTCATCCCCACCGCCGAAGTCCCCGTAACCAATCTCTATCGCGACGAGACCCTCGACGGCGCGCGCCTGCCGATCTCGCTTACCGCTTACACGCCCTGCTTTCGCAGCGAGGCGGGCTCCTACGGCAAAGACGTGCGCGGCATCATCCGCCAGCACCAATTTCAGAAGGTCGAGCTGGTGAAGTTCACCAAGCCCGAGCAGTCATGGGAAGAGCATGAGAAGCTGACCCGAAATGCCGAAACGGTGTTGCAGAAGCTGGGCCTGCACTATCGGGTCATGAGCCTCTGCACCGCCGATCTCGGTCCGTCTTCCGCGAAGACCTATGATCTGGAAGTCTGGCTTCCGGGCCAGCAACTCTATCGTGAGATCTCGTCCTGCTCGAACTTTCTGGACTATCAGGCTCGCCGCGCCAATATTCGCTATCGTCCCGAGGGCGCCAAGAAGACGGAGCTGGTACACACGCTGAACGGCAGCGGACTCGCGATTGGCAGGACTTGGGTCGCTATCGTGGAGAACTATCAGCAGGCCGACGGGAGTGTCCTGATTCCCGAGGCCTTGCAGCCGTACATTCGCGCGGACCGGATCACGGCCAAGAAGTTCTGATGCGTTATTACTCTGCCTTCCTGGCCGCCATCAACTTTTTCCGCAAGTCTTCAGCGTAGTGATCGGTCATGCCCGCGATGTAATCGCACACCACGCGCGCCGGCTTCTCGCTCGCCTCTCGCTCACGATAGCCTCGCGGCAGCGACTCGGGCCGGGTCATCAACTGCGTAAACACCTCCGAGATCACCGTCTCGGCTTTGCGCTTCTCCGGCTCCAGCGGCTTGCAGTTGTACAGAGCCTCGTACAGAAAGCTCTTGGCCTCCCGCCGCTCCTCTTCCACCTCCGGACTGAATCCCGCCAGCCGCTCCGGCAACCGCCGCAACTCCTCCAGGCTGCCGACCCCCGACTCCTGCGCCCGCCGCCGCGTGTTCTCGATCAGGTCGGTGACAAACCGGTTCAGCACGCGCTTGACCGCTTCGTTGAACTTCAGCTTCTCCGGCGCATCGGAATACTTCGCCTCTGCCTCGCGGTAATACCGCTCGAAGACGCGCACCCGCTGGCGAATCTGCGGCAGCTTCAGCAGCTTCGCCTCGAAGCCGTCGTCCAGGTCGGCGGTGCTGTAGGCGATCTCGTCGGTGAGGTCGATCAGTTGCGCCTCCAGCGGCGGCCGCAAGTCCAGCAGATACTCGGCCAACTCCGGATGCTCGGCCTCACTGTAATCATGCGAGTGCTTGATGATGCCCTCGCGCACCTCGAAGGTCAGGTTCAGCCCGCGAAACTCGGCATAACGAAGCTCCAACTCCTCCACGGTTCGCAGCGCCTGCAGGTTGTGGTCGAAGAACGCGCCGTGCTGCCGCATCAGCAGGTCCAGCGTGCGCTCGCCGGCATGCCCAAACGGCGGATGCCCAATGTCATGCACCAGCGCCAGCGCCTCCACCAGATCGACATTCAGATTGAGCTGTGCCGCAATGGTGCGCGAGATCTGCGCGACTTCCATGGTATGGGTCAGGCGCGTGCGGAAGTGGTCGGAGTAGCGGCGGGTGAAGACCTGCGTCTTGTTCTCCAGCCGGCGAAACGCACGCGCGTGGATGACGCGGTCGCGATCGCGCTGGAAGGGATTGCGATAGGGGTGCGGCGGCTCGGGATAGCGGCGTCCGCGCGAATCCTCCACGCGAACGGCATAAGAAGCGAGCATAAGCGCAGTCTAGCAGTCAGCCGCACCGGCGTTCTAGTCGTACCGCAGGCACTCTGCCGGATCGACCTGCGCCGCCCGTCGCGCTGGAATGCACGTCGCCAGCAGCGCAATAAGGATCAACAGCAACGGAATCACGCAAAATGTGATTGGATCACTGGCGCCGACGCCGAAGAGAAGACTCCGCATGACCCGCGTCAGTAACAGAGCTCCCGCCACACCAATCGCCACGCCAAACAGCGCCAGCACGACCCCGCTCCGAATCACCATGCCGAGGATGGCGTTCCGCGTGGCGCCCAGCGCCATCCGTATGCCAATCTCGCGCGTACCCTGGCTGACCAGGTACGCCAGCACCCCGTAGATGCCGATCGCCGCCAGGATCAGCGAGATGAAGCCGAACCCGGCAAGCAGCAGCATGGCAAAGCGGCGCCGCGCCAGCGACAGCTGCACGCGCTGTTCCATCCTCACTACGTTGTAGAGCGGCAAGTCGCTGTCGAGCTCGTGGATCTGTTGTTTCACTGCCGCCGCCAAAGCCGCAGGATCCGCGCTGCTGCGCACCGCCACGTTCATGGCGCGCACAGGATATTGCGTGTGCGGCAGATAGAAAGCAATGCGCGAATCGGAATCCAAAGTGTATTGCTTCACCCGGCCAACCACGCCCACGACGGTAATCCATTGAGCTTTGCTGTCGTCGATGCCGCCGATGTGGAATCGTTTGCCCACAGCATCCTGCCCCGGCCAGAGTTGTTGCGCCATGTAGTCGTCGACGATGGCCACGCGAGGATTGTCCGGCACGTCGTGATCGTCGAACAACCGTCCCTCGAGCAGCGGGATTCCCATCGCCTGGAAATAATGCCCGCTCACCATGCGCGTGTCGGCGTTGATGAACTTCTCCCCCGGCGGAGGCACCCGGCCCTCAACCGTGATGGGACCCCAGGCATACATCTGGCTCAGCGGCAGGGAAGTCACGGCTCCCGCGGCGGTCACGCCCGGCAAGCTCTCCAGCCGCTGCCACAGTTCGTGATACGCGGCCCATAGCGCCTGCTTGTCCTTATACTTCGGCCCGCTCATGGTGAGTTCCAGCGTCAAAACATTGCGCGGATTGAATCCTGGCGGCACATCTTTTGCCCGCTGGAAGCTGCGGATCAGCAGACCCGCTCCGATGAGCAGCATCGCGCACAACGCCAGCTCCGCAACCACCAGCAGGTGGCGAAGACTGTGTCCGCGTCCCCAAATCGCACTCACTCCGGCGGAAGTTCGGCTGGTGTCCTGCAGCGCGTTCTGCACGTCGACTCCCGCAGCGCGTCCGGCTGGAGCCATGCCAAACAGCACCGCCGACACAACTGAGATCGTGAAGGTAAACAGCAGCGCCGTTCCATCCACGCTGACATCGTTCAGGCGAGGCACACTTTGCGGCCCGAGAACCCGGATCCAATGCACGCTCATGTAGGCCAACAGCAGGCCCACCGCGCCGCCGCCCAGCGCCAGCAGAAGGCTCTCGGTCAGCAGTTGACGCGTGATGCGAAGGCGAGTCGCTCCCAGCGCCGAGCGCACCGCTAGTTCCTTCTGGCGAGCCACTGTGCGCGACAGCTGCAGGTTGGCTACATTGGCGCAGGCGATCAGCAGCACGAAGCCGACCGCGCCCAGCAGCAGGTACAGGGTCCGGCGAACGTCGCCCACCACTTGCTCCATCAGCGGCACAATGCCGAAGGTCAGTCCGCCGTTGGGCGGATACACCTCAGGATGCTCCTGGCGCAGCCGCGCGGTGATGGTGTCCATCTCCGCCTGCGCCTGCTTGACGTTGACACCGGGTCGCAACCTGCCGACAATGTTGTAGTCCTCGTGGTCGCGGTTCTGGGCCGCATCGGCGGGCAAAGGCAACGGTAGCATCACTTCAGCTTGCTCTGCGCCGTCCAAGGTCGGCATCACTTCGCGGGGCAGCGAAAAAGAACGTGGCATCACGCCCACAACTTCGTACGGCAATCCATTCAGCGTAATCTTCTTGCCGAGGATGTTCGGGTCCGAGCCATAGCGCCGCGCCCACGTCCCGTAATTAAGAAGTGCTGTCGGTGTCCGGCCGGGCTGATCTTCGTCAGCAACGAACAGGCGGCCGATCTGCGCGCGCATGCCGAGCATGGGCAGCAGATTGGACGACACGCGAATCGTTCCCACCCGCTCCGGCTCGCCATTGCCGGTCAGGTTGTAATTCCCCCCGATCGCAATCGCGACTTGTTCCAGCCCATGATGGCCGGTCTTGATGTCAAAGTACTGCGCCGTGGAAAACCAGTCTTCCGTGATGCCCAGGCCGGGTGACCGGTTCCACAGGATCACCAGTCGCTCGGGATCTTGGTAGGGGAGTGGCCGTAGCAGAAGCGCGTTGGCAATGCTGAAGACGGCGGCCGTCGCCCCGATTCCGATGGCCAGCGACAGAATCGCCGCCACCGCAAACGTGGGACTCTTGAGCAGCGACCGCAGCGAGTATCGAAGATCCAGCAGGGTTGTGTTCACGGCGAAGATCCGGGAAGCTCGGCTGGCAACATCGCCATTCACCCTCTACCTCGGTACCGTCACAGACGCAACAACTCCACATTAGGTCAGCAGAAAGATTGCCGGTTGATACGAATTGCAGGTAGGCGGTATGAACGGCTGCTCGGTTTAGTCACCCGCCGCCATCGCGGGCGCGATGTCTTCCACGTCCACGATATTCGTCGGGTACTTGCCGGTATAGCAACCCGTGCAGTAGACGTGGTCGTCACCCTCGCCGGCGGCCTTGCGCAGGCCCTCCAGCGACAGATACGCCAGCGAATCCGCGCCGATGTATTCGCGAATCTGCTCCACCGACTTGTTGGCCGCGATGAGCTGATTCTTGGACGGAGTATCGACGCCGTAGTAGCACGGCGAAATCGTCGGGGGGCAGGAGATTCGGATGTGCACTTCCTTGGCGCCCGCGTCGCGCACCATGCGCACGATTTTCTTGCTCGTGGTTCCGCGCACGATGGAGTCGTCGATCAGCACGACCCGCTTGCCCTCAAGCACATGCCGCACCGGATTCAGCTTCAGCTTTACGCCAAAGTCTCGCACGCGTTGCTCGGGTTCGATGAAGGTGCGTCCGACATAGTGGTTGCGAATCAATCCAAACTGCAACGGAATGCCGCTCTCATGTGCGAAGCCCATGGCCGCGGTTACGCCTGAGTCCGGCACGGGTACGACAATGTCGGCCTCGACCGGAGACTCCAAGGCGAGCTGGCGGCCCATGGCGTCGCGCGTCTGCTGTACCGCGCGCCCGAAGACCATGCTGTCGGGCCGTGAAAAATACACGTGCTCGAAGATACAGCTCGACTGCGGCTGTTGCGCCGAGTAGAAGCGCGAATGCACGCCCTCCGGCCCGACGATCACTAGTTCTCCCGGTCTGACCTCGCGTTCGTACGTAGCGCCAATCAAGTCAAAGGCACAGGTCTCCGAGGCAAAGACGATGGTGTCGGCGCGATGCGCTTCCTTTCCCGAAATTCGTCCCATCACCAGGGGCCGGAAGCCGCGCGGATCGCGTGCTGCGAAGACGCGGTCGGGGGTCAGCATGACCAGCGAAAATGCGCCTTCAACGCGGCGCAGCGAATCGGCCATCGCGTCCCCAAGAGTCTGCTCGCGCGAGCGCGCAATCAGATGCACGATGACCTCGGTGTCGCTGGTGGTCTGAAAGATGGAGCCCTGCTGGTCCAGTTGCGCCCTTATCTCAAGCGCATTGGTAATGTTGCCATTGTGCGCCAGCGCGATCCTGCCTTTGTTGCAGTCGACCATGATGGGCTGCGCATTGAGCAGCGCGGAGTCGCCGGTGGTGGAGTAGCGGGTGTGGCCGATGGCCAGCGAACCCGGAACGCGCGCCAGTGCGTCGGCAGTGAAGATATCGGAGACCAGCCCCATCGCCTTGTGCAGGGTCAGGCGCTCACCGTTCGACGCCGCGATGCCCGCCGACTCCTGCCCGCGATGCTGTAACGCATACAGGCTCAGGTAGGCGAGCTTGGAGGACTCGGGATGGCCATAGATGGCCACCACGCCACATTCTTCGCGCAGCTTATCCGATGTAATCAGCATCGCTCACCTGATCAGAGTCTGTTGTCGCCGAAAGGAGCCAGCTTCACCTGCGCCGCCACTTTTTCTTACTTTACTTACTTCGTGTCATCTCTTACTTCACTTACTTCGTGTCATCCGACGCTTATTTCGTGTCCATCCCGACCGAGGGCTACTTAAATTTTCGTGTCACCCCGGCCGAGGGCTACTTAACTCTTGGTGTCATCCCGACCGAGGACTTCAGCCTTTTTCTTCGTGTCATCCCGACCGAGGACTTCAGCCTTTTCCTTCGCGTCATCCCGACCGAGGACTTTAGTCCTTTTCTTCGTGTCATCCCGACCGAGGACGTCAGTCCGAGTGGAGGGACCTGCTTTCTCTTCCCCCGGAAAGTCACTCGCCACCGATGACCTCTGTTGCCGCCCTAGCTCTTCTGCAACGTCTCTGGCACCAGCCGCTCTTCCGTCTCAATATGCAGCGCCCGTTGCAGCGCACTCCCCCATGCTTCCTGCAACTCGGAAACACTCGCCGACGCAGCCAATGCTCCGTTTACTTGAATCTCCAGCTTCTCCGCTACCGTTTCCCCGATGGGTTCCGCCGAGAGGCCAAATTTTACCGCTATTTCTTTGATTCTCCCGACATTTCGTTCGTCGCAGGAAATGACGATCCGGCTGGCATCCTCGCCAAACAGCACAAATTCCGGCACCAGCCCGCTGGAACTAAGGTCCACGCGAACGCCGATGCCGCGAGCAAACCCGCACTCCGCCATCGCCACCGCCAGTCCGCCCTCCGAGCAGTCCTTGGCCGAATCCACCAGCCTTTCGCCGATGATCTCGACAATCGCCTTCTGCAGAGCGGCTTCCTGCTCGATCTCCAAAGACGGCGGAAAGCCCCAGACCTGGCCCAGAATCTCCTTGGCATACTCCGACGAGCCAAACTCCGCCTCGACATCCGCGGCATCACCCGGCTCCGAGCCGCGGATCAGCATCACCGTCCGGTCCGTCTCGCGGAAATGCGGCCCAACTGCCTTATGCACGTCTTCCAGAATTCCAACCACGCCCATCACTGGCGTAGGATAGATGCCTTCGCCCAGCGTCTCGTTATAGAAGCTGACGTTGCCGCCCGTGATCGGCGTCTCCAGTTCCTCGCAGGCCTTGGTCATGCCGTCGATGACCTGCGAGAACTGCCACATGATGTGCGGCTTCTCGGGATTGCCGAAGTTCAGGCAGTTGGTCGCCGCCATCGGCGTCGCGCCGGTACAGGCCACGTTGCGCGCCGACTCGGCCACCGCATGCATCGCCCCGAGCTTTGGGTCCAGATAGCACCAGCGCCCATTGCCATCGAGCGCCATCGCCAGCCCGCGTTGCGTTCCCTTCACGCGAATCACGCCGCCCTCGCCACCCGGGCCTTCCACGGTGTTGGTCTGCACCATCGAATCGTATTGCTCGAAGACCCAGCGTTTGGAGCAGATATTCGGACTCGCGAGCAGGCGCTTCAGCTCGCCGGTGAAATCGCTCTCTTGGCCAAGGGTGATATCGTCCGGAACCTCGCGCGGTACCGGCGGCTCCCAACGCTCCAATGGCCGGCGATACAGCGGAGCATCGTCCGTCAGCGCGGCGTTCGGGATTTCTGCGACCACCTTGCCGTGCTCCAGCACGCGCATCTTGTTCTCGCCGATCACGCGCCCAATGGTGACAGCGTCAAGTCCCCACTTTTGGAAGACGCGAAAGACCTCGTCCTCGCGGCCTTTTTCTGCGACCAGCAGCATGCGCTCCTGCGACTCGCTCAGCATGATCTCGTACGGCGTCATGCCGGTCTCGCGCTGCGGCACCAGGTCAAGCTCGATCTCCAGCCCCACGCCACCGCGCCCGCCCATCTCGCACGTCGAGCAAGTCAGCCCCGCCGCGCCCATGTCCTGAATCCCGACGACAGCGCCCGTCTGCATGGCCTCCAGGCAGGCTTCCAGCAGCAGCTTCTCCAGAAAAGGATCGCCTACCTGAACGTTGGGGCGCTTGGCTTCCGACTCCTCACTGAATTCCTCGCTCGCCATGGTCGCGCCATGAATGCCGTCGCGCCCGGTCTTCGAGCCGACGTAGATCACGGGATTGCCTTCGCCCGCCGCCTTGGCATAGAAGATCTGGTCGCGCCGCACCAGTCCCAGCGCGAACGCGTTCACCAGCGGATTGCCCGAGTAGCAGCTCTCGAACTTCACCTCGCCCCCGACGTTGGGCACACCAAAGCAATTGCCGTACGAGGCGATGCCGCTCACCACGCCCTCAAGCACGGAATGGTTCTTGTGCAGCGTCGCCTGATCGATTGCGGGTGTCCCAATTTCGGGTGCCCCACCCTTGTCGTCCGCTTTTGACGACCGGGTGGGCCTGGTGATCGGCCCAAAGCGCAGCGAATCCATGATCGCGACCGGCCGCGCGCCCATGGTGAAGATGTCGCGCAGAATGCCGCCCACGCCGGTGGCCGCACCCTGAAACGGTTCGATGAACGAAGGATGGTTGTGCGACTCGATCTTGAAGGCGCAGGCCCAGCCGTCGCCGATGTCGATGATGCCGGCGTTCTCTCCGGGTCCCTGCACCACCCGGCGGCTGTGCGTGGGCAGGCGCTTCAGATGCACGCGCGACGACTTGTAGGAGCAGTGCTCGCTCCACATCACGCTGAAGATGCCCAGCTCCGTCAAGCTAGGCTCACGTCCGAGCGCCTTCAGGATGCGCTCGTATTCCTCCGCCGAGATGCCGTGATCGCGGAGCACTTCTGGAGTGATGGTGGAATCTTGAGCGTGGCTGGGAGCGCTTTCGACTGGGTTCATAACAAGGGAGGAAGTTCTATTGTCGCACGTAGGAGGCAACGACGGAAGCGACTTCAAAGCCCAGGATCACTCGTAAACCTCCTTGCGGTGAGCAATTCTGGTAATACTAACCAGTCGGATCGCGTCGTCGACGAGGTATACGATACGCCAATCGCCTACGCGAATTCGCCAGTGATTTCTAAAGAGCTTGAGCTTCTTGCAACCGGGTGGTCTGGGATTGTCGGCCAAAGACTCAATCTTCGCCACTGCACGAGCAAGGATGTCATTGGGTAAAGCCCAGAGCTCCTTCCGGACGGAAGGCTTAATTTGGACAGCGTATTTAGCCACGTAAGCGGCCGCGCTTCACCAAATCTGTCTTGATTTTCTCAAAGGGGATGCCCTTCTCTTTGCGCCGCGATTCAGAGACGACGGCGTCCCAGAACTCTTCCCAAAGGGCGCCATACTTCTTAAGACTGATTTGCACCGCGACCTTGCGGCCCTTCTCGTCGGTTACGAACCGAATTCCATTCATGGCAAATCCATTTTCGCACGCCGGACAATTAGTCACGGCAACTCTGCTTATGTCGGCGGAGTTGAGGGTAGGTCATCTTCCGGGATCGGTTCTCCACTGCGGCGCTCCATTTCGTCGAAAATGTCTTTCATCACGTCCTCACGCCTTTCGCCGTCGTGCATGCGCGACGCCATCTCCTGCAAGGCGACATTCAGAACATGGTAGTGATGCAGTTCGCGATAACGCGGGTCGCTGGTCACTTCCTTCCACAAGCCGTGCAGCAGGTCCACGTCCTCCTGGCGCATGCGCGGGGTGTGCGGCCCCAGCATGTACTCGTGTTTGCTGCCGTCGGGCTCGAAAACCACCAGCCGCAGCCGTGGACGAGGCTCGGCCAGCCGCTCCCACGCATCTCCCGTCAGCTTGCCTTGCTCATCCGCGGTGAGCTTGTTGGAGACGCCACACACCACGACCGACGAGTGCAGCCTTTGCGCCGTCACCATGATGCTTTCGAAAATGTCATTCGTGGGCACCACCACAAGAGCGACGTGCTTACCCTCCTTTTCGGCGACAGTTACGACGGAGGTGAACAGCTCCTGCTCGTATTTCTTGAAGACCTCCGAGGTCTCCACAAAGTCGCCGCCACCAAAGGAGTGCTCGCGCTGGTAGACGCGGGCCGTCATTACCACAACATCAGTCTTGATCGTGTCGGTCTTCGCCAGCACTTTGCGCAGATAATACAGATTGCGCGGGTCGCGCACCGCAACCAGAATGTTGCCCGGCCGCACATCCATTGCCTCGCCGCTCAGCTCGCGATCACCGGCAACGTTGAACTGTTCCAATCCCGACTGGCCGGAAGCGTGCTCGGCCGCCGTCGTCCGCTCGGAAATCGTGAGGATAATGAAGAAGGCGAGGCTGAACGACACCCCAGCGACGGTCGCCATCTCCTTGGTGAAGAGATTCACAATTGCGGTTGCAAACAGCAGCACCAAAATCAAGCTGAGCCCGATCGGCACCTCAACGCCTTTGATGCGGATGTTCCCGGGCACCTTCCACTCGCGATTCTCCGGGCTGGTATAGCGCAGCACCAGTACCGCCAGTGACATGAAGGAGAAGCTCCAGATCACACCGAAGGCATAAAGCGAAGCCAGCAGGTAGACGTTGCCGCGGCTGGCAAGAATGGTCAGCACCTGCAGCCCGACGATCATGTTGATGACGCGATAGCTGGTGCCGAACCGCTTGTGCGGCTTCTTGAACCAGGTCGTCAGGACGCCGTCTTCCACCATGCGGCTGAGCACGCCGTTGGCGCCCACGATAGCGGTGTTCACCGCGCCCGACAATATCAGCGCGCCCACCAGCACCACGAATCCCTGAAAGATAAGCCGCAGCGTGTAAGGACCAGCCACGTTCATCGCCAGGCCGCTGATCAGGTTGGCGAAGTACTCATGCCGGATACCATCGGGAATGATCATCACTGCGAAGAACGAAACCAGCGAGGTGAAGAACAGGCTGTAGAGGAAGATCACCAGCCCGGTCTTCTCCAGATTTTTCAGCTTGGGATGCTCGATTTCGCGGTTGATCTGGGCCAGCGACTCCTCGCCGCTCATGGCCAGCACAGAGTGACCGAAGCCGACCAGCAACATGATCAGTGGAATCCGCGCCGCCCAGGTCCCCAACAACCAGCCCAGCGATTCCTTGTCGTGGTGCATCGTAACCGGCGAGGGAAACGGAGGCAGGGGCGATGGGTGCTTGGCCAGCGTAATCAGGCACCAGACGATCAGCAGCACCACCATCACGGTGGTGATCTTCATGATCTGCAGCGCACGTTCGCTCGACTCGTGAATCCCCTGCGTATTCTTCCACCAGAAGTAGAGCGACACGCCTACGGCGAAGACCGCGGCAAATTTGTTGTCGGGAACCGTTATGTCGTAGCCAATGTGGTGAAACGTGTCGGTCAGAAATCCGGCTACGTACTGGCCCGCGGCGACCGAACTGATGGGGCCGGTGAGGATGTAATCGAACAATAGCGCCGAGACGGACAGCTTTGCCAGGGTGCCGCCCATCGCCTGCTTTACCACCCGATACACGCCGCCGCGCACGAACATCGCGCTCGACTCGATGTAGATAGCTCGCACTGCATAGCTGAAGAGCATCACCGCCAGCACGAACCAGGGAGCGCTCTTGCCGATGACCTTCTCCGCATCGCCGCCCACGTAGTACGCCGACGAGGCCAGGTCGGAGAGTACGATCGCCGAAGCCCGCCAAAAGGAGATGAACGTCAGCATCACTGACGTGGCGACGAAAACTTTGATGGCTGGACGTTGCAGGTTCTCGGTCGATGTGGACATAAATGTGTCCGGAGTTCCGGACAGCTCTCCCGTTGCGGAGACGCACGGCAGCAGTTAGTGTACCGCTAATACAGTCGCCAGCGGACGCCTGGCATCGCCAATGGCTCGATTGAATGTACTCGTTTACCTGCGAGTTGTCAGCAACCCAGCATTACAGGAGGGTTAAAGCTAACCTAGAGATGCCTCACGCCGAACCGACCGGCGTGCCGGGAGAGATTACTTTGCTTGCGTCAGGTAGGTTCGGCTGATGCGGTCATGCCAGCACAGCCCATCCACGTCAACCAGCGCCCAGAGTAGTCCCATGAGCAGCGACGCAGTGGAAAAGTAAATTCCGATGACCCGGCTGCGGCGATATCGCCAGTTGGGCTGTGCTCCCGTGAAGGTGCTTAGGCGGATGTGCGCAATCTTCATGCCGAGGGTCCTGCCCCCATAAACCGTAAACAGGTATTCATAAACCGCCCACAATACCATCAGAACTGCAGCCGCGGCGATACGCAGCGGTTTGGTCAAGACCACCTGCGGCAGCAGCTTGTAGCTCACCGCGCCGAAAATCCCGGCGGCTGCTGCAACCACGCTAAAATCCACCAGACCGGCGCAAATGCGCCGTGAAATGCGGACCGCCTGAAACGGCAGCTCAATGTGATCGGCCGAAACCACAGGCCTCTGATTCGCATTAGGCGAATACTGCAAGCCATCGAGCAGCGGCGTCATCGGAAACGGCTCCAACTCCTCCGGCACATCGAGAATACGAGGCTGCTCCGAAGGCACGGGATCGGCTAAACGATCAACGTCGGACGGAGCCTCGGAAGCCTGTCGCGGAAAGGCTATGACCTTGTGTCTTGACCTCGGCCGCGGCACTGCGACTGGCCGCAACTCTGGCTCGGGCTCTGGATTGGACTCTGCTGAGGTCGGTAACCCTGCCGGTACGGTGTCCTGCACTGCGGCAGCCAACTCAGAAGATTTGATGAGCGTAGGCGAGGACTCCGCAGCCGCGAATATCTCCGTCTCCACGATATTGCTCTGGTCCAGCGTGGGCTGGCTTGCCGCCTCCACGGTTGCCGCCTCCGCCTCCGTCTCTGCGGGAGGAAACGGGAAGCGCATGGAAAAGGCTCCTTCCACGCGGTGTCCGCGGCGGCTGCGATAGCCAGCCACGCGCGAGTGAATTTCCTTCCGCCAGATATCGTCGGCCGGCTGCGACGAATCCGCGAGTTGATCGGGGGACAACGCTTCCTGTTCGGTCATGTCGTGGCGCGGGTAGTCTCTCTTCCGGCAACACCCCAAACGAAATCGTGCGCCGGAAATCTGGCACAGTAATAAACTGGAAGTGAGAAAAGAGGTCGTTCGCCAGCGCCTTGCAGGCGTGCCACGGCTGTGCTCTCGATTCTATCGATTGCGCAACCAGCAGGCGCCACGCGGGTTCAGGAGAACGTCCAGAGCTGCGTTCATCATCGGAGGCGTTTCACGTTTTGCCTGTCCGTCGGCAACATGCTAAGTTGCAAGGTTCCGTTCCATCAGAACGTACCCGCGAAGGGACGCACGCCTGTCGATGATGCTCCGCATTCGATTGATTATCACGGCGCTCCTGGTGTGTCACCTGTTTCTGTTGCCGCCGCTAGTAACCAGCCAGTTGCGTCCCGCGCCAGCACAGCAGAATCCGGCTCCAACGCAATCAGCTTCGACCAAGCCCGATTCCTCCACAACCGACGATGAGGACGATGACGACCTGTTCGACGATAGTCTGGACACCGCACCCGCCCAGCAGCAGCCCCCGCCGCCTTCCAAGCCGCCAATCAGCGCGCAGACCGATACCGGACAGGAAGACACTCAGACCGAGGAGATGATTGAGCAGGAGCTGGAGAACAGCGGTGGTCAGGACTTAGGCCCGCAACGCCCGGCCATCAATGTTCCGCTTGGCCCCAACGAAGTGCTCATCCGCGCCGACGAACAGGAAAAAAATCAGGACATTTACAACGTGCGCGGGCATGTCGAAATTCGTTTCGGCACGAGTACGCTGCACGCTGACCAGGCTACCTACGATTCTTCGACTGGCCGCCTCACCGCTACCGGACACGTGGTCTTCGACGGCGGACCGCACAACGAGCACCTCGTCGGCACGCGTGCGAACTACGACGTTAGCCGCGACACGGGTACCTTCTACGACGTCGTCGGTTCCAGCGGAGTTCGGGTGAAGAATAAGTCGATGTTCCTTACCTCCTCCAGCCCGTTTTTCTTTACCGGCAAAGTTGTGGACAAACTGGGCCCTGATCGTTATCGCGTCAATCAGGGCTACATTACGTCGTGCGCCCTGCCCGATCCCAAGTGGAAATGGGACTCCAAATCGGCCAATGTCGAGCTGGGCAACGAAGCTCAAATGCGGCACGCCACCTTGAAGATCCATAACATCCCGGTCTTCTACTTCCCCTACGTCGAGCATCCGGTCGACAATCTGGGACGCAAAAGCGGCTTTCTCATCCCGGAGATCGGACAATCTTCCACCCGTGGCTTCATCCTGGGCGATGGGTTTTATTGGGTCTTGAGCCGCAATGCCGACGTCACGCTGGGAGCGGCCCTGTACGCGTCGCGTGGCTGGGCGCAATTTGGCAACTTTCGCGCCATCGGCTACACCTACGCTGTGCAGGCGGAATATTACGGCGTTATCGACCAGAATGGCCAGCCCCAGACGGGTCAAAACCAGGGCGGTGAAGAGCTCCGGGTCAACGGATGGAAGGATCTGCCGGATGGTTTTCGTGCCGGCATGTCGGTGGATTATCTCACCTCGTACATCTTTCGTCTGGCATTTGCCCAGGGATTTACCGAAGCCATCAACTCCGAGGTGCGCTCCTACGGATTCCTGAGCAAGAACTTTAACGGCTATGGCCTGGGATTCCTGGCCTCGCGTTATCAAAACTACGAGAGCACCGCGCCCGGCGATTTCATCGAAATCAACCACGCCCCCAGTCTCGATTTCTCCACCGTAGAGCGCCCCTTCACTCGAGCGGGCTTTGTCTATGCCTATGATCTGGCCGCCGAGGGAGTCTCCCGCAACGAGATCGGATTTTCCACCGCACCTGTCGTCGGCCGGGTCGATGCCAATCCCTATATCGCCCTGCCGGCCTTCCTGGACGGTTGGACCCTTCGTCCCGAGATTGGCGCCCGCGAAACCTACTACTCGCAACGTCTGCAACCTGGCGCTCCGCCGGCGGTCGGCGTCGCGGTCAGCGACGCTATCAACCGAAATGTCGTGAATGCTTCAATGGAAATTCGCCCCCCCACGCTCTCCCGAATCTTTGATCGCAAGCTCTTCGGCCGGGTGCTGAAGCACACCATCGAGCCTTACGCCATCTATCGCTATCAATCGGGTATCGACAATTTCAGCCAGATTATCCGCTTTGACGAGCGCGATATTCTGGCCGACACCAACGAAGTGGAGTACGGCATCGTTAACCGCCTCTATTCCAAGAAGACGACCTCCAACGCGCAGTGTTTCCGTCACTCCGAAAGCGGATTTATGTCGGCGGCGGCTGAAAGCGCGGCACAGAAGAAACCCAAGAACGAGGAGGCAAGGTGCGACGATTCCTCCGGAGCGGCCATAGACTTCATCAGTTGGGAGATCGCGCAAAAATATTTCGCCAATACCACGTTCGGCGGCGCGCTGGTGCCGGGTCGCAGAAATGTCTTCGACAGCACCATCGATTTCACCGGCATTGCCTTCTTGACCGAACCCAGACTGTTTTCGCCAATCATTTCGCGGCTGCGAGTCCAGTCCGGTGTTGCCGACTTTCAGTGGTCACTGGACTATGACCCGGTGCTGCACCAGATCAATGCCAGTACGGTCTTCGCAGGCTATCGCTGGAACAACTGGTACTTGAACGGGGGACAATCCTACGTCAACGCGCCGGGCGAGTTTTCCGTCACCTCCAGCGGCGTCATGACTCCCGACGTTTTCAATCAGTATCGGATCGCCCTCACCTACGGCAGCATGAACAAGTTGGGCTTCAACGGCGCCGTCAGTGTCGCGGCCGATGCCAAGCTTGATTACATTCAGGCGTCAACCATCCAGACCAATTACAACTGGGACTGCTGCGGTGTGGCTTTTCAATATCAGCGCTGGGCGCTAGGGCTGGTCCGCAATGAAAACGCCTATCGCTTCACCTTCAGCCTTACCAATGTAGGCAGCTTCGGAACCCTCAAACGCCTGCAACGCCTGTATTAGCGAACGCAACCTCGTTGTGTAACTTACAATGAAGGCATGTCAGTGGCGCGCCCCAATCCGTCCCCAAGCTTGGATCTTCGCGGCAAGATGCTATCGCTGGGTGAACATCTGCGCTCGTTGGGACGTTTGCTGGTCGCCTACTCCGGTGGCGTGGATTCCGCCTTCCTCGCTTGGGCGGCGCACCGCGAACTTGGCAATGACATGCTGGCCGTGTTGGCCGATTCCCCCAGCCTCGCCCGTTCCCAAATGCAGGATGCGGTTGCCTTCGCAGACGAACAGGGCATTCCGCTGACCGTGATTCAGACTGAGGAGATGGAGAGCGCCGACTACGTACGCAATGACGCGGCGCGCTGTTTTCACTGCAAGGACGAGCTCTTCACCGTGATGGAGCAGTATCGCCAAAGCAGCGGCTTCCAGACCATTGCTTACGGCGTGAACGTGGACGATCAGGGAGACTATCGCCCCGGTCAGGCAGCCGCCCGGCAACACCAGATCGCCGCTCCGCTGCTCGAAGTGGGGCTGACCAAACAGGACATCCGTCAGCTCGCGCAGGAAGCGGGCCTCCGTGTCTGGGACAAACCCGCCTCCGCTTGTTTGTCCTCGCGTATCGAATACGGCCGCCCGGTCACGCGAGAGGCGTTGTCCGCCGTGGAACAAGGAGAGGACGCGATCCGTCAGCTTGGCTTTCGCCAGTTCCGGGTGCGGCATCACGGGGAGATTGTGCGCATTGAAATCGCTCGCGAGGAGTTGCCGCACGCCCTGACGACGGAAATGGCATCGGAGTTCACCCGAATCTTCAAGGCGCTGGGCTTTTCCTATGTGACCCTCGACCTCGAAGGCTTCCGTTCCGGGTCGATGAATGCGCTGCTCCCGATTGACTTGCTGAAGCGCGGCAACTCGGAATCCTGATCGGTGGGTCTGCGTCGGTCTGCAATTTACCCTGGGACAGTTGCGTCTTGTCCTAGGGGCCTCCTGTGCCCGAAAAAACCGCCCTCCATGAGATAATGAAGGGTCGATGTTCTTCCCCAAAAGGTGGTTTTTCACATTGCTCTTTCGACGATCGGTTGTTTTGTGTCTTCTCCTGGGAGCCGTTGCCGCGGCTCAATCCAGCGTACCAATGCAATCCAGCGCACCGGCGCAGTCTAGTGCACCCGCCCAGTCCGTTGCACCAGCTCAGGCTAGCGGACCACCGCTTTCTCCCGCCGTTGCGGCCCGCGTCCAGGAGCAAATTCGCGCTTTCTTCAGTAATATGCCGCCCGACGTGAGTATCACCCTGGGTGCGCCGACGCCAAGTGAGTTCCCGAACTATGACAACTTGCCCGTCACCATGGCCCGCAAGGACAAGTCGCAGAAGGTCGACTTTCTCATCTCCAACGACGGTAAGACTCTGATGCGGGTCATGAAGCTGGACCTCAGCAAAGACGTCTACGCCGACACGATGAACAAGATCAACATTACCGGCCGTCCCATCCGCGGCAATCCCGACGCTAAGGTCACCATCGTCAACTACGATGATTTCGAGTGTCCCTTCTGCGCCCGCATGCACACCACTCTGATGACCGAGATTCTTCCGCAGTATGGCGACAAGGTCCGAATCGTCTATAAGGATTACCCGCTGCTGCAGATCCATCCCTGGGCGCAACGCGCCGCCAACGATGCGAATTGCCTGGCTAAGGAAAGCAGTCCCGCTTATTGGCAACTTGCCGACTACCTGCATGCCAATCAGAGGTCAATCGGGGGATCGCAACAGAATGCGCAGGCCGCGTTCGATGAGGTGGATCGCGTCACTCTGGATTTCGGCAAGAAAAACGGCGCTGACATGACTCGCCTGCAAGCCTGCGTGAAAGCCCAATCCGATGTTCAGTTAAAGGCGTCGATGGCCGAGGGCGACGCGCTCAACGTCAGTGCGACCCCGACCGCCTTTATCAATGGGGAGCGCCTGGAGGGAGCTTTGGATGTGGACGAAGTGAGGGCAGCTTTGGATCGGCAGCTTCTGGCTGCGGGCGTACAGCCGCCATCAGCGCCGGCGCCGGCCCCTCCCCATCCGGAGACGACGTCCAGCAAGTAATCGCGGGGGCCATTCAGCGCAAGCGGGCTCGTTGTAACCTGGCGCTCTGTGGCCAGGCCAGAACATCCTTGCCTCCCAGGAGGGGCTGAGTTTGGAACGGAAACACGAAACGATGTCGGTTGGTTTGGTTATGGCAGCGACGACCTTCACCGCTGCTCTGCTGCTTGTAAGCCTTGGCTGTTCCGGTAAGCAGGAAGGCGCCGACGTAATGGCGACTGTAAACGGACGCAAGATCACTCGCACCGAAGTCCAGAAGTACTACGACAACTCAACCGCCGAAGCTCAGCAGAAGCCCAGCCTTGAGCAGGCCGACACTCTGCGGCTGAATATCCTCCGCGAACTCATCGACGACGAGATCCTGATGCAGCGCGCCGAAAAGCTGGGCCTGCTGGCTACCGATGAAGAAGTGAACGCCAAGCTGGCCGAAATCAAAGCGCCTTATACGCAGGAGGAGTTCAACAAACGCCTGAAGGACCGTCAGATCACGCTGGACGACTTCAAGCACGACCTCCGCCGCTCGCTTACCATCGACAAGGTCCTGAACCGGGAGGTCACGTCGAAAATCAATATCTCCGACGAAGACATCACCAACTACTACAACCAGCACAAAGCCGAGTTCAACCTGATCGAGCCGCAATATCATCTCGCGCAAATCCTCGTTACCTCGCAGCCGAATCCGCAAGTGAAGAACATGAAGGCGCAGAACGAGCCCGACGCGCGCAAGAAGATTCAAATGATCGAAAACCGGCTCGATAGTGGAGAAGATTTTGCCACCGTCGCCATGACTTACTCGGAGCAGCCCGACACTTCGCAGAATGGTGGCGACTTGGGATTTATTCCGGAATCCTCGCTCAAGGCCGACAAGATGGCATTGGACGCGATCGGCAAGCTCAAGCCCGGGCAGTACACGACGATTCTGCCGGTAGGCGATCCGAATAGTCACCAGGTGTTGGGCTTCCGGATCGTGAAGCTGATCAGCCGGGAAGCCTCGGGGCAACGCGAGTTGAAGGACCCTCGCGTGCAGCAGGCGATACGCGAACAACTTCGCGATCGCCGCGAACAACTTCTGAAGGCGGCCTATTACGAGACAATTCGCGACCAGGCTAAGGTCGAGAACTACTTTGCGGAAGACGTCCTTAAGCAGGCCGGCACGATGAAGTAGGGTATCGGCAAAGGCTTTCGACAGCGAATCTCGAGCCCTTTCAGAGATCTCTTCCAACTACAAGACTCTCTCCTGGAGCAGGCTGGCAGAACGACTGGTTAAACAGCCGCTCTGCGGCGGCATTTGTGTTAGCCGCGGGCGTAAGCCCGCGGTGACCGGCAGAAATAGTTGAGCCGCGGAGCGGCGACACAGACCACGTAGGGAGGACACATGTGGCCGCTATTTCACACGTGGCACTTTGCAAGAAGATCGAAAGCTTGGGTTAGGTCCCCTATCAAATCCTCTACCTCTTCCAGACCAATGTTCAACCTGACAATACGATGCCCATAAGATGGCCGTCCTTTGTAATGGCTGAAGTCATAAGCGACCGCAAGACTAGTTACTCCTCCCCAGCTATAGCCAATCTTGAATAGCTCCAGCGCATTCACGAACGCAATAACCTGCGGCGTCTTATAGTCGGCCTTCAGAACAATGGAAAAGACTCCCGCCGAACCGGTAAAATCCCGCTTCCACAGGTCGTGCCCGGGGCATGACGGCAGTGCCGGGTGAAGCACAAGCTCAACCTCAGGCCGTTCCGCCAGCCAGTGCGCGATTGACAGCGCCGAGCGCTCGATCCTTTCCAGTCGCACCGCCAGCGTTTTCAATCCGCGCAGAGCCAGACTGCAGTCGTCGGGTGACGCAGCGCATCCCAGCAACTGGTGAGTCGCTCCTAGTCGCTGATAAATGGCTCTGTCCTTCGTTGTCACCGATCCTAGCAGCAGATCGCTGTGCCCGCCGACATACTTGGTAAGCGCCTGCATAGTTACATCAACGCCGTGCTCCAGTGCGTCAAAGTAAACCCCCGCGGACCAGGTATTATCCATGGCCACCAGGGCTCCCGCCGCGTGCGCTGCCGCGGCAATTGCCGGCACATCCTGCACTTCCATCGTGATCGAGCCCGGACTCTCGCACCAGACGAGCCGCGTCTTCGGCTTGATCATCGCGGCGATGCCGCTGCCGGCATCAGGGGGATAGAACGTGACCTCCACGCCAAAGCGCCGCAGCACATCATTGGCGAGCTTTCGGTTGGGGCCATAGATGCTTTCTGGAAGCAGCACGTGGTCGCCGCTGCCGAGCAGCGCAAGATTGATCAGCGAGATGGCTCCCTGTCCGCCCGGCATGAGGATGGTGCGATGGCCGCCCTCCAACTCGCAAATGCGCGCGGCAAGCTCCAGCGTGGTAGGCGTTCCATAAAGACCATAGGTGTAACCAGCCTCATATTGATCCCACCGATCGGTCACTGCCGCGGCGTCGGAAAACAACGTCGTCGAGCCGCGATGGACGGACGTCGCCAGCGACCCGAATCCCTGGGGGACCTGTACGTCGGAATGAATGAGCTTGGTCTTCCAGTGCTTGGCCATCGCCACATTATAGGGACAGCTGTCAGCCGTCAGCTATCAGCCGTCAGCCATCAGCCATCAGCTAATGAGGGAGAAGATAGCATTGAGGCAGAGTTGCTGCCGAACGATGATGTTTTTGATCGACAAAGCGGTCTGTAGCGAAATGAGATGCGGTCCTAAGCGATTGTCGTCAGCCAATAGCGAACGCACCGGAGTGGTAGTGGCTCGTAGCTCGGGGCTCACAGCTCGTAGCCCTAGCTGACAGCTGATGGCTGAGAGCTGACAGCTATTCGATAACCGCCAACGTATCTCCTGGATTAACGATCGAGCCTTCCGCGGTGAGGATCTTCTGTACTTTGCCGTCCTTGGGCGACTTCATCTCGTTCTGCATCTTCATGGCTTCCATCACGATGATGCCCTGACCGGCTTTGACTTCATCCTGCTCAGCGACGAGGATGCGAAGGATCTTGCCCGGCATCGGGGCTTTCACTTTCTGCGGACCGGACTCGGCCCCAGCGATCGCACGGCGCGTACGCAGCGAGCGTGGGTCTTGAACGTCGACTGCATAACGGGCGCTGCCGATGACCATGTGCAGCTCGCCCTGCAATGAGCGCTCGCGCTTGATCTCGTAAGCTTTGCCGCCAACCAGAACGGAGAGCACATCTCGGGCCGTCAATGCAGCATCAACCTCGATGTCCTGGCCGTCAACTTTGCACGTCCACATCTTCTCGCCGCGCGTAAGCTCGACTTGGTGCGTCTTGCCGTCAACTACAACGTCGTAGGTCATAGGTCGTCCCTCGCCGGGCGAAACGGATGGGGTACGCCGAGCTGCTTACATATGGCTATAGCGGTTGGATTCTTAATTTCTGTATGCCTAGGAACTGTGCTTCTCCGCTGCGTAGCAGGGTTTAAGTACCGAGTGTGACTGGCACCCTCCTCAAGGAAGACACATCCATTCGCTTCGAGGTGGCGGATCAGGTTTCTTCGCCTCACCGCCTATGCAACTTCCACGCGAATTTCTTCTCGAGTCACTTGCTTCCCCTCGAGATCATACACGGCTGTTGATTTGTTGGAATTCACCACCATTTCAATGGCGCTGCGGAGGTTCTCACGCGCCTCTTCTAAGGTGTCCCCTTCCGAGATTGCTTCGGGCAACTCCGCTGCGTAGGCGACATATCCACCACCCTCAGCTTCAGAAACAGGCACGAAGAGTGCTGTAAACACCATTTCCATGCTCAAATTCTACCCCCTACCGCTGTATTTCAGAAGCAATGTTACGCATGTGCTCACTTCTCCCGCACCGCTTCCGCACGTGCAGTTCGCCGCCAGTTTGAAATCGACGGCGGCGAACTGGCATTGCCGTTCGCTGCGGTTGTGCCGTTCGTTCCCGGCAGCGTTGCTTTTGGTTCTGTGCTGGCAAAGATTGCCGCTCCAATCGCCGCCATAATCGGACGCCGCACGTCTGTCTCGTTGCTCGGCTTGTTCAGCAGGCGATCCAGGAAACCGGTGTCGAGGTTGCCGGCTCGGAAGTCCGGGTCCTTAAGGATACGGCGAAACAGCGAGATGTTTGTCTTGATGCCGCCGACGAAATACTCATACAGCGCGCGCAACAGCCGGTTGATTGCCTGCTCGCGGTCCTCGCCATAACCAACCAGCTTGGCCAGCAGCGGATCATACTCGATGGGGACGTTCCAGCCTTCGTACATGCCGCTGTCGCGCCGAATGCCCGGCCCCGATGGAGAAATCAGTCGCGTGATCTGTCCCGGGGAAGGGAAGAAGTTGTTGTCGGGATCTTCGGCATAGATGCGGCACTCGATAGCATGCCCACGCAGCCGGATGTCTTCTTGTTTGAACGGGAGTTTCTCGCCGGCGGCAACCTTCATCTGCAAATGAACCAGGTCCAGCCCGGTCACGAATTCGGTGACGGGATGCTCCACCTGCAGACGCGTATTCATCTCCAGGAAGAAAAAGTTGCGCTGCTCGTCGATTAGGAATTCGATGGTGCCGGCATTGTGATAATTGGCGGCCCTCGCGACTCGCACCGCGATCTCGCCCATGCGGCGGCGCATGTCTTCGTCTACGATCGGCGACGGAGACTCCTCCATTACCTTCTGGTGACGCCGCTGCACCGAACACTCGCGCTCGCCAAGGTAAACAACATTGCCATGCTCGTCGGCAAAGATCTGCATCTCAACGTGCCGTGGGTTGGTGATGAACTTCTCGATGTATACCTCGTTGTCGCCGAAGGATCGCTGCGCCTCGCTGCGCGCATTTTCGTAGGCTGAATGCAGTTCCGCTGGCGAAGTCACCATCCGCATGCCTTTTCCACCACCGCCAGCCGCGGCCTTCAGCATCACCGGATAGCCGATCTGCTCCGCCATCCGCTCGGCTGCGTCCAAGTCGAGCCCGCGCTCGGAGCCGGGCACAAACGGCACACCGGCTCGCTTCATGTTTTGGCGGGCTCGCGTCTTGGACCCCATCATCTCCATCGATTCCGGCGACGGCCCAATGAACTTCACTCCGGCGTCGGCGCAAGCCCGGGCGAAGCGCGCGTTCTCGGATAGAAAGCCATAGCCGGGATGGATCGCTTCCGCCTGGCTGCGGTGCGCCACGTCCAGAATCTTGTCGACATTGAGATAGGACTCACTCGCGGTCGCCGGACCGATGTGATAGGCGTAGTCGGCTTTGCGGACGTGCAGCGCCTTGCGATCGACGTCAGAGAAGACAGCGACCGACTCGATACCCATCTCGCGACAGGCGCGAATGATGCGTACAGCAATTTCGCCGCGATTGGCGATCAGCACTCGTTTGAACATCAGTGTGCCTCAGAGGCGTCGGCCGGGCTTGCATGGCGGAACGCGATGAAGACATGTCCTGCGGAAGCGAAGGCGGAATGGGCGGTTAGCGCGCACATCCACAGAAGAATGGATTGTACTGCATGAATACCGCGAAAAGAGGTTAAACATCACAGCCCGCTGTGACAACCGGCGGCCAGTCCGAGCGCGCGCCCTGCGGTTGCGGTTTGGTAGACTTCCAGTGCTCAACTCACCGAGGGTAGAACACGTGAAAACAAAAGGTAAGCAGTTCGCACCTCCGGGTAATCATCTGTTTTTTCTAGCCACAGCAGTACTGGCAGTCACCTTCGCTGGAGTCATGGCTAGCGGCAACGCCAAGCCCGCCCAGTCGCCTGCGTCCAATGCGGCGCCGGCTGTTCAAACCGCCGTCCAGAAGTACAAGAATATTCAGGTGCTGAAAGACATTCCGGCGGATCAGTTGATCCCCTCGATGCAGTTCATAACGGCGGCGCTGGGCGTGGAGTGCGACTTCTGCCACGTCGCCAACCCTGCCGGCAGGCTTGAGTTCGAGAAGGACGACAAGAAGGAAAAGAAGACCGCGCGCGAGATGATGCAGATGATGTTCGCCATCGACAAAAACAACTTCGAGGGCGAGCGCCAGGTCACCTGCAACACCTGTCATCGCGGATCCCCACATCCCCAGGCAATTCCGGCCGTCCCCGCGGAGACCGCGAAGCCCGAGGCCATGGGCGCCATGCACGAGCACGACATGAATCCCGAGTCGCTGCCGCCGGGCGCACCTGTTGTCGCCAAATTTATCCAGGCTATTGGCGGCGAGGCTGCGCTGGACAAGGTTTCCGCGCGCGTGGAGAAAGGCGCCGCAATCGTGCCCGAAGGTCCGCCGGTGCCCATCGATATCTACACCAAAGCTCCCGACGAGCGCGTCTCCGTGATGCACACGCCCAAGGGCGACAGTGTCACGGCTTACAACGGGCAGGCCGGCTGGATCGCGTTCCCCGGTCGTCCTCTGCGCGAGATGTCCGCGCCCGACCAGCAGGCCGCCAAGCTCGATGCCGAGGCGTTTTATCCCAACCAACTCGCGCACGAGTTTACGGAGTTGAAGCTGCAGGATCATCCGGAGAAAGTGGGCGAGCGGCAAGCCGATGTCGTGCTGGGCCTGACAAAAGGCCAGCCGCCGGTAAAACTCTATTTCGACAAGGATTCGGGGTTACTGCTGCGCATGGTGCATCACGCAGACACGCCGCTCGGACTCAACCCGACCCAGGTGGACTTTGCCGACTATCGTGTAGTGAGTGGAGTGAAGACACCGTTCCGCTGGACGATTGCCCGGCCCAGCGGCAGCTTTACCATCCAAATCGAAAAGGTGGAGCAGAACGTGCCCGTTGATGACGCGAAGTTCGTCGAACCCAAACCAGAGCCGCCGCCGCCGCCGAAACAATAGGAAACGCCCCTCTTTTCGGGAGGGGCGTAAGAATCGCAAGACTTTTGTTCCGTCCTATTGCGTACTTTCGGTGGTGACGATGCCGCTCGGCCCAGCTTTCTCAGCCTTGGCTTTCTTTGTGGCCATGGTCTTGTCGACCCAGTCATCGGCAGTCTTCAGATCAGCCTTGCGCGCGTCGGGCTGGTCGCACTCATATTCGGCACGCTGGCGATAGAGCAGGTTCAAGTAGGCCATCGCGTCGTCGTAGTCAGGGCGAAGCTGCAGCGCCTTCTGCAGATTCTGGATGCCGTCCTCGACCTTCTGCGCGTTCGCGGTCTTGAGCGCCTCGCAGGCTTTCTTGTCCTTCAGCTCATCGGTCGGCTTCAGGCCCAGCTCGGCGCGAGCCTTCTGGTCCGGCTGATAGGCCTGCATCCAATCGATAACAGCCAGCGAGTAGTACGTTTCCGGATCGTTGGGATCCATTTCTGCGATCTTCTTGTAATACTCGTCGGCCTGGTCGAATTTCTTCTGCTGGAAGTACATCGAGGCGATGCCTTTCAGACTGTGAATCTGCTGCTGTTGGGGTGGATGCTGATCCAGGACCTGTTTGAAGACGTCGATAGCCTGTTCCGCGTAGCGATTATTGTCGGGTGAATCGGCGCCCGGGATGTATTGCCCCATGTATGCAGTTGCCAAATAAAGGCGGGCGTTGATCAAGCTAGGATCCAGATCAACCGCGTTCTTGAAATGTTCGATTGCATCTTCGAATTTTGCGTTTTTATAGGCCTGCACGCCCTTGTTGAGTTGGTCGCGCGCTCTCAACTTGTTGCAACCCACCGTCGAGAACAACGCGAGCAGAACAGCAAGTACGGTGAGTACCCGTCCGCTCTTGTTCATGTTTGATTTCACTCTCCGTTGCCATTGTTCGGGTCCGCGGGAAGGCGGGAAGCCGCTTACGGATTCCCGCCCGTCCAAAAGGAGGAGTGCTGCCCGAATCATGTTCCTATTGCTAATCGGTGGCTAACCGCCGGCTTCGATCTTGGCCGTGATCAGTCCCACCTTATCCACACCGGCGGCGTGCCCAATGTCGATGACTTGTGCCACATCGTTGAACGGCAGATCCGTATCCGCCTTGACGAACATTACTTTCTCAGCGCGGGTCTTGAAGATGTCGTTCAGACGGCCTTCCAGTGTGTCCCACGTGACGTCGTCCTGGTTGATCTTGAGCGCGGGCTTGTCGCCCGGCCCTTTGAGGATCTGCACCACGATGGTGCGATCGTTGCTTGGCGGCTGTTGCTGTTTGTCCTTGGGCGGCTGAGGAACCAGCGCGTCCAGGCCCTTCGGCGTCAGCGGTGTGATCACCATGAAAATGATGAGCAGCACCAGCAAGACGTCAATCATTGGGGTCACGTTGATGTCGGCTTTGGGACCGTCGCCGGACCCTCCAATTGCCATTCCCATAACTCAACTCCCTACTGAGCGCCGGCACCCGAGGTGGCGCTGCCCACCGGCGGTTTCTTGTTCGCCGGGTTCGTTTGCTGCTGCTCGGTCAACAAACCCACATCGTCAACGCCTGCGGATCGGACATTATCAACCACGTCGACTACGGAGCCATACTTGGCGCGTATGTCGGCGCGGATGAAGACGCGCTTGTCTACCTTGTTGGCCAGGCGGTCCTTCACCTTGTTGCTCAGCTCGTCCGCATTGACACGGTCGGTACCAAAGTAAATGCGCCCGTCCCGCATGACGACGATGAGCAAGGCGTCTTCCTTGTCCGCGTCAGGCATGGGAATCGGATTGTTCACCTTGGCCATGTCAACACTCACGCCCTTTTGCAACATGGGAGTGATGACCATGAAGATGATGAGCAGCACCAGCATCACGTCCACCATGGGGGTGACGTTGATGTTGGAATTGACCTTGCTGCCTTCGTTACGTATTGCGAGTGCCATAGAAGTTCAACCTCCCGTTCGGCTGGCGTCAGCTTCAGCTGCGCCGAGCCTTATCCCTGCCGGCGAACGCTACGACG
>JBARGS010000171.1:0-14375 GCA_049798495.1 Candidatus Korobacteraceae bacterium | reverse complement strand
TCTGTCTCCCGCGCCAATGAAGCAAAAAATCCTGGTTCGCGTTCGTTTTGGGCCTTTTGAACTCGACGTCAAGGCTGGCGAACTGCATTGCCAAGGCAATCTGCGTTATTCAGAGCGCATCGGAGATGGTGGCCGATCTGCGCCAGGTCACGAGCGACATGGTTTTATCGGGGAACCGTGTCGCATCCGTGGAGAATGCCGACCAGGTTGCGACTAGAAAAGTACGGCGTGTCTTCTCGCGGAGGATAGTTGGGCTTGGCTTGCTGCTGGCGGCGGTCATCGGTGGTGGACTTTACTGGCGCTGGCATAGGCTCAAGCCGCCTGCACTCACCGACAAAGACATGATCGTACTAGCGCACATTCAGGCGCCGCCTAAGCTGTGGCAACGCTCCCTGCACTTCGACTGCGGAGGTGGATCAGGAAGCTGCCTGGGAGAGGCGGAAGTGTGCCTGCGAGTGCCTCGGCGCGCTTACGCTGCGGAGCGCTTATCGTCGCGAGCACTGGCTTGTTTACCCGCACCAGCCAGCTCACCTGCCACCAACGGCCATCCTTCCCATGCACTCTTCACTGCTGGCTGCCAGCCGGTCAACTTCTTCAATCGCGCGTTGGAGACCTTCTGCGAGCGCGAAAAATATCCCCACACCTGCCCGAACATCAGCTTGCCAAGGAAGCCCGGCATGCGCAGGGGCTTCTTCGCACCGATTGCCGTAGTAAGCGCCTGCAGGTACTCAGCAAACAGCACGGGCCGGTCGTCGCAAACGTTGTACGTTCCTGGAGGAGCCATGACCGCGGCCGCCACAGCACGCCCAGCATCGGGAACGTAGATTGACGAAAAGTAACTTGTTCCCGGGCCGATCTGAAACAGCAAGCGGCGTCGCGCCATGGCAATGGCCTCGTGCGTTGAGGGCGCGTCGGCACCGTAGAATCCGGCAAAACGCAACACGATGCCTCGGCCTCCGGCCTCGGAGAAGCGCGCCTCTTCGCGCTCTCCGGCCAGGTCGGCCCGCAGAACTTCGCTGCCGCCATCGTCGATGCGTGAGTCTTCGTTCAGCCACCGAGTTCCGCCGTCGGCGTAGACGAAGGTGACTGACTCACTGATATAGGTCGGTACGCCCTCCGAAATGGCTGCGTCCACCAGGACACGCGCGCCCTCGGTGCGCAGGCGGTTAGTCTCCGCCCAAACCTTCGGATCGCGCACCTTCGCCAGCGACGGGATCCTGGTGGTCAGGCGAATCAGGACGTCCGATCCCGCAATCGCCTGGCGCATCGACGCGAGATCGTACAGATCGCACTCGACTGGTTCGCCGCCGAGACTGCGGACGAGTTCGGCTTTCTCCCGGCCACGCGCGGTTGCGCGAACGCTATGCCCCGCGGCAACGAGCGCCGGCAAGCTGGCGCGTCCCAGAACACCGGTCCCTCCGGCAACAAAAACCTTCAATGGCATGATTCCCTACCCCTTTCTCATATCGATAGGGAAAAGCGCGTGAAGGACGCAGATTTGAGAGCCGTTCTTTGGTCCAGTTATTCGCAGCGCAAAGCGACCATGGGATCAACCCGCGATGCCCGGCGTGCCGGCAGGTAGTTCGCCACCAACGCCACCGCCATGATCGTCAACGTAACCACAAGCGAGGTAACAAGGTCGACGGGATGAACTTCGAAGAGCAGCGACGTAAGGAATCGGGTCAATACAGTGGACGCGGCAAAGCCAACCACGACTCCGGTCGCGACCAGCGCGAATCCCTGGCGCAGCACCATGCGCAACACGTCACCCCGCGCTGCGCCGACGGCCATCCGGATTCCCAACTCGCGCGTTCGCAGGCTCACCGCGTAGGAGATCACGCCGTAAATTCCCACCGCCGCCAGCACCAGCGCCAGGCCACCGAATAGTCCAAGCAACATGAGCGTGAAGCGGCGCGCGGCTTGGGATTCGGCCACGTAGTCCTCCAGAGGCCGCACGTCGTAAATCGGCTGCGTGTTGTCGACAGCGAGGAACGCCTGGCGCACGGTCTGCTCGAAGCGCCGCGGATCGCCTTCCGTACGCGCCACCAGGTTGTAACTAAACTGGTTGTTCTGCGCGATGGGAATGTACGCTTCCATGTGCGACGGCTGGTCGAAGCCGTACTGCCGCACATCGCTCACGATACCGACGATAGTCGACCACGGCTTGTCATCGTGGCGGCCGCCGAACTGGACGTGCTTGCCTATGGGATCTTCGTGAAGAAACAGGGATCGCGCGCAGGATTCGCTGATGATCGCAACCCCGGGCGCACCGACCCTGTCTCCAGCCGTGAAGAGTCGTCCGCGCTTCAGGGGAATTCGCATCACGTGAAAGTAATCGGGCGAGACCGAATACGTGTCGGTGAAGGGCGCCTCCGAGTCGTTCGCGAGCGGACGATCTTGGATGTGAAAGCCGCGCCGATCGGAACTGGCCAGCGGTAACGTACTGACCATGGCCGCGCTCTCGATGCCGGGAGTCGCCCGTAGGCGCTGCATTGCCTGGTCATAAAAATTCAGCTCGGTCTCCGCTTTCTGATAGCGGTCGCCATAGACATAAACGCCGGCGGTCAGCACGTTGTGCGGATCGTAGCCGGGATCGACATTCAGCAACCGGAGCAGGCTCTTGCCCAGCAACCCGGCGCCCATCACCAGCACAAACGCCAGCGCCATCTCCAGCGCCACTAGAACGTTGCGGTAACCGTGACGGGAGGGACCTGCGGTGGACCGTCCAGCATCTTTCAGCGCTTCGTTGGGATCGATCTGCGAGGTCCGCAGCGCCGGCACCACGCCGAACAGCAATCCCGTCAGGATGCTGGCGCCGAGGGCGAACCACAACACTGGCAGGTCGATGCGAATCTCGTGCGCACGGGGCAGCCCCTTCGGCCCCAGGCTAGTGAGTGCACCGATTCCCCACCACGCCAGGAATATGCCGGCCGCGCCGCCGATCAGCGCGAGCAGCAGACTCTCCGAAAGCAACTGCCGTACCAGCCGGGCACGTCCCGCACCCAGGGCTGCGCGCAAAGCCATCTCTCTTGTGCGACTCGTAGCGCGGGCCAGCGCCAGGTGCGCCATATTCGCGCAGGCGATCAGCAGCACCATGCCAACCGCCCCCAGCAAGATCCAAAGCGCCGTGCTCACCCGCCCTACCACGTAGTCGTGCAGCAGCATCATGACGATGATGGTCCGCGAATCGTAGTCTGTGGGATGCTCGCGCTTAATCTGCCGCAGGAGGGCATTCAACTCCGCTCGCGCCTGCTCCACTGACACGCCCGGCTTCAGCTTCCCAACGATTTGCAAATGCTGGCAGCCCCGGCAGGCCATGGGCTCTTTCAAGGCGTAGCCCAGAGGCATGTAGATCTCCGGCACAACGGAGCGATCCGCCCGCATGATGGGATGAAAGCCTTCCGGCAGCACGCCCACGATCTTGTACCCGCGATCGCTCAGGCGAACGCTCCGGCCAACGATCGACGGATCGCCTCCGAAACGCCGTAACCAGAGACCGTGCGAAAGAATCGCTTCATAGCGCGTCTCAGGCTGATCCTCGTCAGGCAGGAAGGCGCGGCCCAGTTTCATCTTTACGCCTAGGGTGTCGAAGTAGTCGTAGCTGACGCGCAGTCCGTCGAGCAGCTCGGGATGGCCTTGCTCCACGATGGCCCCCGCCCCATCGCGAAACAGCGACATGCTCTGGAAGGAATGGCTACGCTGCCGCAAGTCGTGAGTCGTAGTGAAGTCGATGGTCTCCGGCTGCGGCGTCTCGGGCTCGGACTCGGCGAACTTTACCAGCCGGTCGGGCTCGCCGTAGGGCAGCTGGTTGAGCAGCACCGCCTTCACCACGCTGAAGATAGCGGTGTTTGCCCCAACGCCAAGCGCCAGCGTGATAACCGCCACCGCCGTGAACACCGGAGCCTTCTTCAGTTGCCGCAGCGCGTAACGCAAGTCTCCCAGCATGGCTCTTCCTTAAGAACGGTGATGACGTAGACGGAGAACCCCACTGCCATGTCGCAAGCTGCTGGCCACCTACCGATCTCGTAGATTCAGCGAATTGCAGGTCGGATGGCAAGCCATCTCTGTCCGGTGGCCGCAAAGAGTTGTCCGCAAGCGGACAGGCGGGACTCGTTTTCGCTTCGTTTTCCGCCTTTCCCCAGTGGACGCCGCACTGCCCTCGAACCAGCCCACAAGAGGCGCCCGGACCTCAACGCTCTCCTGGGCCCGCTCCCGGCGCCATCAGTCCATCGGTCAGGAGAAATCCGCTCAGCGCCACCGCGCTCGTCCGCAGACTTTCCAGAGCGTGAATATACTCGGCCTGCGCCGTAAACAGCCCCTGCTGCGCCGACAGCACCTGCGGATACGACAGCGCCATCCTGCCCCAGGCATTCCGCTGCATCTCGTACAGTCGCTGCTGGCGCGGAATAATCTGCTTCTGGTAACTCTCCACCGTCATCCGCGCCGCCTCATATTGCTCAACCGCCATTGCCGCTTGCTGGCGAAGCTGCAATTCCACGCGGCGCGTCTCAGCCCGCGAGCGCTCCAGCTCCGTCCGCGCCGCCGCGACATTGCCCTGATTGCGATTGAAGATCGGCAGCTCAACCCTCACTTCGGCGAAGCCTTCCAGTCCGTATGGCTTGCCGGTCAAATCGTTGGTCTCCAGGTTCTGTTCCAGTCCGGCCCTCACCCGCAGATCAGGAACTGCCTGGCGCCGCGTCTCTTCCACCGACGCTTCGGCCCGCGTGGCGCTGGCTTGCGCCATCTTCATCGCCGGGCTGTTGGCGACTAGCGCATCCACCAACTGCCGGCTGTCCAGCTGCGGGAGGTCCGCATCCAGCTTGCCGGCGAGCTGTCCCACCGGTAGCGCAGGATCGCCGACCACACTGCGCAGGTTCTCCCATTCCTGCTGCAAGTGCGCTCGCTGGACATCAGCCGCAAGCTTGGCCCGCTCCATTTCGATCTCCGCCATCGCTACCTCCGATTCGTCGCGGGCGCCGATGTTGTGCAGGCGCTGCGCTGTCTCCAAGGTCGCAGCCGTGAGCTTCACGTATTGCTCAGCCAACGCCACCATTTCCTGCCCCGCTAGGGTTTGGAAGTAGGCTGCGCGAATAGCATTTTGCACCCGGTAGCGCTGCTCTTCCCTCGCCAGATCGGCAATCTTCACGTCCGCACCGGCGACCTGCTGGGCAAGATACAGCTTGCGGCCTAAGATGATCGTCTGCTCCACAAAGCCGCCCTGCCGGCCTCCGTTAACCCCCAAACCGCCGGCAATCTCATCCCCAATATACCCCATTGTGGGATTCGGCCACAGCCCTACCTGCCGTCTATGCGCCTTAGCAGTATCTACCCCATTGTCAGACTCTGACAATGTAGGGTTGCCCTTAAGGGCCTTCTCCTCTAGACCGGCAAGCTGATAGACGGGACCGCCGCCCGGCCCGGTTTGCTCCCCAATTTGCGGCAGGAAATCCGCGGCCGAGTTCTCTCCCGGCTTGCCCATTTGCATTCCAGGCATATCGCCGGATTGCGCCGGCTTTTGCTGCTGCTGATGTGGTGTGGCCGGCGCGTTTCCTGGCATGCTCTGTTGCGCCCGTGCGCCCGCCAACAAAAGCGGCAGCAGCAAGATGCAAGATCGAATCCGTCGAAGCGTTTTCATCGCACTGCTCCTGCGCTGGGTTGCGTCTTGTTCTTCGCCGCCAGGTAGCGGTCATATTGATCCGGCGGCATGATTCGCATCAGCGTCATCATCCCTTGCATGCCGGTCGACCAGCCCGGAGGCAGCTCCATAAACTCCGGCGACCCCTCCACCGCTCGATCCATCGCCATCTCCATCAGCCCGTCCTGCGGGAAGCCAGGCACGCTCGAAGCGTCGGGGGCAATTCCCTTCCCCTGGTCCGGCGGCATCTGCATGGGCTGGCCCTGCGCCATAAGCGATTCCATCTGTTCGGCGGCCTGCTTCTGCGAGAGAGGCGTGGTAGACACAGCCCGCTCGCTGAGTAAATCCATCATGCTGTTCATCATGTGGTGCGGCAAATGGCAGTGGATCATCCAGTCGCCCGGATTGCTGGCAATAAACTCGATGTCTCGCGCCTGCGCCACGCCCAGCAGCACCGTGTTTCCAGGTCCCCATGTCGATTCCGGTTGTCGGCCCGCCTCCGTTCCGGTGACGACGAACGTATTCCCGTGCAGATGAATAGGATGGTGGTCCATCCCGAGATTCACCATGCGAACGCGCACCCGATTGCCCTGCCGCACTACCAGCGGCGTGGTCGCGGGCGCGGCCTTGCCGTTGATGGTCAGCCAGTTGAACTCCATGTTGGCGGTGTTAGGGATGGAGTTGTTGGGCAGCAGCGCCCACTCCTGCAGCACCAGGCCGAAGTCATGATCCACGCGCGGCGCGTAAGCTTCACGCGGATGCAGGATGAACATCCCAACCATGCCCATCATCTCCTGCATGGCCCCGTGCGAGTGGTAGAAGAACGTCCCGTCCTGATCGAGCGCGAACTCGTAGACGAAGCGACCGCCGGGCACAATCGGCTTCTGGCTGATGTAGGGCATGCCATCCATCTGGATCGGGATCTCCAGTCCATGCCAGTGCATCGTGGTCGGCTCGGGCAGATGATTGTCGAGAATAATGCGGACGCGGTCGCCGCGATTGGCCTCGATGGTCGGCCCGGGACAGACGCCGTTATAGCCCCAAACGTCGATCATGCGGCCGGGCATCAGTTCGCGCTTCACCGGCTCGGCGACGAGGTGGAAGACCTTCACCCTGCCATCCATTGTGTACGACAATGTGGGAGTATCCGGGGTAATGACCGGAAGCGGCGGTGAAGCCGTGCGGTGGCCGGCTTGGGATGACGCCGCATGGTGAGGGTGCGACGTGTTACCAGCCGCAAGGGTCGGCAACGAAAGCGCGCCGGCGCCAAACGCCAGAGCGCGTCCCAGGAAAGAACGTCTGCTATTCATAGTTTTCACATCGGCGCAGCCTCCGAGACCGCCGAAGCGGCACCGCAGGTGCGTGGTTGTAGATCTTTGGGTAGTGCGGAGCTTCAGAACCGGCCTGAGCCGGTCGAAGGATCCGCAGACAAGACCTCTACTTTTTTCAGAGCCGGCTTCTGCCGGCGACAAGACTTGGGGATGAATGAGGTAAACGGACTAAATGCGGAGAGCTACCACGAGGGGATCAACGAGGTTGGGTTCCAGCTGACTGGATTTGCGCTTAACGCGAGCGAATAGCCCGCCGTAATCGCCGGTCGACACGACCATCGCGACCACGGCAAAAGATCCGTGATCCGTCCCGGCGGCGTCCTTACCGATCACGGGCGACAACAATATCTGCGCCTGCGTGCAGGGAGCGTTATCACAGTTGGCAGCGTCTTCGAAATGGTGAGCGATCGCACGGCTCCGCGGCGCCACCTTCGCATGGCCGCAATGAGAGTGCGCCATGTTCGTATCCGAGGTGGCTTCCTCGGCGGAATGAATTTTAGCGGGACTGGAAGCCGGACGCATCGCAGACAGCGTGCACGACAATTCACATGCCGAGGCCAGCGACGACACGCCTAGCAACAGCAATGACAGGACACCCGCGATGACATGTTTCCACTGCATCGAATCCTTCGCAAGATTCTAACTGGAATGGCGGCTTCGTGTCGAAAGTCGCCGGCATCCCTCACCGTTCACTCAATGCCACCGGTTGGCATCGTACACGAAATCCACCAGGCCATCGCGATAGTCGATCTTGACCTGCAGCATGTGCAGCAAGTCGAATCCCAGTATGCCGGAAACTTCGGTGCCGAAACGGCGGCTCAAGCCCGACAGATCGAAAGTCACCATCTCCTGATTCTTTTGCGCAAAGTGGCCGAAGACCAGGGTAGCCTTCTCGGCACGATAAACATCGTTCACATTTCCGCTGAGTCCCTTCACATGAGCGTACGGATCGGCGCTGACCTTGGTGACCTGGCTGGCGGCTGTCTTGGACAGCGTATTGCGAGCCGCCCCGGTATCGATCATGAACAGCATGGACGGCGAGTCGTTCACGCGGGTGGGAATCAGAAGGTGGTTGGTAAAGACAAACACGGGCGTCCAGCGGGCCATCTCTGGAGCCACATATCGGTCCATCGGCAGGCGTCGCGGGGCAGCGGCAGCTGCGGGCTTGCCGGTGTCAGACGGCTGCGCCTTCTGATCGGTTCCGCTTTCAGCCTTTTCCTCGGGAGTGGCTTGCGACGAACCTTCCTCGGTCTGCAGAGTTGGAGTGGGCGCAACCTCGTCCGGGCGTTGGGGAAGCGGCGACAGGCGGAGCTTCTGCGCGGGAATGTCGATGTCGATCAGGTAAGAGCGGAAAACATCGGCGCCCACCAGACCATCTTCACTGTTCATGGTCGCCCGGTCGAGGACGCTGACAACGCAGTCCTGGAATTCCAGATCGCCGACCCGGATCTGCTGTGCCAGCGCGAGGTACCCGGTCTGCTGCCCCTTGTCGCCGATGCCCACGTAGCGTTGCTCGGCCACGCGCGTGAGGCCGGCCTTCTCCGCGGCTTTGGTGCCGATCACGATACCGCTGGCGCCGGTGTCAAGCTGCAGGCGTTCGTCGTGGCCGTTCAGTTTCACGGTCAGACCGTAGCCGAAGATATGTTGGGGATCGATGCGCATGGCCTCGAGTTTGGTGTCGGTTTGCTCGACCTTGCGGACCAGCCGGCAGGCATGGATCGGCTTGTCGATAGTCGCTTTCAGGAACGCGAGGTAGTGCTGCATCGCGTCCGTCTCTTCCGGATTGTCGGGATGCGGTGCCGCAAGATAGCTCTCCATGGCGGCGATCCGCTCGCGACGGGGAAGCTGATTGAACCACATGCGCTGCACCTCCGGATTGTCCGGAGCGATCTGGTGGGCGAGCTGCAATTCATCATAAGCATGGCGGTAGAGCGAGTACGCGCGGTACAGCCGTGCGAGGCCCATATAGGCGTGCACCTCTTTCGGATCGGCCTTCAATGCGTTACGGTAGGCGGTCTCCGCCTCCGGCATCTGTGCGCGTCGAAAGTCTAGGTCGCCCATCGCGGCCAGCAGCGGTGCGGAGTTCGGCTGCACCGCCAACGCACTCGTAGCCGTAGCTAGGGCATCATCCACCTTTTGCTCACGCAATAAAGAACGGATCAACCCGGCTTGCGCGGCAATCAGCTTGGGATCGGCTTTCACGATTGACTGGTATTTGTCCGCGGCTTCGGCAAACTTGCCGGACTTGTAAAGCTGATCGGCGGCCGCGACGTGGGGATTCTCCGCAACCGCTTGCGGATCGTCAGCCGATGCATGCACCGGAAGCCACAGGGTAAGAGAACACAGCAGCAGGAAAAACAGTCGTCGAGTCATGCGGACCTGGTCCTGAGGGAGCGGGCAGTAGGTGGAACTTAGGCTGCCAGGAAGTGGCCTGATCTCCGGCAACCTCTTGTGCGGAAAAGGCAGGAGAAAGATAGCAGAGCCGCAGCCATCTTGCATCGGTTTTTATCGCGAATATTCGCCAGGATTCCCCTTTGCCGCTTTTACAAATTCCTTACGAAGGATTTATTCCGGATTTATGCCGCGCGATGTCCAATGAAGTGTGCGCGTGCTGCACAGCGCCCGAAGGAGACTATGTCAACCCAGGAAGTTTTCGTTCAGCAGTTCGCCAGGCTTTTCCATCACTACCAGGAAGCACTGTCACCCGAGCCCGACGCGGCTCCGGAAGCGCAGGCGAAATCATGGAACTCCATCCCACACGACGAACGCAACCGCATGGTTGCTGCCGCCCGTCTGGCGATTCTGGAGCTGGAGACCAACGCCCGGCTGGAGGACGATTCGCGGAAATACTTCGCGAAGCCCGGCGAAGCGGAGTGGGGCTGCTGAGCAAGTCGCCCGCATAGGGCGCAGGATCGGAAGTGATGTCATGACACGTACGAATGGGGCGCATGCCCTCGCCATCGAAGTACTACGGCCCGCCATCGTGGAAGCGAAGCTGCTAACCGAGAAGCATGCACACAACCCTGTATATGTTGCGGCGCTGGCAGAGGAACTTAGAGCTATCGACCGGAAGGTGTCTGCCCTGGAAGAAGCGTTAGACCTCAGTTCGCCAATCGATGCGGCGCAACTCCAGCCATGCCGAACCTTTCGAGATCCGAATGCCAATTGGATCCGTCAGAAATCTGGCGAGCTGGATTTGCGGTTGCGCCGCATCCAGAAATCGAGCGGCAATTGCAGATCCCGGAGCTAAGCCACTACCTCTCGCGGCCTCTATTTGGGCTTCTTCGCCAGCTCCTCCTGCACGTGCGGCGACAGCGCGTTCATTCTCTTGATGTAGGCTGCCAGCCGCCAAAGCTCATCGTCGGAGTCCCACACTCCATTCGCGAACATCCCCGAATGGCGAACTCCGTGTTTGGCGACCCAGAAGACTTGTGCTTCGGAGTACTCGGTTCCCACGATTGGAAATTGCGGCGCCGGCGGATTCAAGGTCTCCGGAAGAGTGCTTGGCTTGCCGGGCTTCCCGTGGCAGCCCGCGCATTCGCCGAGATACTGTTTGCCTCCGGCGATCAGGTTTTCGTCGGTCGCTGCGATCGGGTTCGGAATGTTGGGCGCATTCCGCCTTACTGAGGCATGCACCGCGGAAGACATCAGCCAGCTCTCCAGCTTCGAAGGCGGCAAGTCACTGCGCGTTTGCGCCAGCCCGAGCCTCAGGTAAGCGAATCCGCCTACGACGAGGACCGCCACGGTCACCACCACGCCGAGCAGGAAGTTCTTCAATCGCGCCTCGCTTTCCGGAAAGAGCCGGCGACGCCCGTTTGGACGTGCAAGTTATCGCCTGGTTAGCTCAATAACAAAGGGCGCCCGCGCGGGACGCCCTTTTTTTCTCGCGATTACGTCTGCTTTACCGCATGCTTGAGGAAGAGCTGCTGCCGCCGCCACCAGTGGAAGCGTTGGTAGCGCCGCCCTGCGTCTTCAACCACGCCGACAGATTGCTCTGCTGCTGGTTGCGCAACTCGACGCAGCCATTGATCGCCTCGATCGCTTCCTTCTGATTGCGCTCGGTCCCGGGGAAGGGGTGCTGCTCGAAGAACTGCTGCACCTCGGTCGCCTTCTGAGTGCTGCAGAAGTTTTGCGTGCCGTAGAGGAAGATTCCCACGCCGCCCAGTCCGCCGCCGGTCTTCTTGCTCAGCTCGTCAAAGTGAGCGCGCATGAAATCCCAGGTGGCGTCCTGACTGTCCGGATTGGCCAACAGCGCCAGCAGAACATATAGATCCTGACCGCGCACATCAGCCGTCAACGTCGAATCCATCGTCTGCTTGGTCAAGCTTGAGTCCGGGAACACCGCCAGTCCGTAGAAGTACCGGTAGTACTCCTGCGGCGACTTCGCGCTCTTCATCGCTGCCTTGTACTGGTTGTACAGTTCGGTATCGCCATGCCGCGCCGCCACCGCTACCACGGCACCGGCCAGCGTTGGATCGATGGAAGCCGTGTCCTTCATGTAGGACTGGATCATGGTGCGCGCCTGCTGAATGACCTCAGGATCGTTGCCCATGTTGCCCAGACCTTCGAACAGCAGCGAGCGCTTCTGCTTCTCTTCCGGCGTGTCGCTGGGCCGGCCGTTATATCCCAGTTGCTGCAGCAGTGGCGAGAACTGCGTCCGCAGCCACGCTTGGAATTCCGGACGATCGGCACCGGTCAACATGTGGTCGTGGATTGTCTGCAGACGGTCACCGAAAGATGCCAGCAGGTCCGCGCCCGGCGTGTTCTTCAACTGCGCGCCCAGCGCCAGATAGTCGCCCATGCTGTGCTTGCCAACGCGCATCAGCGCCCACTCGTTGCCGATCAGCGCAATTCGCTCTTCCGGCGTCAGCACCGTATCCACGGCGTTGCCCAATCCATGAAGCGCCGCGCTGTCATAACCGAAACGGTAATACCCCAGCGCGCTGGAGTTGGGAAAGACGAACTTCGAGCAGCCCTTCAGCGTGAACTGCTGCTCGCGCTGGGTCAGCAGGAAGCACTGCTGGTTGCCGGCTGACGTTTCGTTGATGCCCTTGGCGCAAACCGGAATCTGCCAGATCTGCTCGTCGGGCGCGTTAAACAAGTCGGGGGTGTTGAAGTAGCGCTTCTGCGAGAGCTTCAACGTGGTATTGCCGCCATCGCACTTCGCATCGACATCGACAAACGGAACGCCGGGCTGCAGGACGAAGGTCGGCATGATCTGGTCAACTGGCTGCTTGGAAGCGCGCGCCATGGCGCTCCAGAAATCCGCCGCCGTCGCATTACCGTAAGCGTGTTCCTTCAGATAAAGGTTGACGCCCTTCCGGAAGGTGTCGGGGCCAAGATAGGACTCCAGCATGTGCAGCACCGCCGCCGACTTGCCGTAGGCGATTCCGTCAAAGAGTTGCTCGATCTCGGCGCGAGTCGCCGCCGCTTGATGGATGGGGCGCGTGTTCTTGACCGAATCGCCCGAGATTGAGCGATCCGTATTCGCGACCACTCCCTGTCCGACCATCCAGTCCGGCTGCCAGGCCGCAATCGGATGCGGAGTCATCCAGGTAGCAAAGCCCTCATTGAGCCAGATGTCATCCCACCACGCCATGGTGACCAGATCGCCAAACCACTGGTGCGCCATCTCGTGAGCGATGGTTTCCGTCACGCCCTGCTTCGATCCTACCGACGCCGTCTTGTCGTCGATCAGCAGCGCCGTCTCGCGATAGATAATCGCGCCCCAGTTCTCCATCGCGCCCGCCTGGAAATCAGGCACGGCGATGTTGTCCAGCTTGGGCAGCGGATACTTGATGCCGTAATAGTTGTTGTAGTAGTGAAGGATGGCCTTGCTGGCTTCCAGCGGGAAGTGCGCCAGGTTCTCTTTACCGGGAACGGTGCACACACTGACCTTCACGCCATCGGTCATGTCGGAGACGCACTTCCAGTCGCCCACCGTCAGCGCCACCAGGTAGCTCGACATCTTGGGCGAAGTGGAAAACTTGATGGTGTGCTTGTCGCCGGGCCCAGGCTTATCGGAGACAACCTCGCCATTGGAAATGGCCGTATCGCCCTTGTCAACGATGGCCGTCATGTCGAAGGTCGCTTTGTACGAAGGCTCGTCGAAGCACGGGAAGGCCACGCGCGCGTCGGTCGATTCCATCTGCGACACTTCATACTTGCGGCCGTTGTAGGTGCTCAGATAGAAGCCACGCAGCTTGTCGTTTAGGTGGCCGGTGTACTTGATGTGCACTAGGGCCGGTCCGGCGGGGAGCTCCTTGTCCACGTTAAAAGTGGCCATCTCATTCTTCTCGTCGCTGGCAACCTTGGCAGTCTGCGTCTGTCCACCAGCGGTCACGGTCACGTCGTGGAAGTCGATCTCCACCGCATTCAGCGTGATGCTGGTCGTGGGTTTGCTGAGCGTGAGATTTATGGTCTCGTCGCCATCGAAGCTGTTGTTGGGGAAGTTGATAGTGACGGCCAGCGAATAATGGTTAGGGGAGGCGCCACCCGGAAGGCGTTGCGCCATCGCTGGGCAGCAGGCAAACAGACCGGCCGCAAACACAAGCAGGAGTCGTTTCATGATCACACTCTCAAGAAGATTCTGAAGATACCCAAATGCCAATGAAGGGGATATACGCGCCAAACCAGCTCATGGTTCCGCGAATTGTTACAACCATGTTAGACGATTACGACTGGAATGTGTAACGAACGGGGCAAAACGCCGCAAAAACGAGATGTAACCCCGCCGACAGACCGACGTTCCATGGCCGCGGCTGACCTGGCCGATGGAATCACTGTAGCTTCTCGTATCCCGCCTTTGGTGGAGGATGGGCAGATCGTGATCAGCATCTTTCCAAAGCGCAAGAAATTCTGACAGGCAGTTCTTGCTTTCCAGTGCCACCCGCGATTGGGTACGCGCGCCCGAGTCCCAAGTGCGCCAGCGCTCCGAGCGCTCTTTCAGGGTGATGCTGGGATGACTGATGATCGCCCAAAATTCGGCGGCGGCAATGCACCGTGACGCCGCGCCGTACACCAACCTTGAATCACTGGAAATAGGAGCAGTAATCCTGTTTTGCAGTGTTACTGAAATATATATAGATCATTAAAAACAGATAAAGGAATTGATGGAGTTCCTCTTAGTAATTCGTTTGTGCCTTGTTTAAATGTAGAAACCAGACTATAGTTCCGCCCACGCTCCCAAAATTGGGCCCCGCCTCGCGTGATTCCAATCTGACTCTTCAACAGGAGAAGGTTCTATGAAGTACTACAGAATAGCGCTTCTATTGCTACTTTGTATGGGGCTCACTTCGTTAGCCGCCGCTGTTTCCCTCGGCGACATCCAGGTTTGCTATTACTCGACGGCAACAACTTTCCCGCAATGCCAGATAGATGGCCTGCCCGTTGACGGACCGGTGTTTATC
>JBARGS010000170.1:0-24945 GCA_049798495.1 Candidatus Korobacteraceae bacterium | reverse complement strand
TTGTAACGCAGCCACACGAACAAAATTCCCAGCAGCGTGAACGCCGTTAAGTTGATCAGGAAGACGTGCAGCATTGCCGGGTCAAGTCCCGAATTTTCTCCGCCGCCCATCACCGGCGAAGGATGCTGGGTCCGAAACCAGCGGATCGACATGTAGACGATCGGCACATCCGCGAAGCCGAAGATGGCGAAGGCCGCGGCCAGCACCTGCGTCTGCCCTCCAGCGGCGAAGCGCCGCAACACCAGATAGCTGACATAGATCAGCCACAGCACCAGTGTGGTCGTGAGTCGAGCGTCCCACGTCCACCAGATACCCCACACCGGACGCGCCCACAGCGGACCGGTGATGAGCAGGACAGTGCAGAAAACCACGCCGACTTCGGCCGACGCCGCTGCCAGGGCGTCACTCGCCGCGCTGCGCTTCCAGAGATAGAGGGCCGAGGCCACGAAGTTGATGAAGAAGCAAAGCCCCGCTACCCAACCGGAAGGCACGTGGTAATAGAAAATCCGCTGCACGTCGCCCATCGTCCGCTCGGTGGGAGCGACCGCCAGCGCCAGATAGCTGGTATACGCCAGCAAAGCCACCGTAATAAGAATCGAGCTTGAAGCCAGTTTTTTCATTCCGCGTTCAACACACTTTCGAAGAGCAACAGGCAAATTGACGTAAACACGATATCGTAAACCGCCAGCATCTTGATCCAGAAGTCGGGCGAGGCTTCGCCCGTGAGAATCGAAGTTGTCGCGTCGACCATGCCGAGCAAAGCCGGAATCGAAATAGGGAAGAGAATCAGCGGCAGCATGATCTCGCGGCTGCGGGTGCGAATCGATAGCGCCGCGAAGAACGTGCCATTTACCACGAGCGCCCACGTCCCCAGCAGAGCTACGACGACCAATTGCCACACCGGTCCCACCGAGCGCAGTTCGTAGAAGACCACGAACAGCGGCGTCATCAGCGCTTCCAGTACCACGACGAACAGAAAATTCCCCAACGCCTTGGCCAGGAACAGCGCATTCGGTGGTGCGGGCGAGACACGATACGCATCCAACACCTGATTGCGCAGCTCGCGCGCCCAGGTCTGATTAAGCGCGACCACCGCGGCAAACAGGAACGCCACCCAGATCAAACCGCCCGCAATGCGCCGCGACTCTTCCGCCGTCGGATTGAAGGCGAAGCTGAAGATGACGACGACCAGCAACGCGAAGAACAGCATGGAGTTGATGGCGTCCTTCGAACGCCATTCCATGCGAAGATCTTTCACCAGCGTTGCTCGCGTTAGACTCAAGGTGCTCATCGCGCCGTCACCGCCGAGGTCGGCGCAGTTGCATCGCGCGACACTTCCTCGCGAGAGACGATCTGGCCCGCCGTCATGTGTACGAACTCATCCGCGATCCCTTCCATAAGCGCTGCCTGATGGGTGACCACGAAGATTGTCTTTCCCTGATCGCGCACCCGGCCCAGCACTGCCGCCATATCGCGTGCCGACCGCACATCGACGTTAGAGAATGGCTCGTCCAACAGCATTAATTCGGGATTGTGCACCACCGCGCGCGCCAGCGACAGCCGCTGACGCATGCCCTGTGAGTACTGACCCACCCGGCGCGCGAGTTCGGGATCGAGTCCCACTTGCTGCATCGCATCGCGGCAAACATCGTCGCTGTGAATTCCGTAGAGTCCGGCGAAATAGCGCAGGTTCTCCATGCCGCTTAGCTCGTCATAGAGCAGGGGAGCGTGTCCCATGTAGCCGACGCGATGCGCCACCTCTCGCACCGTCTTCGCTCCCAGCAACGTGAAGCTGCCCTGGCTCGGCTCCATCAGTCCGGCCACGACGCGCAGCAGCGTGCTCTTGCCGGCGCCGTTGTCGCCTAGCACCACGTACAGGCGTCCCGGGGCGAAGCTGGCCGAGATTCCGCGCAGGGCGGCAAAGCGGCCAAAAAACTTCACCAGATTGTCGAGGACGATGACAGGGGGAGCGGATGGTGCGGTTTCGATCAACTGTTCCTTTTGGAGGAGATTCAGTTTTCCTAACGTAAAAACCCGGGGATCTTAGAAATTCGGTTAGAGCTTTAAGCGTTCCTCCACGCGGATGAGACGGTTGTCGATGTCGACCACTTTGCTGGTGAGATCGTCGAACCTCTGATCAAAGCGGGCGAACCGCAAGTTCAGGTCGGAGCGCAAAGAGTTCAGGTCGGAGCGCAAATCGCGGATGCCGGTGTTCTGGAAGTAAGACCCCAGCAGGAAGACAATGAGTGGCAGGCACAGCGCCGTGAAAAACTGGGTATTACTCATATAGCAATTCTACCCCCATCGCAGACCACTTATTGGCCCATCGTGCTCGGCCCGGCTCCGCTTAGCGCTGCTTTCTGCGCGTTCCCCTGCATCGCCGGTGTGGCACCCGGCTGTCCCGGCTGCTTGGGAGCATACTTGGAGGCGCACTTGGCCTGAATATTACTGGCGTGGAAGACGCCATCGCGCCCGAACTTGCCCTCGGCCAGAGCCTGCGCGTTGTCCTTAAAGGTGTCGGGCGGAGCCTCGGTGCCGCTGTAGACCACCGGCAGAGTGCGGTCCTGCTCCACCAGCAGGAATTCCAAGTGTGTGCCCTGGCGCTTGATCGAACCCGGCTGCACATTGCCGGCCACCCGCAAGCGCTTGCTATAAGCGCCGTTGCCCATGCCGTTCAGTTCTTTGATGGTGACGTAGTAGCTCTTACTGTCCTGCACGCCGGTGTAGGCCAGATAGCCCAGGGCGACGATGATGACCGCCATCACAGCGCCAAAACGCACGTATCTACGTCCCTGCTCAGACATTTGGAGAACACCCCTTCATACTCCGGCGCTTCTAGGCCATCCGGATGCACCTAGCATAACGCTATCGCAGGCACAATGCCATGTAACTTTAGTCACAGAAAGGACGCTGAGCCGCGATTACCCAAACCGCGCAGGCAAAAGGTTGCTGTCGTTCCTGAAGGAAGGATTTGCTAAGCCGCGCCCCGCCGCTGTTCTGCACGTGCCAGGCTGGAGCGCACCAACTCGATCAAGTCCGGTGGAGGCAGAGGTTTGGGGCGGAAAACCACCTCCAGATTGGCATATTCCGACTCGGCTTCCGCCAGCCCGCTCAGCACAATGACCGGCAGCCAATCGTTATCGGCACGGACGCGCCGGACCAATTCCGCCCCACTGCAACCGGGCATCAGGTGGTCGGTGACGATCACGCCAATCTGATGCCGTAGCACCCGCAATGTAGCCAGCGCGCTTTCCGCAGTAGTAGCGATAGCAACCTCGAAGCCCGCATTGCGCAAAACCGCTTCGCGGACGCTGAGCTGCAAAGGATTGTCGTCGATAAGCAGAACTTGGCTCAATTTATTCGTGACCTTATCGTCGCAAAGTGAGGAGGAACGCAACCCAGCATCGCAGCAAAACCGCTCAATCTACTAAACTTAGGCGGCCACTTTTCGATGTGCAGCCGAGCGTTGCTCCTGCCCGTGTTGCCTCGGTCCTCGCTGCAGTATATCTGCCGCGCGAAGGAAGGCAAGTGCTATTGCTGCCCTCGCCTGCCAGCAATCCACTAAGTCAAAAGAACCTGCAAGTATCCGCAGAAACGCGGAAGATGAAGCTCGCGAAGCGGATTCGCCTGAGCCGCAAGCTAGCGGCCGCAGACCTCCTCCTGGGCGCGCAACCAGTCCTGCTCCGGAGAGCCGCCGTTGCCGCCGCGTTGCACATACAGCTCGTAGGCGCGCACCCGGATCTGCTCTTCCAATCCCGGCGCGACCTGCATTTCGACAGCAATTTCGGAGGACGCCGGAACGGCTTCCACTACCTGAGCCCCATTTCCATTTTCCGGGTGAGTGCCGTTTCCGGTTACGGAGGTTGTCTTACGGCCCCTTTTCTTCGGCGTCGGGCTATCGCTGCCCGGAGTTACTTTCGGCATTGTACTTTTACTCCTGGACCCTACAGATTTACACCTTTACCGCGTTTGGCTTGCTGCGCTTCACGGCCAGATGCATTCCTTCCACTATAACCAATTTCGCTTGGGTTTTGGGGCGCGAAGGTGCTGATCTCCACAATTTTCATCAACTTTGAACCGTGCTATTTGCCGCCGGTCTCATTCGCCTATAAGTCGCTATCATTTCATGGGTTAGTAGTGTCCAATAAGAGTTGTGGTGATGCCCGGCCGGAACCAAGTTCGGCATGGCTGCGTATAAGGAGATGTCGGCGCCAGTGGCGCATAAGCCTTTCGTGCCTTGGCAAGATGCCAGCGTGGAGGCCGGTTGCGAGGCCGGCCTCAAGCGTCAGTGAATCCTCATGATGTTTTTCGAAATTCTCCGCCAGATGTTGCGCACCCTGTGGGCGCACAAGCTGCGCTCCTTCCTCACCATGTTCGGCATTGCGTGGGGAGTCGGATCGCTACTGCTTCTGGTGGGACTGGGCGAAGGTTTCCGCTCCGGTAATCGCCGCGAACTCAACTCCCTGGGCGAAGACATCATGTTTGTCTTTCCCGGACGCGCCCCGCAGGTTGGGAGCAACATGAGCTCCGCCCGTAACTACAACCTCACCGACGAGGATTACCACGACATCCTCAACGAAGCTCCGCACGTGCGCGTGGCCGCTCCGGTTCTGTCGCGGCTGGACATTCGGGAGGTTAGCGACTACGGCAACACCAACGGTGAGGTCAGTGGCGTGCCTCCGCACTATGATCAGATCCGCTACCTGCCTTTGGCGGCGGGGCGATGGCTGAATCAGGATGACGAATCCCAAAAGCGCCTGGTCGCCGTATTGGGCGACGAGATGCTGAAAAACCTGTTTCCAGGTCGCCCGGCGGTCGGTAATACCATCTTGCTCGACGGGATTCGCTTCGAGGTGATTGGCGTCATCCAGCGGGTTGGGCACGGCGACAATAATTCCACCAACAACCGTGTCTTCTTGCCGTTCAACACCATGCGGGAGTACTTTCCGCTGACCAAAGATGGGCAGGAGAAGGCGGTTTCGTTCATCAATTACCGGCCAAGGGTTCGCGATGAGCACGCGATCGCCCGCGAAGAAGTCCGCAAGATTGTCGCCCGCAATCACGGCTTCGACTGGCACAACGAAGACGCCTTCGAGGATTGGGACACCATCAAGAACTCCGAGACGGTAGGCAAGATCTTTGACGCGATGGACATCTTCCTCGGCGGAGTCGGCCTGGTGACGCTGACCCTCGGCGCCATCGGCATCATCAACATCATGCTGGTCGCAGTCAGCGAGCGCACGCGCGAGATCGGTTTGCGCAAAGCCTTGGGAGCGACCAATCGCAGCATTCTTCTGCAGTTCTTTCTTGAGGGCGCGTTTCTCACGCTGATGAGCGGCGGCATCGGCATGGCAGGCGCAGCTCTGCTCATGCACGCCATGAGCGGAGTGGGCGAGGTGCCTGGCTTCGATCCACCCACCATGTCGTTTATGTCGGCCACGCTGGCCATCGGTACGCTGGCAGTCGCGGGGATCGTCGCGGGAATTTATCCGGCGCGCAAGGCTGCCATGTTGCAGCCGGTTGACGCGCTGAGGCAGGAGTAGAAAACGCTTTTCGCTACTCGCTCTTCGCTCTTGGCCAGAACGCCCCGATCGCGATCTCTGGCGAGAAGCGAACAGCGAAAAGCGAAAGGCGAGAAGCGAACAAAGGACCAGTTATGATGCGCGATCTGATGTCGCAGGCCTACGAAGCGATGCGCTACAACCGCCGCCGCACCGCCCTCACTATGCTCGGCATGGCGTGGGGAATTGCGACCGTGGTTCTCCTTCTGGCCTATGGCGCAGGATTTGGCCGTGCCATCGAAGTCATCTTTGCCAACTGGGGCACGCGCATCATCGGCGTCTTTCCCGGACGCACCTCGCAGCAAGCCGGTGGACAGAAGGCGGGCACCCAGATCAAGTTCACCATCGACGATATGGACCGCATCCTCGCTGCCGCGCCTCTGATCAATCGCATTACCCCCGAGGTGGACAAGCAGATCAGCGTGCAGCGCGACGTGCGGACCTATGATCTTCCCATCCAGGGCGTCTACCCCAGCATGTTTCAGATTCTGGCGTTGAACCTGGGCGAGGGCCGGCTGCTGAATGAAGATGACGAGTCTGGCCGCGCCCGCGTCGCTGTCATCAGCTCGGACGCGAAGCTCAAGCTATTCTCCGGCGAGTATGCCATCGGCCTGCGCATCCGTATTGGAGGCATCAGCTATCAGGTGGTCGGCGTGCTCTCGCCGCACATGCAGGAAGGCGACGACAGCGTCAACAAGACCATCTACATTCCGTTCAGCACTATGAGCGACTTCAAGGACACGCACTACCTCGACGGCATCTGGATGTCCTACGAAGGCAACGACTACGAACTGCTGGAGAAGCAGGTGCGCGGCGCGCTGGCCAAGCAGTACAACTTCAATCCCGACGACAAGCGCGCCATCTTTCTCTACAACATGATGAAGCAGTTGAAGCAGTTCGGCATCATCATCACGGGATTGAAGGTTCTGCTCGGCTTCATCGGCACGCTGACGCTGGGTATCGGCGGCGTGGGTCTGATGAACATCATGCTGGTATCGGTGACGCAGCGCACCCGCGAGATCGGCGTGGAAAAGGCGCTGGGCGGCCGCCGCCGTGACATTCTCTTCCAATTCCTGGCGGAAGCGCTGGCAATCACCTTTGTGGGCGGGATCGCCGGTATTGTTCTTGCCTATGCAGTGTCGATCGGAGTGGGACGAATCACCTTCTACAGTGCTGTCGCCAAGAATGCCGAGAATGCGGATATCCGCCTCATCATCGATCCCTCGACGGTAGTGGTAGCGACACTCATTCTTATCGTGGTGGGCTTGGTGAGCGGCATGCTGCCCGCAATCAAAGCCTCGCGCCTCGATCCCATCGAAGCGCTCCGGTACGAATAGCCGTCGGTGACGAAGTGGGTGCCCCATTCAAGGCCTGGTGTTGGCCTTGAGTGGGGTTTTTCGTCCGCACAACCAGATCTTTTCGTAAACACCAAAAAGATCCGCTCAAGCTTCACTTGAACCGGGCACTCGTAACTTCGACCCGGGAGAAGCTAGCCTGCGGGCGGAAGTTGGTGTATTCTTTCCGGCATTTGACCTCGGCAACCGAGGGGAGAGAGGATACCGATGGCGCACCTAGGGGAATCTATTCGGCACAGCAGTTTCAGCCCTGCCAGGCTGTCATATGTCCGCAGCATATTGGCGATCATCATCGCATTGTCGCCGGCTGCGCACGCGCAAACTTTAACCGCACTGCACACATTCAACGGCAGGCCGGACGGAAGAGAGCCAATCGCCGGCGTCACCATGGATGCGGCAGGCAATCTTTATGGCACAACCTACTATGGCGGCGCGAATGACGTGGGACTCGTCTATAAGCTAGCTCACAGGGGCTCCGGCTGGGAGCTGAGTCCGCTGTACAGCTTCCAGGGCGGCCAGGATGGCTCTGCACCGGTTGGAGGTGTGACCATCGGCCGCGATGGCAACCTGTACGGCACCACCAGCCTCGGAGGAGAACATGGTGCGGGAACGGTTTACAAGCTTTCGCCTCCGGCGTCGATTTGCAGGTCGGTCCAGTGCCCCTGGACCAAAACTCCGCTGTATCAATTTACCGGCGGCGCCGATGGCGGTACTCCCGACGCTGCAGTCATCTTTGACAGCGCCGGCAATCTCTATGGGACTACCGGCGGCGGTGGCACAGGAAACAATGGAGTCGTTTTCAAACTGACGTCTTCAGGGTCCGGTTGGACCGAGAGCGTGCTTTACAGCTTCGCCGGTTCGCCTGATGGGGCTGGCCCATTCAGCGCTGTGACCTTTGACAACAGCGGTAATCTATACGGCACAACCAACGGAGGTGGAACTGGTTTCGGCACGGTTTACCAGTTAACGCCCTCCGGCTCCGGTTGGACGGAAAAGGTCCTCTACGCCTTTCAGAACTCAAACGACGGAGCAATTCCGTATGCCGGCGTAGTTCTTGATCCAGCCGGCAATCTCTACGGCGCCACATTTTATGACGGGGCACATGGCGGAGGAGCCATCTTCGAGCTGATGCCCTCGAACGGCAACTGGATCCTCCGCGTGCTCTATAGCCCCGAGACGGAACTCGGCGGCGCAGCAGGTACGCTTGTGCTCCGTTCGAGCGGCATCCTCTACGGCACGATTCTCACCGGCGGCCTCACCCAAGACTGCTCGGGATACGGATGCGGCAGCGTGTTCCAGTTATCACTTTCCAATGGCAACTGGGTGTATACCTCGCTGTATGAATTCACCGATGGCGCGGACGGCGGAAATCCCGAGGGCGGGTTGATTCTCGACTCAGCCGGGAATCTCTATGGCACCACCACCGGGTCGCTAGGCGGAGATGGGAGTGTGTTCGAGATCATGCAGTAGTTCGGACTCCTCAGCTAACTGGCGTAACATCGCCATTACGCTCACAACCCAGGTTTAGCCTTTCCGAGGGATTCCGAACAGACGCGCTACCGCCGGGTGCCCCATCCTAGCCCTGCCTTTGGGCTAGGGTGGGAGCTGAGGACTCATTCTTAACGCATCAGCTTTTGTCTGTGCACGCTGCTGGTCCGCCGTCCTGCCCTGCTGTTGATACATCTTCGCCAAATGATTCCACGCGTCCGCGGCATTCGGATCAAGCTGCACCGCCTCCTCTTCAAACGTCGTGGCTTTCTGCATATCTCCCAAAGCCCGCCACGCCGCCGCGCGTCCCTGCGCGATATCGAACTTCAACCCACGTCCCTTGGTAGTGATCAGCATCTCAGGCGAAGCACTCTGTGCCGCCTCGTCCAGCGCCTGCAAAGCCATCTTCGGCTGCCCAGAGGTAAGGTAAAGCCGGGCCAGCCTTACGAGTGCGCCGGGCTTCACCGCCGGATTGGACGCCATCTGAATGGCCTTCTGTAACTGTTGCGTCGCTTCAGAAATCCGGCCTTGTTCCTCGTACAACTCCGCCAGCCGCGATCGCAGTGAAGCGTCACCGGGTGTGAGCGCCAGCTCCGCCAGCCACTCCTGTTCCGCCTCAGCCCGGCGCCCGCGCTCGTAAAGAAGGTTACTCCGCACCCAACGCAGCCGGGGACTGTCGGGGAAGATCGCCAGCGCCTTGTCGGAAGCCGCTAACGCCTCCGATGTGCGATCGAGCGCCTGCAGCATGTACGCGGTATTGAGCCATTTCTGGAAGCCGACCGCGCTGTGATCCAGCGTCTCGCCGGGCAGCGGCGCAATCGGACAACTCACTTCGAAACGCTGGATCAGATCTTCCGTCTCCGGCTTGCGGCGCACCATGACCATCGCGACGTCGTCCAGGTAAACCGGCCGCCACTTCGTGCTGGAGCAGAAATCCTTCAGCTGATCGTAAGTAAACTCGCTGCTGGCAAATGGGAGAATAAGAGTATTGATACTGAAGCGATCCGCCTCTTCCAGCCATACCAGCGAATCGATTGGCGCCGCCAGCAATTGCCCTTCCCGCTCGAAGCGCTCCGTCCCGAAGGGAATCGCCCGGCCATCGAAGTAGTCCCGATATTTGGGACCCAGCTTCCACAGCAGGTAACCGCCGTCGTCGTAGGTGTTGTAGATTTCTCCCGGCAGATTCTCGCGCTCCACAAACTCGGCTGCGTGCTGCGGAAACCACCAACTCAGACCTGCGCCAAAGATCGACTCACTGCCGCTGGCCAGATAGTAGCGATTGGTCACCAGATCGCCGGAGCGCACCACGGCCAGCGCCACCAGCAGGATGACCGCAGTCGCGGCGGCGATCGAACGGATACGCGCATTGGGAAACCACGAACGGATCGGGGGAACGGCCGCCGACAAGACGGCCCCACCCACCACGATTACGATGCAAGCAGCAAGCGCCTCCATCCGCAGATAACGCACGGTCGCATACATCGCTCCCGCCAGCAGGATTGCCGCTCCCGGCCGGCGTTGCAGCACCGCCAATACCGCCGCTATGACAACGATCGCCAGCAGGAACGTAAATGTATTTTTTGGATCGCGCGGGGAAAGCGTATTCAGCGGCGCGCTCCAACTCCATCGCGCGCTCGCCCATTCGGCGATCCTCTGCGAGTGCAACGCCATGGCGCGGTTCTGCCGGACGATGGCGCGGTAAATCCCCCAACCCCAGGGATTCGCCAGAGTAGCCGCCGCCGTGCCGATGAACCATGGGATCGCCTGCTTCAGCCGCTGGATCGCTTCACGACGGCGCGTGCCCGAAAACAGCATCTCCAATATGTCGAGGCCAACGAACGCGACGATCAATCCCAAGCCGGCAATGAAGCCGAGGTGCAGATTGACCCAGGCAAGCATCAGCAGCGGAAGACACCACAGCGGTGCCCGGTTGGTTTCGTAGTGCTGCCAAAGGAGGGAAAGAAACGCCGCGAACAGCACCACGGTAAACATGTCAGACCGCGGTATGGTGCGCGCTGCGATGAGAGGGATGGCGACGATGGCGATTGCAGCGCTAAACGCTGACCCTCGCCGTAGCAGCAGCGCGACGGTGCCGACGCATGCCGCCGCTCCGATCCATGAAATCACTGCGTAGCCGCCGAGCAGGTAGGCCCAATAAAACAGCAAGCCCGAGCCTACGGGATAAATCCACGGCCTTCCCGCCGCGGTGTAGGAAAAAACATCAGTCGAAAAGATGCGATGATGCTGCGCGACCCAACGTCCCGTCGCCAACTGCCAGCCGAGATCGGAATCGGAAACCAGCCGCAGACCCGCCAAAAATGCATACACCAGCGCGACAGTTGCCAGTCCCAGAAAAACGCGGCGGCGCAGGTGGGAACTGTCCGCCGGCTCGGCGGCCTGCCTGGTTGATGGCGTGAGCGAGCTAAGTGAACTCAAAATCCCCAAAGAAATTTTCCCTTCACTCGATTGAGCACCCTAGGCCAGAAGCGCTCGCCGGGGCACTACGGAAGCCCCCTTGCGGCTTTATCGTTTCGGCGATGGCAACGACTCGTAACTCCTATGACCACCGCTCAAGAGCATCCATCGTAATTCATACCGCTTCCGCGTTGCGCGCGTCGGCTACAATCGCCCGGTGACCTCCTCCCGCCTCGAACGCGTGCAGCAGCAACTACGTCTTTACGAACACCCACTCGTCGAGTTCGACGCCCGCGCCAAGGGTGAAGCCGTCGAGTTCATCATCCGCCCACGTTTCGCCGACCCGCCGGTACACACCTATTACTTCGAGCTGCATCCCCGCGACCTCGACGATCCGCAGTTCGAGTGGACTTTGCAGCGCCTCGTCTTCGACTGCCTGCACGATTACCTGGTCGAGATGTTTATCCGCACGCCGCAACACCGGAAAGAGCATCAGCAGATGGAGCGCGAGGGCAAGCTGTGAAACCCCTCCCAGAAGACCGCGATGCCGGCGCTGGCCTACAGGCGAACGGGTGCCCCAGAGCCTGCCCTGAGCCTGTCGAAGGGTCTCGCGGGTTTCGAGACCTGGGTGAGCATCTTCGCGAGCGCATCGCTGAAGAAATTCGCCGCGTCGGGCCTATTCCTTTCTCGCATTACATGGAGCTTTGTTTGTACGAGCCCGAGCTTGGCTACTATTCCCGCGCTCGCGAGCAGTTCGGCAAAGCCGGTGACTTCTACACCTCGAGTGACGTTCACGCCGTGTTCGGCCGGCTGCTGGCGCGGCAGTTCGAAGAGATGTGGCGCACGTTGGATTCGCCCGCGCGGCTCGATCTGATCGAGCTCGGTCCCGGCCGAGGACTCTTCGCTCGCGACGTGCTCGATTGGTCCGGCAAACAGTTCCCCGAATTCGCGCGCGCTTTGCATTACATGCTGGTCGAGCAGTCCCCTCATTTGCGCACGAAATTACAAGAGCGGCTCGCGGAACACATCGCGGCAGGGAAGTGTCAGGTCTTCGACACGCTCGAAACCGCTGCGTCCTCTACCCACCCTTTCGCCAAAGGAGGGCGAAAGGATGGGGCACCCGAGGTTAGCGAGAATGTTATCCTCTTCGCCAACGAGTTCTTCGACGCCCTTCCGGTCGAAATTGTCGATCATCGCGGCTCGGTGCGCGTCGGCTTCCAGGACGACCGCTTCGTCGAAACCTTCGCCGCTCCTTCCGCCACCGAGAACGAATTTCTCGATCGCTACAGCCTTCATCCCGAAGAAGGCGAGCGAGTCGAAGCGCCCATGGCTTCTCTTCACTGGATGGATCGCCTCGCCAACATGTTCCAGAACCGCCGGGGATTTCTCGTCTTGATCGACTATGGCTACACCCGCGAGGAGCAGCTTGCCGGCCGGCATCGCGACACACTCATGACCTATCGCGCGCACGCTGCGAGCCCCTCGCCGTACGAAGCCCCCGGCGAGCAGGACATCACGGCTCACGTAAACTTCACGGCGTTACGCGCTCGTGCCGAAGCCCGTGGTTTCGATCACCTGGCGTTGCTCACGCAATCGCAGTTTCTCCTCGGCATCGGCGAAGAGACGCAATTTGCCGACGCCTTTCAGGATTGCAAGGGGCCTCAGGAACAAGCGAAGGTTGCGCTGCAGCTCAAGCACCTGATCAGCCCCGCCGGCATGGGCGAAACTTTCCAGGTGCTCGTGATGTCCCACAATGTGGCAAGAGAAAAAAGCGCCCGGCTCGGTCTTCACCAACTCTGAAACTGACCGGAGTTGTGCCCCCCACAAAGTTCGCGTCGTGCGGTTTGTTTCCCCTCTTCAGAAGTGGAACCCAATCTGCCCGGTGATTGCCCGCGGCGTCACGTAGTGCGTGCCGCTGAAAGTCGACAGAAAGTTGTAAAGCGCATAGTTGTTCGTCAGATTGATGAGCGTGAGCTGCGCGCTCCAACGGTAGCGGTCCCCCTTGAACAAGTTGTCATCTCCTATTGCGAGATCGAAGAGATTGCGGGAGGCGATGCGCGGCGGATTCTTGTCGTCGTTCTCGGTCCCGGCCGACGGCACCTGCGTCAGCGTCGATCCGAACTGCGATGCCGGGCAGATGAACGGCAGCGGAGTTGTCGGTGTAGCGTGTACGCCGTTGCAAGTCAGTCCCGCCTGAAATTCCTGATCTGCGGTCAACGGAATCCCCGTAGCATCGGTCATGGCGATTGCCGGCTGTCCGTTGAGCAGGGTGGATTGCGGGCAATCGTTGGCCGGGCCAATGCCGTAACACGGTAGGGCGCCCGCCACCAGTCCGCTGTCGTAGCGCCAGTTGAAGCCCACCCACGGCCCGCGCTTCCACGGTGTCTGATATTGCAGGTGCGCGGTCATGTTGTAGGCTTCGTCGTGGTCAATGCGGAAGACCCCCAGCGGCGCTAACGGATTGGCGCCCGCGCCGGAGATTTGCGGTGTGAAGAAGCGAGCGGCCACGCTGGACATCACCACCAGCGCAGTGAAGCCGTGGTTGACCGGCATGCTGGCGCGCAGGGCGAACCCGGGAATCTTGGAATTGTGCCACTCAATGGGGAAGAAAATCGGCGTGTTGCCCAGCACGCTGAAGTCGTAGGCATTGTGCGTGTACTTCCAGATGTACTCGCCGTCGATCACCAGATAGCGTCCGAAGGCCTGCTGCAATCCTGCGTGGAATTCGTTGCGATAGCCAGGGGCCAGCGGCGTCAGCGTCGAGGATGCGCAGGCCAGCAGCGGATTGAGCACGGCCGAGCCGCAGCCTACGCTGGAGAGCACCAGGTTTTCGTTGAAGGGAGTTTCCAGTGCGCGGGCATACGAAACGCGGAGCACCGTGTTGGTCTTCTTGACGTTGTAGGAGATTCCCACGCGCGGCTCCGCCTGGTTTGCCGTGGTCAGTGCGTTGTAGAAATCGCCGCGGAGACCGAGGTTGAAGGTCCAATTGCGCTTGCTGATGGTGTCCTCGACATACATCGAGAGTTCTTTCACATCGGTGTGACCGACGAACGGGAACAGCGTGCCGCCGCGGGTCAGGTCATAGGGCAGCAACACCGGGTTGAACAAGGGATACAGCGCCGAGTTGGGCGCATTGGGATTGGTCGCGATGTTGGGCTGGAATCCGGCGCCCGCGCATTGACCTGGATTCGTGAAACCGTTGACCGGCACGGCCATTGCGTTGAGACACGGCGCGTTCAGTGTGGGATCGACAATACCCAGTTGGTCATTCTCATTCAGCAAGGTCTGCTCATAAGTGATGCCGGCCTTGATGTTGTGAATGCCCTTGGTATACGTGATGTTCGCCAGCGCGCCGGCGTTCAGCAGCGTGCGCTGCTGAGCGACGCTTTCGCGTTGCAGGTTGGCAGGGCCCAGATCGTTAAAGGGATCGTCGCTCGGGTAGTAGTTGAATGCATCGCGGCGCACGAATCCAGTCAGGTTGAAGACGGCATTGGTGCTGATGGTATGCGTCCACGTAGGAGCGATGTTGAAGGTCTGGATTTTGGCGCGCTGGTCGGTGGGACCCAGCGGCGCGCCAGTCAAAGGATTCGTGAGCACCGTGCCATTGATGTCGTGAAACTCCTGGTCGTACGAATTCGGCGACTGGAACCAGGAGCGCGTGAACTGGAAGTTCAGATGAAAAGCGTCGTTGGTCGAGAACTGATAGTCAACGCGATCGAAAACATTTTCTTCGTTACCATGTGAGTGGAAAACTCCAAACTCCGGCGGATCGAGAAAGCGCCCGGTATCCAGGCCGCTGGCCGCGATAAAGTTTCCCCAGTTCTTGCCGCCATAGGAGAAATCCGCGTCCAGATTCGACGACCCGAAGCTGCCGTACGACGTGGTGATATTGCCGTGCGGCGTCGTCGAGCCCAGTCCGGAGCGCGTGGTCACGTCGATCACCAGACTGGTCTTATCTCCATACTCAGCCGGCGGAGCGCCCGCGATCACCTGCATCGATTGCACCGCATCCAGCGGAATCTGGTTGGAGAAGACCTTGCTCTGCTGATCGGTGATCGGCTGGCCATCGAGCGAGAACGAATTTTCGGCATGGTCTCCCAAGCCGTGAAATAAGCCGTTCGAGTCGGCCGCGATGCCGGGCGACGACAACGTAACCAGCGAACTCAACTCCGACGAGGTGCTCTCCAAGGGAAGCTTTTGGAACAGTTCGCGATCGATATCCGTGTGAAAAGTGGGGTCGTTCTCCACCAGGTCGCCGGCCTCGCCCTGTACCGTAACGTTCTCCGCCGTCGCCGAGACTTGAAGCGTTACCTTCAAACTGAGCGGAACCGCCGAACGCATGTCGACGTCTTGCGCATAAGGCGCGAAGCCGGCCAGATTGACCGTCATGTGATAGGGATTCAGCGGAACGTTCGGGAAACTGAACTTTCCCGTCGGGTCGGTGGTGGTAGTGCGGGTGAACTGGCTGACGGGATTGCTGATCACCACCGTAGCGCCCGGTATCACCGCTCCCGAAGGATCGGTTACGGTTCCATTGATTGAACCTGAAGTTCCGCCCGCCTCGGCGTGGGCGAATGACGACAAGAACACGAGGGCAAGAATTAACACCGCGAGCCCGAAGAACGTCCCTCGGGGCCTGAATTGAACCTGAAGCTCCTGCGTGGCCGGATGCGAGCACAGCTGCGACTCGTGGAACATTGACTCCTCCAATTTTCGCTGGCTCCATCGCCGCGGCAGTTGCGCGCGAGCATGCGCAAATAACACGGCAATAGAACGGTAGAAATTGCCTTGAATCCATGGGCGTTGAGGACGCGGTCGCGTCCTAACGGCTTTCGGTAACGGGCTGGATTACAGGCTTGGAGGCGCTCGCGAAGGCAGGCGGCAGTCCGCCTGAAGCGAGGCGTAGTTTACGGTGTGAAGCGCGACATGAACCCACTGCGGATTGAGCAGGTCGGTTTTCGGCAGCCGCGGCGTGAGCGTGGCGGAGTGTCCCACGCGGCACAGTTCGCACTGATCGCTGGAGCTGAAATTATTGGCTTGGGACGAACTGGAAGACGCCGAGGTGAGATTGTCGACGGCCTTGCTCACACCCATCGCATGCACCCAGGGGTGCAGCAGAGCGTGCGCAAACACCAGCATCAGAAGCCATCCCCGAATCTTCAACTCAATCCTCGATTAGCCACTACCGCGCCGAAGATCTACATTCTTACTTACGCCGGCCTGCAAAGTAAAGCATGGGTACACGGCGAACGTGCCCAGAGGCAGGATTTATGGGACTGGTGGCGGCGGTAGGACTCGAACCTACGACCTACGCCCAGGGACAGCTTGCTGTCCCGTCCGAAAAAAGTCGAGACCGTCGCTCCCAGCGACGCAGCTACAGAAAGGCGCACGAATTGGTGGCGGCGGTAGGACTCGAACCTACGACCTACGGATTATGAGACCGTCGCTCTAACCACCTGAGCTACACCGCCAGGAAACGATGCGGCAAGTTTGCTGCCGCTGAGCATGCCAGCAGAGAATCTGCTTGCGGGAAAGCGCAACTGTGCTGTATCAGACGAAAGGCCGGACGTGACTGCGTCCAGCCCTGATTTTGATTCTAGAGTTGGCTTTTCCGGCTGTCAAACCAGGGTTGCCCCTCACTTCCGGGCCGTCCGCCGTCCTGGAGCCGCTGGACTTTCCCGTCTGCCGTGGAATAGGATACCCCCCTACCCTATATGAAAGACAAATCGCCCGAGAGCTCCCGCGAAAGCAAGAAGCTGCTGTCCCGCATCCGCCGGGTGCGCGGGCAATTCGCCGCCGTGGAGCGCGCTCTGGTCGCGGGCGACGAATGCGCCGATATTCTGATGCTGCTGGCCGCGGTGCGCGGCGGCGTCAACGGCCTGATGGCGGAGATACTGGAAGACCACATTCGCCTGCACATGATGAACCCCAGCCAAAAGCTCGACTCTCCCGCCGAACTGGGTGAGGATCTGATCGGCCTGGTGCGCGCCTATCTGAAGTAACAATCGGTTTCCCTCCCGCCTTTCGCAAGTTCTCGTTGCATACCATACCACGGTATAGTATAAAGACACGAAGGCCGGATCTCGCTGGTTTGTAACCTTCGCGTAACACGGTCATGGCACACTGGCAGAGTTTCTCGGAGGCGCTCACCCATGCCCGTCCGTTCGAACCCCTGCGCGCCGGAGATTCATGCAACTGTCTGCAATAGTTCGAGCGGTTGGGCGACTGGCGATTCCGCGTTTTCCCTCGCAGCGCGTCCGCACGATTGTTCTGGCCGTATGGCTCGCGTTGCCGCTGGTTGCCGGATTGGCCCAGGACGCTCCCGCTCCTGACTCCCCGCCGGACGCTCCGGTCCCTGCGGCTACTTTCTTCGAGCATTCGCAAACGGCAAAGTGGTGGGTCTCTGGACAGGCCAACTTCATCTTCCAGGCGAACGGAAGCTTCTACGCGCAATACAACGGTCCGCACAGCTTCAGCAACCAGCCAGACAACGCATTCTCCCGCGTGCTGACGCTGTTCTCTGCCTATGAGTTCACGCCCAATTCGCAGGTTTATTTTGACGTGGAAGAGACGGGCGGCAGCGGCCTGAGCGCTGCACTTGGTCTTGCTGGCTTCGTGAACCTCGATGTGGTGCGCAATCCATCGATCGGCCAGGCGCCGTATATCGCTCGGCTGTTCTTCCAGCAGATCATTCCGTTGTCGGACGAAAAGATCGAGTCGGAACGTACTCCCTTTTCCATGCCGACACAAGTTCCAGTGAAGCGCCTGGACCTGCGCTTCGGGAAATTCTCGCTCGCCGATTTCTTCGACAACAACATTGGTGGCACCGACAGCCACTATCAGTTCATGAACTGGGTGATCGACAATAACGGCGCGTATGACTATGCCGCCGACACTCGCGGCTACACCATCGGCGCGATTATTGAATTGGAAGAGCGCAATTGGGCCTTGCGCTTCGCCGAAACGCTGATGCCGAAGGTTGCGAACGGCCCCGCTCTCGACGCCGACGTTGCCCGCGCACGCGCTGAGAATATCGAGTTGGAGCTGCGCCCGCAGCTCTGGAAGAACAAGGACACGACGGTCCGCCTTTTGAATTATGTCAACCACGGCGATATGGGCAACTACGAAGAGGCGGTGAAGCTCTACCTCGACCACGTCACGCCAACGCCGGACGTGGGTGCGACCGCTAAGCAGGGGACTATTAAGTATGGCTTCGGCGTCAATCTTGAGCAGGAGTTCCTGAAGGATGCCTACGCCTTTGGGCGGTGGGGTTGGAACGAAGGAGAGAACGAGTCCTTCTGCTATACCGAAGACAACGAGGGTTACGAACTCGGCGTCTACTCACGCGGCACAAACTGGAAGCGCAGCCTGGACCGCGCCGGAGTGGCTTTCGTCTCCAGCGGACTCTCGAAGGCTCACCAGGCATATCTCGCCAACGGCGGGCTTGGTTTCATCCTGGGCGACGGCGCACTGAACTATGGCCGTGAAAATATCGAAGAAGTGTTCTATACAGCGCACGTGTGGCGAGGCCTCTTCCTCGCCGGAGACGTGCAGCATGTCAACAATCCGGGCATGAACCGCGCTCGCGGCCCGTTCACGGTCCCCGGGATACGGCTGCATCTGGAGTTTTGACGGCCCCAACCCCCACCGACGAGGAGTATTTGTATTCAGGGGGTAACTTTTCTTGCCGCTAACCCGCTCATTCCATTGACCATCCTCACCGCCCCTTGCGAATTGACTTCACAATTCACGCATTACGGCCCGTTCATGGCCGTACCTTACAAATCGTCTAAAAACGCCTTCCGGGACCACACCCGATGCAATCACTGGCAGAAAGAGTTCCTTCAACTTCTCCACAGATTCACTATGACCGAGCGGAAACAGCTGCGTCTCATACAACAACCCAAATCCCCCTCCTTGACGTATCAATTCCACGTAACTCTTCGGCGCCCACCGCATTATGAATAGCGGCTTTACTCCCAAGTGCCTGCACAATTCAATCTTCACGTGCATCTCCGCCCGGTCGATATAGGCCCAAGTGTTCTTTATTTCTACGCCCCAGCCAAGTCCGTCCCTCTCAAAAATCCAATCTAAGTCGTGCTCAGTCCTTTCCCATGCTTTCCCTCGAAACGCCCTTATTGAAGGTCCATATAGCTTGAAACCTTCCCGCGCTGCGGCGAGCCCGAATAGGCTTTCTGCATGACTCCCGATAGCCCTTGTCAACTCTGGATCGGAGTGCTTTTCTACCTGTTTCACAAGCGCCGCCGCCGCTCTTTTCGGATACCGATTCCGTTTCGACCAGTACAATCTCAGCTTGTTACTTCCAGCTGTTATTCGCAGATCCGTTGCAACCAACCCCTCATTGGTCAATTCTCGTAGCGCTTTGTGCGTTATCCAATGAAAGTATGTTTTCTCAAGAATCACCTCAATCTGCCGCCCGTAGAAAACAGCGGTTGGATTGTTCTCAAACAAATTAAAGAGATCAGCTCTGGCGGGATCCAACCGTGGGTCCCGCGGCCAGTGAATGAAGGTACCCTCTCCTTCCGCCTCATCTTCAGGCAACCCGTACTCTTCATCCATGTAATCGTCGTCACTCATTAAGGTCGTACATACCACAGCGTCGCTGCGGCTGCCTTTTCTGCTCCGATGTCGTAGTCTACATTGCACGGCTCCATCCGCTTCCTGTAAGAGATACCGCCCCAAGCGCCGAGCTTCTCAGCTGATAAACTGAATAGGCAATGATCCTCCCGTTCGTTCGCGAGCTCTTCGCGGACGTGGAAAAGATACCCGTCTTTGCGCGTGCTGTAGCCCAGGTAAAGGGCGGCGCGGGGCGGATACGTGTATCCGGACTAACTCCGACCGGCAAAGCTCTTTTTTGCTCACTGCTGCCGCGCGCGAGCTCGCGGCCCCTCGTTGTCATCGTCCAGGACAACCGTGCTGCCGACGAGCTGTTGCCGGTAGTGCGCGCGCTGGCGGATCTCACCGGCGCAGTTTCCCCTGACGCGGTAATCGGGCTGCCCGCCTATGATGTTCTGCCCTTCGAAAACCTTTCACCTCATCCCGAGATTCAGGAAGCCCGCGCCACCGCGCTGTGGAAGATTGCGACGGGTTCGGCTGAGATCGTCGTCACGCCACTGGCCGCGACCCTCATGCGGCTGCGCCAGGCGAGCTTCTACGCTGATCTGGCCAAGGTTGTGCGCCGCGGCGAAATGATGGACCCCGATCGGCTCATTGAACATCTGCGCATCGTCGGTTACAGCCAGGTGGACGTGGTGGAGATGCCGGGCGAGTTCGCCCATCGCGGCGGCCTGCTGGATGTTTATCCGCCGGAGTTGGATCGTCCCGTTCGCGTCGAATTCTTCGGCGACGAAGTCGAATCCATTCGCAAATTCGACCCCGAGACCCAGCGCTCCGCCGCGGTGACGGAGGAAGCCGTGTTGCTCCCGCTAACAGAAACGCCGGTGGAAGAAGAGACGCTGGCAGCCATCAACGCCCGCCTCACCGGTGAGCGCCTCACCGGCAGCGAGGAAGTGATCGAGCAGACGGTGCGAGCGACCGGTGTGGCCGTGTTTCCCGGCTGGGAGTTATATGCGCCCATTGCCGGCGCAAAGGAAACTTTCTTCGATCTGCTGCCCAATGCGACTGTCGTGCTCGATGAGCCGGACGCTCTGACGGAATCGCAGGACGTTTGGTGGACCAGAATCGGTGAGACGCACGACCGCAGCCTCATTGGAAATCTGGTCCGGCCCGATGATCTTTACCTTCCTCCTGAGCAGTGGCAAGCGCGCCTCGATCAAGCTGCGACGGTTGCGGTGGAGCAGCTCGGCATCGAGGGCGGCGACGAGAGCGAACACATCACGATGCAAACGCAGCCCACGACGCGCTTTCACGGATCGGTCGCCGCGATGACCGAAGAAGTTGGACGGCTGGCGCGCGAAGGCAAGCGCGTGGTCTTCGCTGTCTCCAGCACGGGTGAAGTCGAGCGCCTCGCCGACGTCTTCAACGAGTACAACCTGTCGTTTCGCATCGGTAGTCGAACCCCTCGGCCAGGCAATGAAGTCTTTGTCGACGAGTCCGCATATTTCGCGGAAGATGTCGCGGCGACGGCGATCGTCAAGGCCTATATCCCCGAAGGCGTGGTCCTGCCCGAGGCCAATTTGGTCGTCTTCGGCGCGCGCGACCTGTTTGACGAGGCAGAGTTTTCCCCGGGCCGCCCGCAGCGCCAGAAGTCGAAGATCTCTGCCTTTCTCTCCGATTTTCGCGACCTTGCCGTGGGCGATTACGTGGTCCATGTCGAGCATGGCATCGGGCAGTATCAAGGCCTCAAAGAAATTCCGCAGGACGACGGCGGCACCGCGGAGTTCATGATCCTGGAGTACGCGGAAGGTGCGCGGCTTTACGTTCCTCTCACCCGTTTGGATTTGGTACAGAAATACCGCTCGTCCGAAGGCGTCAAGCCAGTATTGAATCGTCTGGGCACGCAGCAGTGGCAGAAGACCAAAGCGCGCGTGAAGAAGGCCATGAAGGACATGGCCGAGGAACTGTTAAAGCTCTACGCCGCGCGCAAGACCGCCGAGGGCCACGCCTTCGCCGCTGATAGCGAATGGCAGCGCGAGTTTGAAGACAGCTTCGAGTTCAACGAAACCGAAGATCAGGCGAACGCCATTGTCGATGTGAAGCACGACATGGAGGCAGCCACGCCGATGGACCGCCTGCTCTGTGGCGATGTGGGCTACGGCAAAACGGAAGTCGCGATGCGCGCCGCCTTCAAGTCGGTCAGCGACAATCGCCAGGTCGCCGTGCTGGCGCCGACCACGGTTCTCGCGTTTCAGCACTTCAACACCTTCCGCCAGCGCTTCGCCGCATTTCCCATCAAGATCGATATGCTCAGCCGCTTCCGCACGTCCAAGCAACAGAAGGAGACGATCGCGAAACTCGAAGCGGGACAAGTGGATGTGGTGATCGGCACGCATCGTGTGCTCTCGAAGGATGTGATGTTCAGCGATCTCGGCCTGGTGATCGTCGACGAGGAGCAGCGCTTCGGCGTGCGCCACAAGGAGCGGCTGAAGCAGCTTCGGCGCGAGGTGGATGTGCTCACCATGTCGGCCACGCCGATCCCGCGCACCCTGCACATGTCGCTGCTCGGCCTGCGCGACATGAGTGTGATCGAGACGCCGCCAAAAGATCGCATGGCGATTCAGACGGTAGTCGCCGCCTGGGACGAGAAGCTGTTGCGCTCTGCCATCGAGAAGGAGTTGGAGCGCGGCGGCCAGGTGTACTTCGTGCACAATCGCGTCGACAGCATCTACGACATTGCCAGCAAGCTGCGCGAGATGGCCCCGAAGGCGCGCATCCTGATCGGTCACGGCCAGATGCCGGAGGCCGAGCTGGAGCGCATCATGCTAGCCTTCATGCGGCACGAAGCCGATATCCTGGTCGCGACCACGATTATCGAGAACGGACTCGATATCCCACTCTGTAATACCATCATCATCAACCGCGCCGACCGTCATGGACTGTCGGAGCTGTATCAATTGCGCGGACGCGTGGGCCGCTCCGATCGCCGGGCCTATGCCTATCTGCTGATTCCTCCCGACCGCGAACTGAGCGAGCTGGCACGACGGCGTCTGGCGGCGCTTAAAGAATTCAGTGATCTGGGAGCGGGATTCAAGATTGCTGCGCTCGACCTGGAGCTTCGCGGCGCCGGGAATCTGCTGGGCGGCGAGCAGAGTGGGCACATCGAAGCGGTGGGATTCGAGCTCTACACCACGATGCTGGAGCGAACGGTACGCGAGCTGAAGGGCGAAGTGCAGGAGGAGACGCCCGAGACTCAGTTGAACCTCGGGCTGAACATCCGCATTCCGTCCGACTACATTGCGGAAGAGAATCAGCGCCTGCGGATGTACAAGCGTGTCGCGGGAGTGGAATCGGAGTCGCAGCTTGCCGATGTGGCGGGCGAGTTGGGCGACCGCTACGGTACGCCACCGCCGCCAGTGCGCAATCTGCTGGAGTACGCCGCACTGAAGTTGCTTTCGCAGCGCATGGGAATAGCGCAGATCGAGCGGCGGCGAGAGGCAGTCAGCATTCGCTTCACGGAAAAGGCGACGGTCGATCCCGAGCGTCTGGCGCGCTTCGTCGCCGGCGAGAAAGGTAGTCAGTTCACGCCCGCCGGTGTGTTGAAGTTCTCGCTGAAAGAAAAACAGCCAGAGCAGGTTTTGGTGCGGCTAAAGTCGCTGCTGGAGCAGTTGGCGGGCGAGCAGCAGCCGGTACTGTAAGAACGACCTCTTAATTTGCTTTGTATCAGGGCACGTCTCTTAGACGTGCCATAACTCGGCATTTCGAACTGGGCTTCAGAGTCTGTATGAGAACCAACCTCGGTCTTCGGCAGTGGAGCACGGCCAGCGACAATAGAACCCCGGAGGGGTGGAAGTGCAGTTAGCCCAGGACGTAGCGAAGCGGAGTCCTGGGTAAAGTGGGAAATGAGCCCGAGTCCCGTAGGGACGGCAGAGGTTCTCACGCAGTCTCTTCAGCCCCTGCCCAATGCAGATTTTGCAGAGGCTAAAGCCTGAATGTTTACTGCTCCTCGTTCGGCACGACTAGAAGTCGTGCCCTGATACGAACCAGAATGATTTAGGAGATGGGTTCTAATGAGAGTTTTAACAGCGCTGGTTTCGGCGCTTCTCTTTTGTAATGTCGCTATGAGCCAGACCACCTCAGTGCAACCCTCGGCAAGCGGCGCAGCTTCGACCGCCGATTACGACAAACTCATCGACCAGTACTTCGACGGCTACTTTCCGTTTCACCCCACGGAAGCGACGGCTGACGGCTTTCATCAGTACGACCTGATGCTGGAGGACTTCTCGCGGAAGTCGCGCGACGGCGAAATCGCATTTCTCCTCGAGCAGAAACAGAAGTTCGCCAAATTTCCCGTGGCCAACCTCAGCGAAGATCAGCGAGCTGATTTGACCATGGTGTCCAACGCCATCGACGCGCGTTTGCTGGAACTCGAGGAAATTCGCAGCTGGCAACGCAATCCCGACACCTATTCCAGCAGTCCGACGTACAGCATCTTCATCCTGATGAGCCGCAACTTCGCTCCACCGGAGGAGCGGTTGAAGGCGGTGATCGCGCGCGAGCAGAAGATGCCGGCGAATTTCGCCGTCGCGAAGTCGAACCTGAAAGACGTTCCGAAGATCTACACCGAAATCGCGCTGGAGCAGATGCCCGGCATCATCAGCTTCTTCCAGAACGATGTGCCGGAGGCCTTCAAGAGCGTTACCGATCGCAAACTGCTGGCCGAGTTCAAAATTTCCAATGACAAGGTAATCTTCGAGCTTCAGCGATACCGGGACTTTCTGAAGAATGATTTGCTGCCGGTTTCGAACGGCGATTTCCGCATCGGCGCCGATCTCTATCGCAAGAAGCTGCAGTACGAAGAGATGGTCGACATTCCGCTGGATCGTCTGTTGCAGATGGGCTACGACGATCTGCATAAGAACCAGGCGGAGCTGAAGCGGGTCGCCGCGCAAATCGATCCCAGCAAAACGCCGGAGCAGATTCTGGAGCAACTCGAGCAGGACCATCCCCAGCCCGACCAGTTGCTGCAAACTTTCCGCGATACGTTCAACGGATTGGTGACCTTCATCCAGCAGAAGCAGATCATCGAGCTTCCTTCCGACGTGCGGCCCATCGTGGAAGAAACGCCACCCTTCGGCCGCGCTCTCAGCAGCGCCTCGATGGATACGCCCGGTCCTTATGAAAACAAGGCGACCGAAGCGTACTTCAACGTGACCCTGCCCGAGCCCACGTGGCCGGCGGCGCAGACGAAGAGCTGGATGGAAGGCTTCAACCGCGGCACCATCATCAGCACCGCCGTGCACGAGGCTTATCCCGGGCACTACACGCAATTTCTTTGGATCAAGCAGGCGCCGTCGAAGGTGCGCAAGCTAATCGGCTGCGGCTCCAACTCCGAGGGCTGGGCGCACTACACCGAACAGATGATGCTGGACGAGGGTTATGGCAACGGCGATCTGAAGCTGCGCATCGGTCAACTGCAAGACGCGCTGCTGCGTGACGCGCGCTTCATTGTCGGCATCCAAATGCACACCGGCAAGATGACGCTGCCG
>JBARGS010000169.1:0-11539 GCA_049798495.1 Candidatus Korobacteraceae bacterium | reverse complement strand
GCGGTCGCGATGGTGATGCCGCGCTCGCGCTCTTCCGGCGCGTTGTCGATCGAGTCGAACGAGCGGAACACGATCTTGGGATTGTGCTTCTGCAAAACCTTGGTGATGGCCGCCGTCAACGTCGTCTTGCCATGATCGATGTGCCCGATCGTCCCAACATTTACGTGCGGCTTGCTGCGGTCAAATTTCTCTTTCGCCATTGGAGCTCCGTATGTCTAGCAGGGGCTGAAGCCCCATCTTTGTTATTGCCGTTCTATCGGCACGACTAAAGTCGTGCCCTGACACAAATCAAACTTCGCGCTATCGCTCTCATCGGCGCGGCTAAAAGCCGTGCCCTTTCAAAGCTACTTTGTTCCCGCCGGGCTCTTGCCTTGCACCTTGGCTACGATCTCCTCGGCTACCGCGCGGGGCGCTTCTTCGTAGCGCGAGAAGTGCATGCTGAAGGTCGCGCGGCCCTGGGTGTTGGAACGCATGTTGGTGGCGTAGCCGAACATCTCAGCCAGCGGCACCATCGCCTTGATCACCTGCGATCCGGCGCGATGCTCGATGCCTTCGATCCGTCCGCGACGGCTGCTCAGATCGCCAATGATGGTGCCCATGTACTCTTCCGGCACAACCACTTCGACCGACATCACCGGTTCCAGTAGCACCGGACTCGCCTTGCGCGCGGCTTCCTTGAACGCCATCGAACCGGCGATCTTGAAGGCCATTTCGTTCGAGTCAACGTCGTGATAGCTGCCGTCGTAAAGCGTGGCTTTCACGTCCACCATTTCGTAGCCGGCAAGAACGCCGCCTTCCATGGCTTCCTTGATGCCCTGATCCACCGGCTTGATGAATTCCTTGGGGATCACGCCGCCGACAACTTCGTTCACGAACTCGTAGCCCTTGCCCGGCTCATTCGGCTCCAGACGGATGCGCACATGACCGTACTGGCCGCTGCCACCGGTCTGGCGGATGTACTTGCCTTCCGCCTTCGCCTCTTTGCGAATGGTCTCGCGATAAGCCACCTGCGGCTTGCCCACGTTGGCCTGCACGTTGAACTCGCGCATCATGCGGTCAACGATGATCTCCAGGTGGAGCTCGCCCATGCCGCTGATGATGGTCTGTCCGCTGTCGGGATCGGTGTTGACCTTGAAGGTAGGATCTTCCTGCGCCAGCTTGCCCAGCGCCACGCCCATCTTTTCCTGGTCGCTCTTGGTCTTGGGCTCAACCGCAACCGATATCACCGGCGCCGGGAACTCAATGGACTCGAGAATGATGGGATGGTCTTCATTGCAAATGGTGTCGCCGGTGGTGATGTGCCTTAAGCCAACACAGGCGCAAATGTCGCCGGCATAGATCTCGGTAATGTCCTCGCGCTTGTTGGCGTGCATCTTCAGCAGGCGGCCAATGCGCTCGGAGCGCGAACGTCCGCTGATATGAACGCTGTCACCTTGCTTCAACTGGCCTGAGTACACGCGGATGAAGGTGAGCTGACCGACAAACGGGTCGGTCATGATTTTGAAAGCTAATGCCGAGAACGGGGCCTTATCCTCGGCCGGCCGCTCTTCTTCCCCGCCCGTATCAGGATTGATCCCTTTGACCGGAGGCACGTCGACCGGCGAAGGCAGATAATCCACGACCGCGTCGAGCAGCGGCTGCACACCCTTGTTCTTGAAGGCGGTTCCGCAGATCACCGGGAAGACCTTCATCTTCAAGGTGGCGCGGCGGAGGGCGGCCTTCAGCTCGGCTTCGCCGATGGTTTCGCCTTCGATGTACTTGTGCATCAACTCGTCTTGATCGTCGTTCTCGACCACGGTCTCGACCAGGATCTGATGGTAGGCCTGCGCCTTCTTTTTCAGCTCTTCGGGAATCTCTTCCACTTCGTACTCGGCGCCCATGCTCTCGTCGTTCCACACGATCGCCTTCATGGCCATAAGATCGATCACGCCCTTGAACTTGTCTTCCTGGCCGATGGGCAGCTGAATCGCGACCGGACGTGCGTTGAGGCGCTTGCGGATGGTGTCGACCGCATGCTCGAAGTCGGCGCCCATCTTGTCCATCTTGTTGATGAAGCAAATGCGCGGCACACCATACTTGTCAGCCTGGCGCCACACTGTTTCCGACTGCGGCTCCACGCCATGGACAGCATCGAACACGGCGCAGGCGCCATCGAGCACACGCAGAGAACGCTCCACCTCGGCGGTGAAGTCAACGTGGCCGGGCGTGTCGATGATGTTGATGCGAATATCTTTCCAGACACAGGTGGTGGCGGCCGAGGTGATGGTGATGCCGCGCTCCTGCTCCTGCGCCATCCAGTCCATCGTCGCAGTGCCTTCATGAACCTCACCAATGCGGTGCGTGCGTCCCGTATAGAACAGGATGCGCTCCGTGGTGGTGGTCTTGCCGGCATCGATGTGGGCCATGATGCCGATGTTTCTGCAACGATCTAATGGAACCTGTCTGGGCACAATCTTTTCCGTTTCCTGCTGTGCGACCGAGGTCGCGGTGAATCTGTGTCGTCCCTACGGGACTCGGACCTTGATTCTTCGCCTACCCAGCGCTGAAGCGCTGGGCTAATTACTTTCGCCCTTTGGGCTCGTTCTTTGTGTCATCCCGACCGAGGGCCTTAGCCCGAGCGGAGGGACCTGCTGTTACCAGCGATAGTGCGCGAAGGCCTTGTTGGCCTCGGCCATGCGGTGCACATCTTCCTTCTTCTTAATGGCTGCACCCTTGCCATTGGCGGCGTCGAGCAGCTCATTGGCCAGCTTGTCGATCATGCCCTTCTCGCCGCGTCCGCGGCTGTAGGTCAGGATCCAACGAATCGCCAGCGAGGTGCGGCGGTCGGCATTCACCTCGACCGGAACCTGGTAGTTGGCGCCGCCCACACGGCGAGTCTTCACTTCCAGCACTGGCTTGGCGTTCTCCACGGCCTTCTTGAACAGCTTGATGGCCTCGTCGCCACCTTTGTCTTCCAGCTTCTTCATGGCGCTGTAAAAAATGGTCTGGGCGGTCGACTTCTTGCCGTCCCACATCATGGAGTTCACAAACTTGTTGACTAGCGTGGACTGGTAGATCGGATCTGCCAGCGGCTCACGCTTCGCGATATGTCCTTTTCTCGGCATAGAACCTCGAACAACCTACCGGGGCTAAAGCCCCACAAAATTATTTAGGCCTTTGCGGCACGACTGAAGTCGTGCCCTGACACAAACCTTGTGTTCCAGCCTTGCTGTTTACGGCGCCATCGGTTGCGCCCTGAGACAATCCCTTACGCCTTCGGCCGTTTGGCTCCGTACTTGGAGCGGCTCTGCTTGCGATTGGCGACGCCGACCGAATCGAGCGTGCCGCGCACTACGTGATAGCGAACGCCCGGCAAGTCCTTCACACGGCCGCCGCGGATCAGCACGATGGAGTGCTCCTGCAAATTGTGGCCGACGCCCGGAATGTAAGTCGTAACCTCGATGCCGTTGGTGAGGCGAACGCGAGCGACTTTGCGCAATGCGGAGTTCGGCTTCTTCGGCGTCTGGGTGTACACGCGGGTACAGACACCGCGCTTCTGCGGACAGGACTGCAGCGCCGGACTGGCCGTCTTGTAATTCGGCGCCGTCCGTCCCTTGCGCACCAATTGATTAAAAGTAGGCACTCTGTGCAGCTCCTTAATTCTTCACGGCGGCTCTGGGCCGCCAATCCATCGCGGGCTGAAGCCCGCTATAACCTATGTCGTCCCTACGGGACTTGGCTACTAACATTCGCCCACCCAGCGCTGAAGCGCTGGGCTAAGATATTCCGCGCCTACGGCGCTCGCTTGTCATAGCCCCAGCATCCCCGCTTTTCCTCTCGCGCCTTAGCAAATAGGAGAAAGGCTGCGGCGAACAATCTGACCCTGCATGGGCTAGGCAATCGCTTTTGGTGGCCGCTGAGCCACTGTGCCCATACTTCCCCGCGTTACTCCAGGGAATTTTGGTTTCCGATCAGGTTAGGCAGCCGACGGTGACGCCGTGGTCGTTCCGCAAACCAGCTCTTGCCGGATGCGGAGGTCGGGAACGAGGGCGCTCCGTTTCGTTGCCTCGGCCTGCATACCCGTTGGAAAGTCCAACGGTAGCGCAGACACGTTTCAGCGAGGATCCTGCAAAACCATTCTACAGGATGGAGATCACAGCAGCACAGCCAGACACTACAGGCAGGCCAAAGATAACTCGCAGAACCTTCTTAATATAGCAATCGGATTCGGGTGTCGTCAACCACTTCAAGCCATGGGCAGCGGATCAGCTCAAAACGTCGAGCCGACCCGCCGCCTCACCAACATCCTACTGGCCCACGACAAACAAATTACCGTCATTCTGGCTATACACCTTACCGTCCGCTCCAATGGACAGCGGCGTGTAGGCCGCGCCCAACGCCTCCTTCAGAAACAGTTTCTGCTGCCATTGGGTGAAGATGCCGTGGTGACCCTGGGGAACGGAGTAGATGTTTCCATCTTCGCTGGTGATGTAGACCAGCCCAGTGTCGTCGATCACCGGCGCGTTTACGCACCATTCGTAGCCATTGGGGTGGTCTGAGTCGAAGGTCGTGTTCTGGAAGGACCATTCCACCTGAAGATTCGCATCCAGTTGGGAAACCAGATATGGTCCGTCCGGGATTCCCGCGCAAACCGGATTCTGGAAGTAGCAGTAGGCCGAGCCCCCGTAGTGATTGTCCTTGATCACGACCGAATAGGTGCCGTCATGCTGGTAGGCCGCTGCCGTCGAGTCCCAGCCGAAGGTGTACGAGTTGATGAAGTTCCCTTGACTGTCGAAGTGAAAGAGGTGCCCGCGGCTGTAGTTGTAATTGTCGGTCGCGCCATAAACCACCGAGCCGTCCGGCAAAACGGTCGGCGTAGATGATGCTAAGTCGGTGACGGTACCCGATCCCCTGGCATTGGTGGTGGGATCGACTCCGACGGCCGTGCCGTAGCGGCAGGAACTTGGCTCCATGTTGTCGCCCTGCGGCGCAATCGGCAGCAATACGCCGCAGCCATCGGTCAAGCGATACTGCAGCGACGAAGCCCACTTGGGCGTGAGATCCGGATTTACCGCCACCAGGTAAGCGAGCTGGTGGTACGCGTACATCACCTGGTCGAAGTGCGCGATGCTCACCGTGTAGATGGTGCCGTCCGGCGCAACCGCGGGAGCGACGTTGACCGCTGGACGCTGCGATCCGCAGAGTTCGCTGTGCGGGCTGGACACTCCCGCTGGAGGCCAGGGCAACGAAATACCATTGTCATTCAGGTTGAAAAAGGTCCCTTCGCACCTGGTGGAATTGCCTGGGGGCGCTTGCGGGACCAGCGCGGCAAACGTCACCGTACCGGATGAATCAGACGGCGTAATCTTCACCAGCCATGCCCCGGCTACGTCGTTCTGGTTCCAGGGGTTGCCATTCACGTTCAGCTCGATGACGTTGTAATAAATGTTGCCGTTGGCATCGGCGGTCAACGGGCCGGCAACGAATGTGCTCGCGGGATCGACACTACCGCCCGAGAAGGGATTGATATGCGATTGGGCCTGTCCGGTGCTGGTGTTCACCTTCCACACCGTACCGCCCGCGCCCGGCACGTAGAGAAACCCATTGGCCAGTGCAGGGTGAAAGACCGGTTCCCAGCCATCAAGGCCTACGTACCCCAACAAGGCGTTGGTCGCATTCGGCTCCGGTTTCCAATCGGTGGGAAAAATCCAGGCCTGCACCGGCCCGCTCTGCCAGTCCCATCGCACCACGTTCCACTGCAGGCGGTTCCACGCATTGGGCCCGCACGGGAAGCCGTAGACCCACAGACCTGTCGGCAGGCAGGAGGGATAATGCCCAGTCTTCTGCACCATGTAGAAGCTGGTGCCGTTGGCATCGATGAGAGTGGACTGATAGTGCGCGAGCAGTTCGCCGCCACTCTCGTTTTGTTCCTGCTGGGTAAAGGGGTCGTAGATGATGTCGGCAAGTTTGTTATTCAGCGGTTGCCCGGCGACGGGTACCACACCTGTGTGTTGCGGAGTGCGGCCCCACTGCGGCCAGAACGCCTGTGCGCTGGCCAAGCCTGTAAGCAGCAAAACCGCAGCTGAAATTACAACAAGGGTGGCGGACGATGAGCGATTCATAGTACCTCCAGGTAACATGGCGGGAGCGGGACAGCGGAGCGGCGAGAAGTGTAGCACGGTTTTTCCCCACGTCAATCGCCGGGCACAACCACCTGGATGGTCAGCAGGATGAAACGGCGATTTCCTGAGAGCAGTCGCGCCGTTTCCGATTTCGCAAACAGAAGGTATCGTTCTTCCCCTTCGCAGTTCAGCGCGGGCTTCCGTGAGCGGAAGCTTCGCTGCCGTGGGTGTCCCACAATGTGGCGTGCTACTACTCTTTACGGCGCGATCTCGAAAGCAATGCCATGTCCCACCGGCTCAGGGCCGGAGTCGGTCGTGCCGTGGACATTTCCGGCCGCGTCGAGCACGACGCTGCCGTACGGGGTCGAACCATCGCCGCCAGAGTAATTGAAGTCGTGCAGCGAGCTGTACGTCCAGGTTCCGTTCGCATTGGTCAGCTTGTAGACCGTCCCGTGCAGCGGAATCGCTGCGGCAGCGATCGTGCATGGCTGAAGATCGCACTCCACTTGCTTACCGAGTGGTGGAACCATATCACTCCCGTGTCGTCTTTTCGAGCGACTTTGACTCCGTCAATAGCCCCGAGCGGAAGGCGTGTCCACAACCGCTACTCAGCAACGAATCGCTGGTAAGCGAGAGCGCACTCATGTCTACAATAGGGGAATATGCGAGTAATCATCCTGGGAACGATGCTGCTGGCGGTCATTGGTTTGTGCGGATGTAAGGAGCGGAGAAACGCCGTTGTGATTTTGAATGAGCAATGGAGCGTGAATCAGGCAGCCAACGATTGCCAGTCTCGGGCGTGGGAAGGCGTTGCTTTGTGCGCGGCCGATCCCCGGGCTGAAATCGTGGCATCCGACGTCCAACTGGCGAAGGCCTTTGCCTCCGAGCCGGCGTGCAGCGGCCTTACCCTGCTCACGCTCAATTTTTCCGAGCATCAGCGGCCTTTGAATTCACGGCGTACCTGGTGGTTGTTTCTGGAACTCGGCCGCGGACTCGGCTCCGACGAGCGAAGATTTGCCGTGTCCCGCAGCGACGATCCGGGCGCACACGGAGCGCTAACCGGCCAGGGGAAGATTGATGGCATAGCGAGAAGCGCATGCGAGTTTGTTCGCGGCCGGACGGGCGGGCTGTAGAACTGGCAGCTGCAAGGCACAACTCCGTGGCGGCGCCAGGGTTTCACATTTCAGCCGTTTCGAGATTCTTCACCGGCCCGCACCGCCGGCCTGCTTGCTGATTCCGAAGCCAGCCTCTACACTGAGGTTTTTCTTTGCGATAATGCGGTCTGTGCATCCGCCGGCCAGTACCGCCGGCGGGGAGGATACATGCAGCGGGTTTCAGCGGTCTCTGTCTTGGCTGCGGTGGCAGCGGTTCTCTCTCTTTCGTTCCTGGTGGCTTGCGGTGGCGGCAGCAGTACGACCGGGACGGCTACGCAGATTATTCTGACGCCGGCCTCAATCTCGCTGAACGAAGGCGGTGTGGCAACGCTGTCCGCCATCACCGAAGATTCTGCCGGCAACGCCGTCGCGGCCGACATCAGCTTCACCAGCAGCAACACCAGTGTTGCGACCGTCTCCACCGGGGGACTGGTCTGCGGCGGGCAGTGGGATTCCGCATTCATCGACTGCAACTCCAGCGGCAACTCCTCGGGAGTGGGGCAGGTTACGATCACGGCGACGGCAACGGCGACACCCAGCGTCACAGCTACCGCGACTCTCTACGTCCACGAAAAAGTCGATCAAGTGATCGCGCGCGTGGGAAGCTGCACCTCCATGGGACAAGCAGTAAGTATTTACGGAGTTGCTCTCAGCACGTCGGCGCCGGGCTGCTCAGTTTCTTCGCCGTGCAACATTACCTCCACCGTCGGTCCCTTCGCCTTCGGTTCCAACAACGCCACTATCGCGGGAAATAACAGCAGCGGTGTCCTGACCGCCGGCCAACCGGGCACCACCACCGTATTCGCCAGCGTCTCCGGAGTGAACAGCGTTGGAACTCCCTACTCCACCTGTGGGGTGAATTACATCTTCGTGCACGGCAGCGGCAACCGGAACACTTCGTTCACGTTGAGTGGAACCGCCACGCTGGGGCTGACGGCCGATGTTGTCGACACCAACAACACGATCATTACGCCGACCATAACCTGGGGGTCCTCGACACCAGCCGTGGCTACGGTCGCGGCCGGCACGGGCGGTAATGTCGCCACCGTCACCGCGGTTGCTCCCGGCACAACAACCATTACCGCGTCGTGCAACTTTAATTGCAATTTGTTCATGCAACCGCAGTACAGCCTGAATGTTGCGACGGTCACTGTGTCCGGCGGCTCGCAGACCACGGTGTACGCTGCCAGCACGAACTCCAAGATGTTAGTGCCCATCAGCACAGCGACGAATCAGGCCGGCACACCCATCAGCCTGCCCGCCATACCGAATTCGATCATGGCCAACCAGGCGGGTACAACGCTGTATCTGGGATCACCCTTCGGTTTGATGGTGGTTGACGTGGCCAGCGGCAGCCTTACTACTTATGCGGTCGACGGCGCGATCATCGCGATTTCGCCCGATGGAACCTTCATGCTGCTGTCGGACGTCTTCACCAACGCCATCTACTACTTCGACTTGGCCACGCAGACGCTTGGCTTCGGATTCGCTGCGACGACGAGTTCCGCCGCGTACACGCCCGACAGTTTGGCGGTTTCGGAGTTGGCCGGCATTTCGCTGCTCAACGGATATCCCATCTCCGCGCCCTTTGTGAGCACGCTGACCTACAATCCGACGGCCCTGGACATCATGGCGCAGGGCGGACTTACCTACATCACCACCACCAGCGGGGCGGCCATTGATGTGCGCTCGACCTGCAGCAGCAGCCGCGTCGACATCTTGCCCGCAAATGCTCCCACGCTCGTGAAAGCGCTTCCCAACGGAACGGGAGCGGTAGCCGCCGATTCGCCGAACATCGACGTGGTTTCCACCGCCAGCACTTTGAGCCCGGGCTGCCCGGTCACAACTCCGAGTTCACTCGTCAACTACGATCTGGGAGCGGGTGCGTTCAACGCGCAGCAGCTGATCGTGAGTCCCAACAGCTCGCACGCCTGGATCATCAGCGACTTGCCTGAACTGCTGAGTTTCTACCTGCCAACCTTCGCGCCCGCGGCGACTCCCTATGCCGGCGGCGCCACAGCTTTCAGCGGCGGCGTCACCTCTGACGGCACGCAGCTGTATGTGGGCACCAGCGATGGGACGGTGCATCGCATCGCCGTGGCCAGCAATTCGGATGTGCAGCAGATCGCCGTCGGCCTGAAGGACACCAACGGCAACGCTACTCCACCGAATCTGGTTACCGTTGTGCCGTAGGAGGCAAGCGCGACAGGGTTAGTGCATCGTGGTTATTTTTTCTTCCCGCCCAGTTCGCGGGCGGCGCTGTCGAGCACACCGTTGATGAACTGTACGGACTCGGGAGTTGAGAAGCGGCGAGCGATTTCCAACGCCTCATTGATGACCACAGGACGCGGCGTCGACGGAAAGCCAACGAACTCCGCCACTCCGGTGCGCAGCAGATTGCGATCGACCGCCGCCATGCGATCCATGCGCCAATGCTCGGCATTGCGCTCGATGATCTGGTCGATCTCCTCGCGCCGCTCGACGGCGATGCGGAACAGTTCGTCGGCGAACTCGCGCACCTTCTCGTCCAGATCTTGGCGCTCGCTCCAGAAGGTAAGTCGCACCTGCTCGACGTCCTGGCGGCCCATGTCGAGCTGAAACAGCATCTGCAGCGCCAGTTCACGCGACTTGCGACGAGTGCCGGCCTTGCTCATCGCGAGCCGCCTGGCGCAACCGTCGCGCGGCTCGCAACTTGTTCCCTAAGGCACGCCATTTCTACAGCGGCCAACCCCGCTTCGAAGCCCTTATTGCCCGCCTTCAGTCCTGCGCGGTCGATGGCCTGCTCCAGCGTGTCGCAAGTCAGCACGCCGAAGGCGTGGGGCACGCCCGTCTCCTGCGCCGACTGGCCCACCCCGCGCGTAACCTCATTGGCGATCACTTCGTAGTGCAAGGTGCCGCCACGGATCAAGCAGCCGAGACAAATGATCGCGTCGTATTGTCTGGTTTCAGCAAGCTGCCGCGCGGCCGAGGGAATCTCGAATGCGCCAGGAACGTGGACGATGGCGATGTTCTCAGGCGAAGTCCCACATTGTCGGAGTGCCTGGAGCGCGCCGTCCAGCAGGCGCTCGGTGATGAACGAGTTAAACCGGCTGACAACCAGAGCGAAGCGCTTGCCGGTGGCCTCGAGACGGCCTTCGATGCCGCGGCTGTCGCCCGGCGGCTTGGCATGGGCGATGAAGCCAATCCACAGTCCGGCGACTTCGATTTCGAAGTGGCGACCGCCGTCAGGAGTGTCGGCAATTTCGTGCCGGACCTCAGCGCCAAAGTCATTGGCGATCTTCCAGGCGGCATCGGCATCGGAAACTTCGATCATGAGATCGACATCGACGTCATCTTCCGACTGGGAAGCGATCAAATCGATGCCTCCGCTGGGCGCCAACAGTTGAATGCCGTGACAACCGTCTTCGTGGCACTCACTACCGGAAGCGAAGCCCAAGGCACGAAAGAACTCAAGTGCCGGCTGCAAGTCGTCCAACGACTTGCCGGCATGGCGAGGCAGAATAATCGAACGAACCATACATCCATTGTAGCGACAGCGAAGGCGAGTGGTTTCCACTTGTCCCGAACAGGATCGAGAGACACAGAATGTGTCTCCGAATGCGGATGCCATCGGCGGGATGCCGCCTACTGTCCCTTGAACTGCGCCGGCCGCTTTTCCAGGAATGCCTTCGTCCCTTCGTTCTTGTCTTCTGTGGCGCAGCAGACGCCGAACAGCGTGGCTTCCAGGAACAGGCCGTCGGCCAGCGTGAGATCGAGCCCGTGATTGACCGCTTCCATCGCGTACTGAATCGCCAGCGGCGCGTTGGCGATGATTTTCGCCGAAATAGCTTCGGCGCGGGGGATCAGCTCCGCCGCGGGCACAACTTCGTTCACCAAACCGATGCGATGTGCCTCCTGCGCGGAAATCATTTCGCCAGTAAGGATTTGCTGCATGGCTAGTCCCTTGCCCACCAGCCGCGGCAGACGCTGCGTGCCGCCGTAGCCGGGAATGAGGCCGAGCTTCACCTCGGGCTGGCCGAGCTTGGCATTCTCGCTGGCCAGACGCATGGTGCAGGCCATGGCGAGCTCGCAGCCGCCGCCCAGCGCGAATCCATTGATACACGCAATCACGGGCTTGCCCAGGTTCTCGATGGAGTCGATGATCGCCTGTCCCTGATGCGTGTAGGCCTTGGCTGACACGGGAGTGTGCTGCGACAGCTCGCCGATGTCGGCGCCGGCAACGAAGGCTTTTTCGCCCGCGCCGGTGAGGATGACTACGCGGATGTCGGCGTCGTCCTTGACGGA